>JAHJIN010000419.1 GCA_018823415.1 Chloroflexota bacterium | reverse complement strand
GTGGGGCTCCTGCCAGTGGGCTCCCAGGGGCAACCACTGTCTCAGCTTACGCCAGGGACGCGAAAGGCAAAGGGACATTCGGTGGCCTCCCAGCCTGTTTTTCGTCCCCGAGGGACGACGTCCAGACTAGTAGACCATATTTGGCCCCACTTGGCAACCACATCAACTCCACGCGCAGATTCAAATGACGCTCTACCAGCGCGCTGGGCTACGAAAAATCATTTATGATACTGAGCAGAGAGAAACGATGAACCGTCAGACGAAAGCAAGGAGGTGCGTATGTAAGGATCGCGAGTTGCTGGTTTCTGCAAATGCGATATCACTGCTGATTGACTAACGGAGGAGACCCATGAACCTGTCAAAGACGATCTACAACCGCCGGTTGATCTTGCTGGCTGCTGCGCTGGTGACCCTGGCCACCCTATTGCTGGTTAGCACCACGCTGGCCCAGTCCGGCGGGCATGACCCACTTGCCTGGTATACCGTCGAACAGGGGACGGCCGCGGGCGGGAGCTACCGCCTGTCCAGTTTGACCTGGCACGCGAGCGGCACCGCTCGCGGCGAAGGCTATCATCTGATCGATATTGGACAGTCCGGGCCTTTTGGGAATTGCTGCTGCACCTTCCTGCCGCTCGTGATACGTCTGCACCCATAGGGCAGAGTTTGCAGCAGAGCATTCGAGAGCTCACAGGCAACATGTAAAAACACAAGGAGGATCAAGATGTTCACCAAGAAAATGCTACTCACTGTTCTGGCAGCCAGCGCCGTCTTGCTGGCCCTGGGTATCGGCTCCCAACTGATCGGCGGCGCCCACGCGCAGCCTCCTGTGGGTATGGGGGAGCCAACCCCATTGGGCGTGACCATTCCCTACCCCGGCCGCCTGACCGATGACGCCGGGCAGCCGGTAACCGACGGAGTTTATGATTTTTCCTTCGCGCTGTATGACGTAGAAACCGCTGGCATCCCACTGTGGTCCGAAGTCCAAAAGGGCCTGGCGGTGCAGGACAGTGCGTTCGGCGTCTCGCTGGGCAGCGTGCGAGCCATCCCCTCGACGGCTCTGGACGATCAGGACCGCTGGCTGGCGGTGGCGGTACGTGGACCCGGGGAAACGGATTTCACCCCCCTGACCCCGCGCCAGCGCCTGAGCGCCTCGGCGCCGGAAAACCGGGCGACAACCGACCAGGCGGCTGCAACCCAGGGCCTGGCCTGTCCCCACGACCACTTTGGCGAGAGCTGGAGCGGGGACGGCACTGGGCTGGTGCTACACAGCTACTATGACGAGGGACTCCTGGCAATATCCGACCGACCAGGCGAGGGCGTGGGCGTACACGGGGAAGGCACCCTCTACGGTGTGTATGGGGAGGCCACGACCAGCACCGCCAATGCGGCCGGCGTGTACGGCTGGGCCAGCAGCACCACCGGCAATGTCAAGGGCGTGGTGGGAGAAACGTGGTCCACCAATTCTGGCGTCGCGACGGTGGGCGTCAGCCACGGCAACCGCCACGCTGGGTGGTTCGAGACGGGGAACTATGTCAGCTTGGGGGTATTTAACAACTCGACCGGCAATGCTACGCTGCAGGTGTCCAACAGCGCCGCCGCCCCCCGGCCGGCGGCGCAATTCTGGGGGGACGTCACCATCTATGGGAACCTGAGCAAGAGCGGCGGCGGCTTTCAGATCGACCACCCCCTGGACCCGGAGAACCAATACCTCAACCACTCCTTTGTCGAGTCACCGGAGCGGATGAACGTCTACAGCGGCAATGTGGTGCTGGACACGAATGGTGAGGCCGTGGTAGAGCTGCCTGATTACTTTGAGGCGTTGAATCAGGACTTTCGTTACCAACTCACGCCCATCGGCGCCCCGGCGCCCAACCTGTACGTCGCCGAGGAGATTGCCGGCAACCGTTTCAAGATCGCCGGGGGGCCGGCGGGCCTCAAGGTCTCCTGGCAGGTAACCGGCGTTCGCCAGGATCCCTGGGCCCAGGCCAACCCCCTGCTGGTAGAAGAGCCCAAGCCAGCGGAGGAACGCGGCAGCTACGCGCACCCCGAGGTGTACGACCAGCCCGATTCCGTGAACGTCCGGTGGATTCACGTTCCCCAAGAGATGATGATGCTAGAGTAAGGGCGATTATCCCCGCCCGTGCGTGGACACCTGTAGACAATCCCGTAGGGACGCACGGCCGTGCGTCCCTATACCTGCCTACTCGATGCCATACGCCACGCGGCGTGCCACCCGCCCCAACGCATTCATGAGTCCCAGCCGCGCCACCTGGGACGTGACCTTGCCGTACTTGCGATAGCCCAGGTTGAACAGCAGGTACGGCAGCCGACGGCCTCGGTCCTCCGGCAGCCGACGCAAGATGTTCTCCAGGGCATAGAACTGGTCGTACATCCAGAGATAGCCGGCGTACAACTCTTTCCGCGACAGGAGCCGGGGCTCATAGACCACGTGGGCGGTGTTATAGTGCTGCCAATCCTCATCGACGATACGCCCCTCTTTTTTGAGCCGCTTGTATAGCAACGTGCCGGGATACGGCGTCAGGATGTGGGCAGTCATGGTCTCAACCTTGTTGCGCACCAGCCAAGCCAACGTATCCTGGAACACGTTGGGTGTGTCGTGGTCAAAGCCAAAGACCAGACTGGCATTAACCATGATGCCCCGGGCGTGTATCGCCCGGATCAGCTCCTCGTATTCGTCCACGTGATTCTGGCGCTTGCTGGCGCCTTCGATGGAAGCCTGGTTAATGGACTCGAAGCCGATGAACAGGCTCTGGCACCCGGTGGCCTGCATCTCGTCCAACAGGTCCGGGTGCAGGCCCACGTTGGCGGACACGGCGGCGTGCCATTTCAGGTCCAGCGGCCGGATGGCCTGCAGAAACGACAGCGTCCAGGCCACGTTGCCGATGAAATTGTCGTCGATGAACATCACCTGTCTGGTGCCCAGCCGGCGGATCTCGTCGATGACGTGGGCGATGGGCCGGGTCCGGTACCGATGATGGACATAGTCGCAACTGTTGTAGCAGAACTCGCAGGCAAAGGGACAGCCCCGGCTGGCGCACACGACGTTGGTATAGAGATAGCGCGACGGGTCGATGAGGTCCCACCGGGGCTGTGGTGTGCCAGCCAGGTCTGCCGGCTCGTCGCCGAGATACCGCTGCTGCAAGCAGCCGGCCGCTGCATCGCGAACGATCTGCCCCCACAGGTTCTCCGCCTCGCCAATGCACACCGCGTCCGCGTGCGCCAGCGCCTCGTCATGGTTCGCACTAACATGAATGCCGCCCATCACCACCGGGATGCCACGCTCGCGATACTGCGCGGCGATGGCATACGCGCGGGTGGAGGTATCCACGTTCACCGTAATGCCCACCAGGTCCGGCGTATCACACAGATTCAACGCCCCGGCATTTTCGTCTGCGATGCTCACCTCGTGTCCGGCCGGCGTCAGCGCTGCCACCGTCAGCAAGGCCAGCGAGGGCGAGAGCACCCGCTTGTACTCGGAATCCATGGGTCGCAGGCTCATTCGCGGCACGATCAGCTTGATCCGCATTCAGACACTCCTTGTCATGCGTTGGTACCGGACCACGACATCGGCCAGCCAGCACAACACCACCACGCCAACCACGTCGGCCAGCAGGTCCCACGGGCTGGCAGTGCGCTGGGGTGAGAGGGCCTGCAAGCACTCTTCGGCAGCGGCGAACAGCAGGACCAGGGCCGGCCCCAGCCGCAGGCCCGCGATCGTTCGGCAACGCAGTGCCCGGTCCGCAAACACCGCCAGCATCCCGAACAACGCCGCGTGACCCAGAAGGTCAAACCCCGGCCAGGCGTACCAAAATATGGGCAGCGCGCCGGCGTATGCCAGCGCGAGAATGACCAGCACCACCAGGGCTTGCAGGACCAGCGCCCCCATCCAGACCTTGCGCATCATCGCCTCCACGTAGGACAAATTGCCAATTTGTCCTACGTAGCCGAGTATACCACAGCACGCGCTCAGCTAAAAGTCCTCGCGACACACCCCGGCCGCACGCGAGTGCGCTTGACAGCAGCACGCGGGTGCGTTACCATTGGTAAAGTTTAGCGACCAGGGGGTTCGGTGATCGAGGTATTGCTGGTAGAAGACAACGAGGCGCTGCGCCGGGCCATGCGCGCCGGGCTGGAGGCCACCGGCCGGGTCCGGGTCGTGGCAGAGGCGGCTACTGGCGATGACGCCGTGGCCCAGGCCCTGGCTTTGGAGCCGGCCGTGGTGCTCATGGACGTGGAGCTAGAAGGAAGCCAGCTCAACGGCATTCAGGCGGCCGTGGCCATCCGCCGCGAGATCCCCCGCCAGCCAGTGGTCTTTTACTCGGTCCAGGATGACGATACCTACTTTCGCGATTTCCGCGAATCGGTTATCCTGAGCCACTATGCCTACGTGCGCAAGACCAACTATTTGCTACCCGAGATGGTGGTGCCGCTGCTGCGCGACGCCATCGACGGACGATCCTTCATCGACCCCGAGATCGAGGAACGGGTGCTGGAGGTGCGGCACAAGGACGCCACCTCGCCCCTGGCACTGCTGGAGCCTAACGAGCGCCAGGTGGCCGAGCTATTGGCCCAGGGTCTCACCAACGAGCAGATCGCCGGCCGGCTGGGCCTGCGCGATGGCCGCGCCGTGAGCCGGACCAACGGCCAGATTTACACCGCCTGGGGCCTCAACGAGACCACGACCGACGAAAAGGTGGCGCGCACCCGGGCCGCGCTCATCGCCCACCAGGGCCAACTCGTCATGTGGGATGAGGCCGGCGTGGCCCGGGTAGAAGACCCCCGCCGGCCCGGGCAATGGGTGCCCCTGTTTGAAACGTAGCCAGATGCGTACACCATGAATCAGGCAAAAATCATCACCCAGCGCGAAACCTGGAACCAGGCACTCCTGACCATCCCCCACGCGCACGTGCTGCAAAGCTACGAGTGGGGTGAGTTCAAGGCGCGCTATGGCTGGCGCCCCACACGCCTGCTGTTCGAAGAAGACGACCAGCCGGTGGCGGCCGCATCCCTGCTGTCGCGCCGGCTCCCCTGGCGCACCCACACCATCGCCTACGTGCCCAAAGGCCCGGTCCTGGACTACACGCAGTGTCCTGTGGATGCGCAGTCCGACGCCAGCCGGTGGGACCGGGTGTTGGCCGGAATCATCGAGCAGGCCCGGCGCCAGCGCGCCGTGTTCGTCAAGATCGACCCGGACGTGTCGGTAAGCGACGCTGGCGCACTGGACGCGCTCCGGCGCGCCGGGTTTAGCCCTTCGACGGAGCAAATCCAATTCAAAAACACCATGCTGCTAGACCTGCGCCAGAGCGACGACGAGCTCCTGGCAGCGATGAAACCCAAGACCCGCTACAACGTGCGCCTGGCCGCCCGGCGTGGCGTCGTCGTGACGCCGGGCGGCGAGCCAGATTTGCTCCTCTTTTACCAGATGTATGCCGAAACCGCCACCCGCGACGCGTTCATCATTCGCCCCTACGCCTACTATTTGGACGCCTGGGGGCTGTTTCTCCAACGCGGCCTGGCGCACCTCCTCATCGCCCGCTACGAGGACGAGCCGGTGGCCGCCGTGCTCCTGTTTCGCTATGGGCGGCGCGCCTGGTACATGTATGGCGCTTCCACCGGTCGCCATCGCCGGCACATGCCCAACTATTTGCTGCAATGGGCAGCCATGCGCCACCTGCGCGACCTGGGATGCGACACCTACGACCTGTGGGGGTTGCCCGATGACCTAAATGAACCGGCAAATGAGGACGAGCGCGAGGACATGTGGGGCGTCTATCGCTTCAAGCTGGGTCTGGGCGGCCAAGTGGTCCGGCACATTGGTGCCTACGACCGGCCCCTGAATCGACCCTTGTACTGGCTGTGGACCCGCGCCCTGCCCCGTTACCTGGCACTCTTGCGCCGGGGCTATACGCCGGCCTGATTGCGCTTGCTACTCGTGCCAAAATGTGGCATAATGTATCCGGTTGGCACTGTATCGCGGGGAGACGCGAGGGGAAAAGTGCATACAGTAGAATCTAAATCGACCACTGTCACCGAGTTACGTTGCCTGTTGCAGCAGGCCCAAACCCGCATCAGTGAACTCGCCACGCTCCAAGAGATCACCCTGAGCCTGGGCCAACATATAGACAACGTGACCCTGGTCCTGCGGCGCATCATCGAGGCCGCCGCCGAAACATTGCAAGCCGAGGCCAGCGCCCTGCTCCTGGTCGATGAGGAAACCGGCGAACTGGTCTTTGACCGCGTCCACAAAGGCGGCGGCAACGACCTGCGCCAACATCGCCTGGCCCCCAGCGAAGGCATCGCCGGCTGGGTCGCCACCCACGGTGAGCCGCTCATCGTCAACGACGTGGCCCAGGAAACCCGGTTTGCAAGCCGCATCGATGACGAAACCGGCTTTCACACCCGCAGCATCCTGTGCGCCCCCCTCTGGGCACGCGGCCGCGTCATCGGCGTGCTCGAAGTCCTCAATCGCCGCGACGGCCAGCCATTTGACGAGGACAACCTGCGACTCACGCAGGCATTTTGCGCCAGCGCCGCCATTGCCCTGGACAATGCCCGGCTCTATCGCGCCGTGTACCAGGGCGGCCTGGACACCATGAAAGCCCTCGCCGCGGCTATCGATGCCAAAGACCCCTACACGCGTGGCCATTCAGACCGGGTCACCCGCTACAGCCTGCAAATTGCGCACCACCTGGAGCTAGACACGCGCGACCTGGATACCGTCATGTATGCCGCCATCCTGCACGATGTGGGCAAGATTGGCATCGACGAGCAAATCCTGCGCAAGCCGGGGTTGCTCACGCCGGCCGAACAAGCCATCATGGCCCACCATCCGGTCATTGGCGCCACCATCGTCGAGGGCGTGTCCTTTTTGCGCGAGAGCCAACCCTGCATCCGCCATCACCACGAATGGTATGACGGACGGGGCTACCCCGACCAACTGTGTGGCAAAGCCATCCCCCTGGGCGCCCGCATCATCACCGTAGCCGATGCCTTTGACGCCATGAGCACCGACCGGCCCTATCGTGCAGCACTGCCGCCGGCCCAGGCCATGACCGAACTGGAACATTGCGCCGGCCAAACCTTTGACCCGGCCATAGTAGACATTTTTGTAAAACAGGTACACGAGGCCCGTGCAGAAACCTAACGCCCGCCCCCATCCATCATCCGAAAACGGACAGGTCACAGTTCCCCCCGCCGATCTCGAATCGCTGCGGTTGGAGCACCAGCGCCTTCTGGACAGTCAGCACAACGTGCAGCGAAATCTGGCGGACCTCAGCGGCGAGTTGTTGAATCTGGCGCGCCTGCTGGAACAAGAGTTGGCCTCCTTGCAGAACGCGAGCGCGCAATGCCCTCCGAGTTCTACCCTGGGCCGCTCGCTGGCCCAGGCGCTGAGCCACAACCAAACTGGGATCACACAACTCCACCGGACCCAACAGTCGCTCACCCACCTGCGCGTCTCGCTCACGCCTGTTCCGTCCAACTCGCCCAAGCGCGAGCACCTGAACGCCTTGTTGAACGTGAGCCAGGCCCTCAACTCGACACTGGACCTGAACGAGTTGCTGGACCTCACCCTGGACATTGTCATCGAGGCCACCGGGGCGCAGCGGGGCTTTTTGATGCTCTATGAAGACAATGTGCAAACGCTCGAGCCGGTCCTGCGAATACAGGTGGCCCGCAATGTAGACCGGCAATCCATCACTGGTCCCGAATTCGGGATCAGCCGCAGCATCATCGATCGCGTCGCTGCCACCGGCGAGCCCATTCTCACCACCAACGCCCTGGCCGACCCACGCTTTGCCACCCAGGCCAGCGTCATCACCCACGGACTGCGCTCTATCCTCTGCGTGGCGCTCTCGGTCAAAGAGCGCGTCACCGGCGTCATCTATGTGGATAGCCGCGCCAGGGCCGGCCTATTCTCCATTCGCGACCTGGATTTTCTCGTGGGATTTGCCAACCAGGGGGCCATGGCCATCGAAAATGCCCGGCTCTACCAGGCCGTCTCCAGCGGCTACTTGGACACCATCAAGGCCCTGGCCGCCGCCATTGACGCACGCGACCCGCGCACCTTTGGCCATTCCGACCGCGTCACGCGCTATGCCCTGCGCATGGTCCAGGCCCTCCACCTGCCCGAGCGTGAACAAGAAACCCTGCGTTATGCGGCCGTCTTGCACGACATTGGCAAGATCGGCGTGGATGATCGCATCCTGCGCAAACCAGGCCCCCTCACGCAAGAAGAACAAGACATCATGAGCAGCCACCCGGTCATTGGCATCCTCATCATCGACGGCATCGAGTTTCTCAGGGATACGCGCCCGCTGATCCGGCATCACCACGAATGGTGGGACGGTACAGGCTATCCCGACCGGCTGGCCGGTGAGGACATACCATTAGGCGCCCGGGTCCTCGCCATCGCCGATGCGTATGACGTGATGGTATCCGGGCGCCCGTATCGCAAAGCTATTAGCGTGGTCGAAGCCACCGAAGAACTGCGCGCGGGGTCAAGCACACAATTCGACCCCGGGCTGGTCAATACCTTTATTCAACAAGTCGTCGTCAAGCCCAATCAGCCAACCCAAATCTGAGTGATTGGCTGGATCAGGTGCGTACCACCGAATTGTCGCCACCAAACGGGTTGGGCACATAGGCATCGGCCTGCCAGTCATTGTGCCACTCGCGGCCATCCACCAGATAGCGAAATTGATACGCACGCCCGGGCTCCAGGTCCAGGGTCACGCGCCAGGCCGCATCGCCGTTGCGCGACTTCTTGAGCGGGTGCGCTCGCTGATCCCAATCATTGAAATCGCCCACCAGGTGAATCGTCTCGGCCCAGATAGAAGAAGAAGGAACTTCAAACGTCACCCGTACTCGGGTTGAATTGGGCACAAACGTTTTGGTGATCATGATCTTACCTCCGCTCGAGGCTTCAGGAGTTCGGCTGCATAACGAACCACTGCACCTGCATTGTACCACAAATGGTTCCCGTGGCGCAAGAGGACAGCATGATCGATTCAACAGACCGGCAATCGCTGGATCAAGCCCTGTCCGAACTGTACGCCCTGCACGAAATGGCCAAGCTGCTGGCCTCGTCCATCGAACAAACAGAAGTGGTGGGCTATATCCTGGACTGCGCCTGCGGGTTGCTGGGCACAGAGAG
Source organism: Chloroflexota bacterium (assembly GCA_018823415.1). Lineage (GTDB taxonomy): Bacteria > Chloroflexota > JAHJIN01 > JAHJIN01 > JAHJIN01 > JAHJIN01. The sequence continues at coordinate 37,096 of JAHJIN010000419.1, read as the reverse complement.
CAGCTTTGTGTATGGACACCAGGCTGATCGCCAGGCCCTCGAGCTGCTGGGCACCCAGGGGCCAGATCTGGAACTGCCAGAGATCGTTTCGTGTTCGGGGGACCACTGGATCGCCCAGGCAGCGCAGGCCCCATCCCACTCGACCTTGACCCACGACGGTCTGAGCCTGGCCATCGTACCGTTGTGGGCCCATGACAAGACCCAGGGCGTGATGGGGGTGGGCACCCGCACCACGCGCCAGTTCACGCCGGCAGAGTTGACCCGGCTGGGCGACAGCTCGTACCTGGCGGCCATGGCCCTGGAGAGCGCGCGGCTCTATGCGCGCATCCAAACCCTGGCCATCACTGACGGGCTCACCGGCCTATACAACCACCGTCATTTTTTTGACCAACTGAACCGCGAGATGGCCCGGGCCTGGCGACTGGCACAGCCCTTGTCCCTGTTGATCCTGGACATTGACCATTTCAAGCACTTTAATGACACCTTTGGTCACGTCCGCGGCGACGAGGTGCTGCACACGGTGGGGCGTATCTTGCAAGAGAACACGCGCCGCTTTGACCTGGCCGCCCGGTATGGCGGCGAAGAGTTTGCCGTGATCCTGTCCAACAGCGACACCGGGCAGGCCCAATTGGTAGCCGAGCGCATGCGCGCACACGTAGGTACGACCACGTTTCACGAGCACTTTGCCATCACGATCAGCGTTGGGATAGCCTCGCTGGGTTGCGAGCCCGGCGAATCTGCCCAGGAATTCGCCCACCGCGCCGATATGGCCCTGTATCACGCCAAGCAAACCGGCCGCAACCGTGTGTGTGTATACGAATATCTGGACGCACAGGAGAACACATGAACACCCCCATCGACCTGCGTAGCGATACCGTGACCCTGCCCACTCGGGCCATGCGCGAGGCCATGTATCACGCCGAGTTGGGCGACGACGTCTATGGTGAAGACCCCACCGTTAATGCCCTGGAGGCCCAGGCCGCCGCCATGCTGGGCCACGAAGCCGCCTTGTTCGTGGTCAGCGGCACCATGGGCAACCTGGTCGCCATCCTCACCCACTGCGGGCGCGGCGACGAGGCCATCATGGGCGACGAGTGCCACACCTTTCACTACGAGGTAGGCGGCGCGGCGGCCCTGGGCGGCGTGCCGATACGCACCGTGCCCAACGGCCACGACGGACTGCCGGCCCTGGCCGACATCGAGGCTGCCATCCGGCCCGACGACATTCACGACCCGCCCACGCGCCTGCTGTGCCTGGAAAACACCCACAATCGCTGTGGCGGCACGGCCATTGGCCCTGAGCCGTTTCGCGCGGCCTGTGACCTGGCGCACCGGCACGGCGTGGCGGTACACCTGGACGGAGCGCGCATCTTTAACGCGGCCATCGCCCGGGGCTGCCCTGTGCGCGAACTGGTGGCCCCGGCCGATACCGTGATGTTTTGCCTGAGCAAGGGCTTGGGTGCCCCGGTCGGTTCGCTGCTGGCCGGCCCGGCCGATTTCATCACCCGGGCACGCAAGAACCGCAAGATGGTGGGCGGCGCCATGCGCCAGGTCGGCGTGCTGGCCGCGGCCGGCCTGGTGGCCCTCGACCAGATGGTGGACCGCCTGGCCGAGGACCACGAACACGCCCAGCTCCTGGCCCACGGGCTGGCTGCCATCCCCGGCGTGCACATCGACCCGTCCCGGGTCCACACCAACATTGTCATTTTCGAGGTTACCGATCCCCTGGCGTTCCTCCAGCGCTTGCAGGCCGAAGGAGTGCTGGGCGTGTACTTTGGCGGCCAGATGGTGCGCCTGGTCACGCATTATGGCATCACCCGGGCCGACATCGAGGCCACGCTGGTCACCGTACGCCAGGCATTGCGCGCCGCCTGAACCGGAGGGCAAGCCCCGTGGAACCCATCATCTGTCCCCAATGCAATGCCGAACTGACCGGTGCGCCGGTCTATGCCCGTTATGGCGTCTGCGACGAGTGCGGGCACCATTTTCGCATCTCGGCGCGGCAGCGCCTCCTGCAACTGGCCGACCCGGGCACCTTTCGCCAGCACTTTCGCACCGTTGGCTCGGTAGACCCGCTGGAATTCGCTGACAAGATCCCGTACCCGGCGCGCCTGCGCGAGGCCCAGGAAAAGACCGGCCTGCGCGAAGCTGTGCTCACCGGCATTGGTGAGATCGGGGGCATCCGCGCGGCGTTGGCCGTGGTCGATTTCGAGTTCCTGGGCGGGAGCATGGGCAGCGCCGTAGGCGAAAAGATCACGCTAGCCTTTGAAATGGCCCAGCGGCGCCGACTGCCCATGATCACGGTCGTGTCGTCGGGCGGAGCGCGTATGCAGGAGGGCATGCTTTCGCTCATGCAAATGGCCAAGACCGCCGGCGCTGCCGCCCGCCTCCACGAGGCCCGGCTGCCCTACATCTCGGTGCTCGCCAACCCCACCACCGGCGGCATGTACGCCAGCTTTGCCAACCTGGGCGACGTGACGCTGGCCGAACCGCAGGCCCTCATCGGCTTTGCCGGTCCCCGGGTCATCGAGCAGGTGACCGGCCAGCCGCTCCCGCCCGGCTCGCACACGGCCGAGTCGGTGCTGGAACACGGCATGATCGACGCCGTGGTGCCCCGGCCCCGCCTCCGCGACACGCTGACCGTCCTCCTGGGCCTGCTCACGTCGCCCTATCGACTGACCAACATGCGGGAAACCGACATCGCCCTCTCCGAACCGGCGCCAACAGAAGAAACCGCCTGGGAAACGGTGCAACTGGCCCGGCGCCTGGACCGGCCCACGTCACTGGACTATTTGCACCGCATCGCCACCACCTTTTTCGAGCTGCACGGTGATCGCCTGCAAGCCGATGACCCGGCCATCGTCTGCGGTCTGGCCGATCTGGCCGGCCAGACGGTGATGTTTATCGGCCAGGAACGGAGTCGCAACGAGGGCCAGGCCATGCCCGAAGGGTATCGCAAGGCCCAGCGCGCCATGCGCCTGGCGACCAAGTTTCACCTGCCGGTGGTCACGTTTATCGACACACCGGGCGCCCAGATGGGCCTGGAAGCCGAATACCGGGGCATCGCCCGGGCACTGTCCACGTCCCTGGGCCTCATGTCCACGCTGCCGGTGCCCATCATCTCGGTCATCATTGGCGAGGGCGGCAGCGGCGGCGCGCTGGCCCTGTCGGTGGCCGACCGCATCCTCATGCTGGAAAACGCCATCTATTCTGTCATCTCGCCCGAGGGCTGCGCGGCTATCCTCTACCGCGACGCGGACCGGGCCGCCGATGTGGCCCCGGCCCTCAAGCTCACCGCCCATGATCTGCGCGAGGCCGGCGTCATTGACGTGGTCGTGTCCGAGCCCACTGGCGGGGCGCACCTGGAGCCCGCCGCCGCCTGGCAGATCAAGCGCCATCTGGTCCAGGAACTCACGACGCTCCAGCGCATCAAGATCGACAAGCTCAAGGAACAGCGCTACAAGAAATTCCGCCGCATCGGCAAGTTTACTCCGCTCTACCAGCGCGCCGTGAGCGAGTTGCTGCGCATGCTCAAAGTAACCGACGAATAGCGAATCACGTCATGCCCGAACTCCCCGAAGTCGAAACCATCGTCCGCGATTTGCGGCCGCTGCTGGTGGGCCGGCGCATCCATTCCGCCTGCGTGTTCTGGGACCGCACCATCGCCGCCACGCCGCGCTATGCGGCAGAGCCGCCGGACGAACCGGCAAGGGCCGCGCGTTTCTGCCTGGACGTAGCCGGCCGGCGCGTGACCGACGTCTCCCGCCGGGGCAAGCACATCGTCCTGCACCTGGAAGACGGTGCCGATGGCGGCGCCGGTGGCGGACGCCGCCTCATCATCCACCTGCGCATGACCGGGCACCTGCTGTGGGAATCGCTCAGCGCCGACGGGCACGCCATCCGCGAGACCGGCGCCGATTACGTCTATGCCCGGTCCAATGACGAGGCCCATACCCGCGCCGTGTTCGAGCTGGACGGCGGCCGGCTGCGCTTTACCGACACGCGCAAGTTTGGCCGCATCTGGCTGACCGAGGACGACGAGACCGTGCTGGGGGACCTGGGGCCGGAGCCGCTGGCGGACGATTTCACCCTGGCCGATTTCGCCGCACGGCTGCGCGGCCGCCGGGGCCGCATCAAGCCGCTGCTGCTGGACCAGCGCTTCCTGGCCGGCCTGGGCAACATCTATGCCGACGAAGCGCTGCACCAGGCCCACATCCATCCCCTCCGCCTCGCCGACACCCTAACCGACGACGAGATAATCCGGCTCTATACCGCCATCCGCCGGGTGCTGGCAGCCGGCATCGCCAACCGGGGCACCAGCCTGGGCGATTTCAGCGACTATCTGGACGCCCAGGGACAGCAGGGCGAGCACCAGCGCCATTTGCTGGCGTACGGCCGGGCCGGCGAGCCCTGCGTCACCTGCGGCACCCCCATCGAGCGCCTGGTGGTGGGAGGGCGCAGCACGCACGTGTGCCCTCGCTGCCAGCCGGCCCCGCCAGACGGATAGCTGCCGGCAAAGGAAAGCCAACCGTGTCCATCCGAACCCCGGCGACGGCAATATCCCGCTGGCTCGTGTTCCTGGTCTGTGCCGGCCTGGCGGGCTGGCTGGGCCTGTCGTGCCAGCCGGAGGCCCCGGCGCCCACGCCCACCCCCACCAAGACACCATTCGCGACGCCATTTATGGCGCCCCGGCCCACGAATACGCCGGTCCCCACGTTCACCCCCCAGCCCAGCACCACGCCCCAGCCGCAGCAGACCACGGCCGCAACCGCCACGCCCATCCCGGTTCCGCCCTCGCCGGCCGCCACGCCCACCCTGCCGCTGCCCACCGCCACCCGGCCGCCGGCCGCTCGACCACCGCTTCCCCCGCAGCAGGGCGGCGAGTGGGACATGGAAGCCGGGTTCGTGCCAGGGACATCGCCGCTGGGCCCGGATTGCCCGGGCTGGGCCGTGGCCGTGGGCTGGCACGCGTTTCTGGCCCCCGGCACGCCGGCCTCCTCCTGCCTGAACGAGAACAAGCTCGTGGACAACGTGCACAGCGGCCAGCGCTCGCAAGAGATCACGTTCGATTTCATCCAGGCCGAGGCCGGTATCCTGCGAACAGCCCAGACCATTCCCGGCCACCGCTACCAGATCGAGGCCTGGGGCAAGCACATCCACAGCGCGTCGCCGGTGGAACTGTCGCTGGGAGTGGACCTGACCGGGGGACAGGACTGGCAGGCCGGGTCGGTGACGTGGACCCCGTGGGACGATGCGCGAGAGGACGTGTGGGCGCATACGCAGGTCGTGGTCCGGGCCAGGGGCAACTCGCTGACGGTGTTCCTGAGGGGGCAGCATCCCCGGGCGGTGCAAGGCGGCGCAACGCTGTTCGACGACGTGCGCGTGGTGGACCTGGGGCCTTGACGCCGGTGGGCATTGTTCTGTGGGCGACCGTTTGGGTACATAGGCCGGAAGACGTGGTGTTTGCGTGATGCGCCCTCCGGGGAATAACCTGGCAAAGGTGTGCGAACCTTGGCAGCCGAGTGACGAAACGCGCCAAAAGTGGTATAATGCCCCCACGCTCGCCAATGAGCAGTCCCAGCCCATGGAGAATCGTTTGAACCCACAACCCGGCATCAATTGGCAAGCCGTGGCTGCAGAAGCAACCGGCTACCTCCGCGACCTCATCCGCATCGACACGACCAACCCTCCCGGCAACGAAACCGCCGCCGCCCGCTACCTGGCCGACGTGCTGGCCGGCGCCGACATCTCAGCCCAGGTGGTGGGACCGACGCCCGACCGGTGTAGCCTGATAGCCCGGCTGCCGAGCCACGGCACGGGGCATCAGCCCCCCCTGCTCCTGCTCTCGCACCTGGACGTGGTGCCGGCCGAGCCCGGCGAATGGACCCATCCCCCCTTTGCCGGCGTGCTGGACGATGACGGCGTCATCTGGGGCCGGGGCACCGTTGACTGCAAGGGTCTGGTGGTCCAGGAACTCGTGGTCCTGCTGCTCTTGCAGCGCGCCGGCATCCCCCTGAACCGGGACGTTGTCTTTGCCGCCACCGCCGACGAAGAGGCCGGCGGGCTATATGGCCTGGCATGGCTGCTCGCCGAATATCCCCACCTGCTGGACGCGGGATACTGCATCAACGAAGGCGGCGGCGAGGGCATTCGCCTGAACGGCCGCACCTTCTACCTGTGCCAGACCGGCGAAAAGGGCATCTCCCCGCTGCGGCTCACCGCGCACGGCCGGCCCGGCCACGCCGCAGTCCCCCACGACAACAACGCCGTCGTCCACCTGGCCCACGCCCTGGACCGGCTCGCCAACGCCGAGCTGCCACTGCGGCTCACCAATACGGTCGCGGCTTTCCTGGCAGCCCTGGGCGACGATTATCCGCTGCTGGAACAGCAAATGGGCGACGTGCTGCACGCCATCCAGCACAACACCCTGTCGCCCACCATGCTCCAGGCCGGCTCCAAGGTCAACGTCATCCCCTCCACCGCCGAGGCCCAGGTAGACTGCCGCATCATCCCCGGCCAGACCCAGGACGAGGTGCTGGCCCAGATGCGCGCCATCATTGGCGACCTGCCGGTGGATGTAGAAACCACCATCTTTACCCCCGGCTACGAGGGCGCCTACGACGGCGACCTGTATCGCCTCATCGAAACCGTGCTGCCCGAGCACGATCCCCAGGGCGTGGTGGTGCCCTTTCTCATGACCGGCGGCACCGATGGCCGACACCTGGGGCCGCGCGGCGTCTCGGTCTATGGATTCATGCCCGCGCAACCCGAGCCGGGCCTGTCGCTCTTTGACCTGGCCCACGCCCACGACGAACGCATCACGGTCGACAACCTGATCTTTGGCACGCGCGTGCTCTATGACATCGTGCAGCGCTTTTGCGCCGCCACCTAGCCCGGTTGCGAGGTGTCTCATGTCCCAATTCGCCCATGACATTCAACGTCTGTTCCTGGACCCCGACGCGCCAGCCGCCCGCGACTATTTGCTGCTGGACGAGTTGGACCCGGCCGAGATTGAAACGGCCCGCCCCCTATGGGCGCAAACCTCGCTGGCCCGCCGACTAAAGATCGTTCAGGCGTTGCTGGAACTGGGCGAAGAGGATCTAGAAGTCGATTTCTGGCCCTTTTTCCGACTGGCCCTGGACGATCCGGACGACCGGGTCCGCTTTATGGCCCTGGAGGGGCTGTGGGAAGACGAAGACCCGCGCCTGATCCCGCGCCTCATCGACCTGCTCCAGCATGACCCGGCCGAAGGCGTGCGCGCGGCGGCGGCCGCCTCCCTGGCCCGGTTCGTCTTTTTGGGCGAGATGGACGTGTTGAAAGACCCGATCACGCGCCCGCTCCAGGCGGCTCTGTTGGACGCGATTCGCAATCCGGCCGAAGCCGGCGAGGTACGCCGCCGGGCCCTGGAAGCCCTGGCCTACGCCGACCGGCCCGAAATGCCGGACCTCATCGCAGCGGCCTACCAGGACCCCGACCCGCTCATGCGGGTGAGCGCGGTCTTTGCCATGGGCCGCGCCTGCGACCCGGCCTGGACCGACACCGCCATCACCGAATTGAGCAACCCCGACCCGGCCATGCGTTTTGAGGCAGCCCGGGCCTGCGGCGAAATCGAGGCGGAGGAGGCCCTGCCGGCCCTGGTCCGCACCCTGTCCGACCCGGACCTGGAAGTGCGCGAGATGGTGGTCTGGGCTTTGGGCGAGATTGGCGGTGAGGCCGCCCGGCGCGCGCTCAAGCAGTGCCTCCAAGACCCCAATCCCGGCATCCAGGAAGCCGCCCAGGACGCCCTCGACGAACTCGCGTTCTACGAATCTGGCGCCCTGGTCGCGCCCCTGGATTTCAGCATGCTCCCCTCAGCCGACGGGAACAACTAGTGGTCCCGGTGCTCCTGGCAACGCCCTGGTTCACCGTCTTTTCCTACAGCGTGTTGGTGGACCTGGCGTTCCTGGTGGGGCTGGGGCTGGCGGCGCTAGAAGTGCGGCGGCTGGGCATCCCCCGGAGCGACGCGCTCCAGGCGGGTTTCTGGGCACTGATGGGCGCCGGCCTGGGCGGGCGCATTCTCTATGCCCGGCTCCACTGGATCGCCTACGACTCGGACCGGCTGGGGCTGCTGCGGTTCTGGGAGGGGGGCCTGGCCTGGTATGGCGCGCTCATTGGCGGGGTGGCGTTTCTGGCCCTGTATGCCTGGACCATGCGCCGGTCCTTCTGGCGCTATGCCGACGCCGCGGCCCCGGCCCTGGCCTTGGGGTCAGCCCTGGGTTGCCTGGCTCACCTGCTGAACGGCTCGGCCTATGGCGCGGTGACAGACAGCACGCTGGCGGTGAACCTACCGGACCTCAACGGCGTCTATATGCCGCGCTATCCCACGCAGCTCATCGAGATGGCCGTGTTGCTGGCTCTTTTTGGCCTGCTGTGGGGCCTGCGCCGCCGCTGGCCGTTCGAGGGGGCCGGGTTCCTGGTCTATGCCATCGTCACCTCGGCGGCTTGCTTTATCATCGAGCTCCTGCGCGGTGACGCTGTTATGGCAGTGGGGCCATTGCGCGCCACACAGGTGCTGGGCGGCATCATTTGCCTGACCGCGATAGCAGCACTCGTATGGCGCCAGGCGTCAAACTTCAGGCGTCAAACGTCAAGCGTGACGTTTGACGTTTGACGCAAGTATCGGGAGCATCCATGTGTCCCATCCTATTTAGCTTTAGCCTGGGCGGCATCCCCATCGTCATCTCGGCCTATGCCGTGATGATGGACGTGGCCATCGTGGTGGGGCTGGTCGTTGTCGCCTTTGAGGCCCGGCGCGTGGGCTTTCCGCTGGAACGCCTCATCGACCTGACGCTGGTGGGCGTGGTGGCCGGCGTGGTCGGCGCCCGGCTCTATTACGTGGCGGGCAATTGGGACGTGTACGCCGCCAATCCCATACGCATCCTCGACTTTGGCGAGGGCGGGCTGGTGTATCATGGGGCGCTTTTGGCCGGGCTCCTGGCAGCCTATGCCTACACCCGGTGGCGGCGCCTCGCGTTCCTCCAGGTGTGCGACCTGATGGCGCCGGCCCTGGCCCTGGGCGAGAGCATCGCCCGTATCGGCTGCCTGCTGAACGGCTGCTGCTACGGCGCGCCCACTGATAGCATCCTGGGCCTGTATCTGCCCAACTATTACGGTGAGTGGGTGGTCCGCTACCCCACGCCCATCATCCAGGGGCTCACCACGCTGGTCATTTTTGGCGTGCTGTGGGGCCTACGCAAGCGCAAGCCATTCCCTGGTTTTCTGATCCTGCTCTACCTGGTGCTCTATTCCGCCACCCGGTTCCTCATCGAGTTCACCCGCGACCGGGGACCGCTCATCACCACCTTTGGCGTGGACACGGCCCAACTGATGAGTTTGCTCCTGGCCCTCGTGGGCCTGGCCGCGATGGTCTTCCTGTGGCGGCGACAACGCGCGCGGGTTGAACCGGTCGAAACCACGCCCCCCGACGAGGAGTCTGTATGACCCACCGACTCTGGACCCCCTGGCGCATGCAGTACATCCTCAGCGACAAGTCTGGCGATTGCGTGCTGTGCAAAGCCGCGCAATCCGATGACGAAGCCGGTCACTATGTCCTGCTGCGCGGCGAGCACAACTTTGTCGTCATGAACATCTATCCATACAACAGCGGCCACCTGATGGTGGTGCCCTACGAGCACGTCGCCGGGCTGGAGCACCTGGACGACGAGACACTGGCCGAGGCCATGCGCCTGGTCCGCGAATGCACCACGTTGCTGGGCCGCGTCATGCATCCGGATGGGTTCAACGTGGGCATCAACCTGGGCAAGGCAGCCGGGGCCGGCCTCCACGAACACTTGCACATCCACATCGTCCCGCGCTGGGTGGGCGATACCAACTTTATATCCGTGCTGGGCGAAACCCGCGTGGTGCCAGAGATGGTGTCCGATAGTTATGAGCGCCTGCGGGCTGCGCTGGAAACCAAACCGTCAAACGCCTGCTGACGCATGACGTTTGACGTTTCTACACATCATTATCACAATGCAGTGAGGAGGAAACACCGTATGTCCAATCCCCGAGACGCCGTCATCGTCAGCGCCGTGCGCACGCCCATTGGCCGGTTCATGGGGGGCCTGTCGACCATCCCGGCCCCGCAACTGGGGGCCATCGCCATCAGGGAAGCCGTGGCCCGGGCCGGCATCGAGCCGGACACCGTGGACGAAGTCATCATGGGCTGCGTGGTGCCGGCCGGCCAGGGCCAGGCCCCGGCGCGCCAGGCCACCATCGCCGCCGGCCTCCCGCCAGAGGTGGGGGCGCTCACCATCAACAAGGTCTGCGGCAGCGGGCTCAAGTCGGCCATGCTAGCCGCCGGGATGATCCGGGCCGGTGACGCCGACATCCTGGTGGCCGGCGGCATGGAGAGCATGAGCCTGGCCCCCTACCTACTGCCCCAGGCCCGGGCCGGCTATCGCCTGGGCAACGGCACCCTGGTGGACGCCGTGGTCAACGACGGCCTGTGGTGCGCGTTCATGGACCATCACATGGGCAACTCGGCCGAGTTCATCGCCAACCAGTATGGCGTCACCCGGCAAGAGATGGACGAGTTTGCCTTTGGCAGCCACCAGAAGGCGCTGGCGGCCATCGCGGCCGGCAAATTCAAGAACGAGATCGTCCCGGTGCAGATACCGCAGCGCAAAGGCCCGCCGGTGGTGTTCGACACCGACGAGTGCCCCCGGGCCGATACCACCCTGGAGGTGCTGGCCAAGCTCAAACCGGCCTTCAAGAAGAACGGCCAGGTCACGGCCGGCAACGCCCCCGGCATCACCGACGGGGCAGCGGCCACGGTGGTGATGAGCCAGGTGCGCGCCCGGGCGCTGGGGCTCAAACCGTTGGCACGCATCACCGGCTATGCCCAGGCCGCCGTGGACCCCATCTGGCTCTTTATCGCGCCGGTGTATGCGGTGCGCAACCTGCTGGCGCGCACCCGGACCCGCCTTGAGGACTATGACCTCATCGAGGCCAACGAGGCGTTTGCTGCGCAATGTCTGGCCGACGGCAAGGCGTTGGACTGGGACTGGGACCGGGTGAACGTGCACGGCGGGGCCATCGCCCTGGGACACCCCATCGGGTGCAGCGGCGCGCGCGTGCTGGTGACGCTCATCCATGCCCTGCAGGACCGGGGGCTCAAGACCGGCATCGCCACGCTGTGCCTGGGCGGCGGCGAGGCCGTGGCGATGAGCGTGGAACTGTTGTAACGAGCATATTGGCTACGCCCAAAGAAACAGACAGGGGACCGGGCGTTTGCCCGGTCCCCTGTTGCGTGTCCCGGCGATTCGATCATTCGGCGGTCTTGCGCGGCACCAGGAACCGGTCCATAAACGCCAGCATCTGGAACGGCCCGCGAAATGCGCGGCTTTCGCCGGTCTGTACGTGCTGGATCTGGCCGCGCCAGGTGAGGGTCCGATCCATTTCTTCTGGCCCCTCGTCGCCGGCGGTATCGTCAATCCAGAGCTTGATCAGAAAAGCGGAATGGGATGGGATCGAGGCGGGGCTGAGCGAGGTCATGGACGTATCCTCCGATGGCAATGTGTAGGCCAGAGGATACTCGCGCGGCATTAACCGGACCTTATCGCAGGTCTGGCGCATCAGCCATGATGACCCGAAGCCGGGCGGCGATCATCTGGATGGCCTGCTCGTTGAGGCCGCCTTCCGGGATGATCACGTCGGCGTGGCGCCTGGACGGCTCGACGAACTGGAGATGCATGGGCCGCACGGTGGTCAGGTATTGCTGGATGACGGACTCCATGGTCCGGCCCCGCTCGCTGATGTCACGTTCCAGGCGGCGGATAAACCGCACATCAGGGTCGGTGTCCACGTATATCTTGAGGTCCATCAGCTCCCAGAGCTGGCGACTCTCCAGCACCAGGATGCCCTCCAGGATGATGACGTCGGCCGGCTCCACACGGACGGTCTCGGCGCGCCGGGTGTGCGTGGTAAAATCGTACAGCGGTTTTTCGATGGGCCGGCCGGCCCGCAACGCGCGCACGTGCTCGGCCAGCAGGTCATTGTCCAGCGACGCCGGGTGGTCATAGTTGATGGCCCGGCGCTCCGCCAGCGACAGGTGCGCGTTGGCCTTGTAATAATTGTCCTGCTCGATAACAATGACCGACTTGCCGGCGAGCACCTCCAGGATGTTGTGCACCAGGGTGCTCTTGCCGGACCCACTGCCCCCGGCCAGACCGACGATCAGGGATGGCATCTTTTCTCCTCCTGCAAGGCCATAGCCAAGTTGGCTAAATTAGCCCGACGTGCGCAGCGCATCGAACAACACCCAGCCGCCGATGGCAATAAACATGACACCCGAGGCCAACCGCAACATGCGCGGCGGGATCACCTGGGTGATGACCTGCCCAAACACCACGCCCAGCAGCGTCACCGCCGCCAGCGCCAGCGAGGCCCCCAGGAACACGGCCACCGGGGTCTTGTGCTCGGTCACCATGGCAATGGTGGCGAGCTGGGTCTTGTCGCCCAGCTCGGCGACGAACAGGGTAGCAAAGGTCAAGAAAAACACGCGCCAGTCCATGATTCTCCTCCTGTAGCAGATTCGGCGGGATTATAGGCGAGGGGGGAGGAAATGTCAACCCGGGCCAGTCTCACCACCTCACGCGTAATATGGCCCGTTCAACGGCAGCGGGCGCTGGTCGCCGTCGCGCAGATGATGGCAGGCGGCAGCGACCAATTCGCGAAACAGGGGATGGGGGCGCTCGGGCCGCGATGTAAACTCGGGGTGGAACTGGCTGCCCACCATCCACGGGTGATCGACCACCTCCATGACCTCGACCAGCCGGCCGTCCGGCGACAGCCCGCTGGGGATCAGGCCGGCCTCGGCCAGCACGTCACGAACGGCATTGTTCACCTCATAACGATGGCGGTGACGCTCGTGGACCTCGGGCACGCCATACGCGGCCGCGGCCCGGGTTCCGAGCACCAACCGGCACGGATACACGCCCAGGCGCATGGTACCGCCCATCTCACGCAGGTCGCGCTGGTCCGGCATCAGGTCCAGCACCGGGTGCGTGGTGTCGGGGTCAAACTCGGTGCTGTGAGCGTCGGCCCAGCCCAGCACGTGCCGCGCGTATTCGATAGCCATGACCTGCATACCCAGGCACAGCCCCAGATATGGGAGCCGGTGCTCGCGGGCATATTGCGCCGCTGCGATTTTGCCGGCAATGCCCCGGGGGCCAAAGCCGCCGGGCACCACTACGCCGCTCACGCTTCGCGCGCGCAGCAACTCGCCCACGTTCTCGGGCGTCACCTCTTCCGAGTCAATCCAGTGGACCTTGACGCTGCGGCCGTGATAGACCCCGGCGTGCAGCAGCGCCTCGCGCACGCTCATGTACGCATCCGGCAGGCTCACGTATTTGCCCACGATGGCGATGTTTAGCTCGGGCTTGGGCGTCTGGATGCGCGCCACCAGATCGCGCCAGGCGTTCAGGTCCGGCTCCCGGTCGCGCAGTGCCAGGCGCCGGGTCAGGAACCGGCCCAGGCCGGCCTCTTCCAGCACCAGCGGCACGGCATAGATGGTATCCACGGTGGTGAGCGGGATCACGGCCTCCGGGTCCACGTCGCAGAACAGGCTCACCTTGGCCCGCTGCTCTTCCTCGATGGGGTAATCGGAGCGCAGCACCACCACATCCGGCTGGATGCCAATGCTCCGCAGCTCCTTGACCGAGTGCTGGGTAGGTTTGGTCTTGAGTTCGCCGGTGGCGGCAATGTAGGGCAACAGCGTCACGTGGATGTACACGGTATTGTCGCGGCCCATGTCCTTGCGCATCTGGCGAATGGCCTCCAGGAACGGCAGGCTCTCGATGTCGCCCACGGTGCCGCCGATCTCGACGATGACCACATCCGCGCCGGTCTCGCGTTCCACCTGGCGGATGCGGTGTTTCATCTCGTCGGTGATGTGCGGGACCACCTGGATGGTGCCGCCCAGGAAATCGCCGCGCCGCTCCCGGGCAATGACGGCCGAATAGACCTGACCGCTGGTGACGTTGGAAGCCTGGGTCAGGTGCCGGCCGGTGAACCGCTCGTAATGCCCCAGGTCCAGGTCGGTTTCGGCGCCATCGTCCGTGACAAAGACCTCGCCGTGCTGGTAGGGTGACATGGTGCCAGGGTCCACGTTGATGTATGGGTCTAGCTTCTGAATGCTCACGTCCACGCCCCGGCTCACCAGGAGCCGGCCGATACTGGCAACGGTAACGCCCTTGCCCACCGAAGATACCACGCCGCCGGTCACAAAGATATAGCTGGTCATTACACCTCCCAAAAGTAGAGACGCCGGGGGTGCATCCCCCGGCGTCTGGTATCAGCCGCGTTTCTCAAACCGCAGAACCGAGATATGGAATGGCTGCTGGCTCATGATAGGTTCGTGGCCCCCTTATCCACCGGACAGTGGCTTGCCACAGCGCGAGCAAAACTTGCGGTCGGCCGGGTTCTCGTGGCCACAGTGAGGACAAGACACCGACGCGGGTTTCTCGCGGGGCGCGCCGCACTTGTGGCAGAACTTTTTTTCCTGTGGTACGGCCGTGCTGCACTGCCAGCATACCCAGGGCGGCGTGAATGCCACCGACGGCGTTTGCAAGAGGTCCGAGCCGCACTTGCTGCAAAACTTGCGGGTGGTGGGCTGAAGGGTGCCACAATTCCAGCACGGGCGTTGCAGGTGCGACTGGACCTCTTTGAGCAGGTCGAACACGTCCAGAAAATCGCGCTGCTGCCGGCGAATGTCGCGGAGCAATTTCTGCGCCTCTTCCCACTCTTCCAGCGCCATGTGGACCTTGGCCCGGCCGTATATTTCTTGCAGCTCGGCCTCTTTTTCCAGCTCGGTCTGGGTCTTGACGACCAGAGCGCCGACGTCGCGATAGTCTGGCTGCAAGTTCTGCAACTGGTTCAGGGTGGTGAGGGCCACTGCCCACTTGTGCTCGCGCATCTCGTCCAGGGCCTGGGTATAGAGAGTGTTGAGCCGCTCTTGCCGGTCCAGTAAGGCGCCCACATCGCGATAGCCGGTGCGAATGCCTTGCAGCCGACGCAGCAGGTCCAGTGCCGGCACCCAGCGCTGCTCGTCCAGGGCCTTGCGGGCCTGGTCATAGAGCACTTGCAGGCTTTGGAGCTTGGCAATCTCGGATTCTGAGGTGCGCAGCAGCACCGACACGTCACGGTAGCCCGGTTGCTCGGCCTGCAAGCCCTGTAATGACTGGTTAGCGTCTTCCCAGTGGCCCTGCTTCATCAAATCGGTAGCGTGCTGGTACCGGGCCATCAGGTCGTGCTGATGTTGGGCCTTTTGCCGCAAGGTCTGGGCCTCGGCATATTGGGCGTCATCGGCCGGGACCGAGTCAAGCTGGGCCAGCACCTCGGCCCAGTCTTCTTGCTGAGCGGCGGTCAAGGCCCGCTCCAGGGGCGTGGCCGGGGGCAGCGGCACTGATGGCGTTACGACCGAGCTATCGCCCTCGGGGGCCAGTAGGCTACCCATGATGTCGCGAAAGTCTTCGATGAGCCGGTCGGGTTTCTTGATCTGGCCCGACTGGTAGCTCAGGTATTCCAGCTCCTTGTCGCGGGCGCTCTGATTGAGGAACAACACATCGCCCTGCCAGGCGATCATCAGGGGGTGCAGGCTGAGGGCCGGCACGTTCTGACCCGGGCGACAGATGTAGAGCTGCTCTTCGGTGTGATATTGCTCCGGGTCATCGGTGATGAATGCCTCGGGGATGCGCGACGGCGGCGTGGACCCCATATAGCTCACCAGTTCGTGGGTATAATGGCCCCGTTTCACGCGCACGTCTTCGATATAGACCAGAGCATGGTCGCGCAAAAAGGCCATGCCGCCCAGCATCTCTTCCAGGCCGCCCAACAGCGGCTCGTTCATCTGCTCGCACAGCTCGCGGGTGACGACGCCGTGGCCGGTGGTCTTGTTGCGATAGTTGATGAGGGCATCGAACAACTCGCGCGTCGAGATGGACTTGGCCCCGCTGTCAGACCGGTTTTCCAAGAGATTGCGGATGGCATTGTAGGCATCGGCCATACCTGGCCGGTCTTTGCGCCGCTCAAAGTAGGCGTCATAGAGGCCGGGGATAGTCAGGCTGCTCACCAGGTTGGCGTTCTGATAGTAGGTAAGTACCGAGCGCAGGAACCCGTTCCACTGGCCCAACGACGGGCGCTCCAGGTCGCGCAGGGTGCGGTTGACCTGGGCATCGTCGCGGGGGCTGCCCAGATATTGGCAAATGGCGATGGAGGCCAGGTACTTGAGGATCACTTCAAAGAGCCGGAGCCGCTGGCTGTGGGCCAACATCGCCTCGCGCGCGTTCACGGTGTTGTGATACGTGAGGGCGATAGGATTGGGATAACGGTAACGGATTTCGTCTCGGATGTCCATGTTTCCTCCCGTGGAACGTAAAACGTCAAACGTCAGGCGTCATCTGGCAAAGGGATGTGTTGCAACAAGGGATCTGCTGCTTCCAACTCGGGGACGGTCTGGTAGATTGCCGATTGTTCGCGGAGCACACGACCGCGTTGTTGGGGAATCATGATCAGAAGAAGCTGGATCGCTCGCGTGAGCAACTGGAGACGGTGTTGAAAAACCTCTTCGCCCAGAACATATCGGGCTTTGTAGTACCAATCCCGGCTTTCCCTGGCAGAGCCGAGGGCATATTCGTAAAAACGCGCCCGATCCGGCCCAGTGCCGCGCGAGTATCCCTCTGCAATGTTAGCGCTGACCGACCCCAATGCCCTATACAATTGATCCGACAGGCCAATCAAGCGTCGGTTCTGCACCAGTTTGGCCGTGTCGCGCCAGCCCAAATCACTCAAGAACAAGGCCAACCGATAGGCTGCCACTTTCCAGAGCGAATCTGCCCTGATCTCTGCCGGCACCGTGGCAACCAACTCCTCATAGTTCTTCATCCCCCTGCTCCTGACGTTTTGACGCTTGACGTTTGACGCTGCTCAGCAATCAGACGTTGGATAGGTTCGTTACCTAACGATTCCGCCAGGGATTGAGCCTGGTTGAAAAACATCTCGGCATCAGCAGCGTTGCCTTCGTCCTGGCAAAGCCGGGCCAGGTCATGGTAGATGATCATGCGCTCATAGTCTTCACCGCGCGCGAAACCGGCCACGCTGCGGTCCAGATGCTCGCGGGCGGCGGCCAGGTTACCGGCGGCGCGCTCCAGGTTGCCCTGCACGCGCTCGACTTCGGGCATCATCCAGGTGCCGGTGAGTCCCTGGCGAGCCAGGTCCAGGTATTCTCGCGCCCGATCCAGCTCACCCCGGTCCAGGTACAGTCGGGCCAGCCCCAGGTGCGAATAGCCCCGGCTGCGGCGGCGTTCCGTCTCGTCTGGGATGCCCTCCGCCATGTCCAGAGTGCGCTGAAAGCAGTCGGCGGCGGCGGGCCAGTCGCCGACGAGCCGGCGCACCTCACCCAGCGAGTTGGTGATCTGTTGAATCCAGGCCACGTTGGCCGCCGGGTCCTGGTTGAGCACGTCCAGGTCTCGCTGATAGTAGTCAGCAGCGCGGGAAAACTTCCACTGGCGATGGTAGAGCCGGGCCAGGCCGCCGTAGGTCATGGCCAGGCCGGCCTGGTCGCCTATGCGCTCCTTGATGGCCGCCGAGGTCTCGAACGCTGCCACCGCCTCGTCCAGGCGATTGAACCGGACGAGCGTTTCGGCCCGGGTGTTCTGGATCATGGCCTCCAGGTGCGGCTGCTTGGTACGGTCGCGCACGATGGCGAGCGCCTGGTCCAAATAGTCGATGGCCTCGGGCCGGCTCTGCCGGCCATAGACCACGCCCAGGTAATTGTAGGCCTGGGCCTGGGCCGAATAGTCGCCGGTTTCCAGGGCCAGGTCGAGGCCCCGGCGCAGATATTCTTCGGCCCGGTCCCACTGGCGCTGCTGCCGATAGACGTTGCCCAGCTCCAGGTTCGCCATATCCAGCTCGTCGCGCTGGTCCAGGGCCTCGGCGGCGGCGATGTGCCGCTCAAAGCGCGCGATGGCCCGGCCCCACTCTTTTTGCTGCGCATACACTACGCCCAGGTAATAGTCGGTCTGGAGCTGGCCGGTCTCGTCACCCAGGGCCTCGTAGGCGGCGGCGCTGGCCTCCAGGTATTCCTGCGCCCGGCCCAGTTCGCCCTTGCGGTAATAGAGCCAGCCCAGGTTGCCGCGCACCTCGGCCTGGCGCGCCGGGTCGTCGGGGCACAGGGTCAGGGCCTCGCTCAGTTGCTCGACGGCGGCGTCCCAATCGCCGGCCTGCTCGCGGGCAAAGCTGGCCGCCAGCAACACGTCGATGTGAGCGTGGCAGTGCTCGCGGCTGAGCGGCAGTTGGGCCAGGGCGTCCAGGGCCAACTGGTAGGCGGCCACGGCCTCGGGAAAGGCGGCGGCACGCACCAGGGTCTCGCCAGCCTGCCGGGCATAAGTGAACGCCGATTCGTGGTCGCCGCCGGCGTAGAAATGCTGGGCCGGGTCGCCGGGCGACGCGCCGGCGTGCAGCAGCGCCTGCGCCACCCGCACGTGGTCGTGGGCCTGAAGCGGCGTCGGCACATGGCTCGCCAGATAGTCGCGCAAAGACCCCGACACAAAGCTGATCGTGTTCGCGTCTACCGGGCGCAGGATGCGGTTCTCCACGGACTGGTCGTACAGGATGCCCAGGATGGCGCGCTCGCCGAGGCCCAGGTACTCGCGCAGGGGCGGCGCGGTGAGGGCCGGCACCGAAACGTTGCGCCCCAGCATGGCGGCGCATTCCAGCACGGACCGGGCCTCGGCGCCCAGGGGGGCGATGTAGCGCCGGGCCAGCGTACTGGCGACCACCGTGGCGACGTTGCTGCTGATGCGCCGCGCTCCGGGGGCCAGAGCCGCCGGGCCGTCGCCGACCTGGGACTGCAACCGCGACCACATGTCGCCGGCGGTGGCCTCAGCCGAGGCCGTGTCCAGGTCCAGGTCCGACTCGGTCAGGAGCAGGGTCACGGCGTCGCGCAGGATGCCGGGGTAGCCGTGGCTCAGGTCGTGCAGACGCTCGCTGATGGCCGGCGCATCGAACCCGGGGATGAGCGTCTGGATAAAGTGGTGGGATTCGTCCCGGGTCAGGGGCGTCATCAGCAGCACGTCGCCGCCCGACCGCCGCAGCGAGTCGCGCAGGACCAGCGGCAGGTGGTCGGTGATGGCCCCGGCGTGCTCTTCTCGCTCGGCCGGCGCATATTGCCACGAAGCCAGGATAAGCAGCCGCGCCTCGGACGGCGCCGTGAGCAGGTAATCCAGCAGGTCAAAGGTGGTGGCCCCGGCGTGATGCAGGTCTTCGATGGTCAGCAGGATGGGGCGTTTGCGTTTGCGGTGGACCTTTTCGATGACCCGGTGGACGAACTCGAAATTCTTGTTCTGCAGCGCCTTGCCCTGCTCGGGCCGCTTGCGGGCGTCATAGATGACCTTGCCGATGAGGCCAAAGGCAATAACAGCGCCAATGCCCGGGATGTCGGTCACGGCCGAGATGACGTCGTCCAGGGGGATCTGGTCCACCACGCTCTTGACCGAGCGGTCGTTGATGATGGCGCCGTTCTGGTCAAAGCACAGCCCCAGCGAGTTGAACAAGGGCTGGTAGGGGTTGCCCGGGGCCTGTTCGTCGCAATAACCGGCCAGCACCTCCCAGCCGGCGCGCTCGGCCTCGGCCTGGCAGTGCTCCAGGAAATAGCTCTTGCCGCTGCCCTCTTCGCCCATGGCGAGCAAAAAGCTGCGGCCGCCGTCGTGACGGCCGCCGTCGGCCAGGCGGCGCAGCGCGGCCTGGTACCGGGCAAAATCGTCCTGGTTGCCGATGAGAGGGTGGTCTTGTTCGGTCATGGGTGTTCTCGTTCCGTCAAACGTCAAGCGTCAGGCGTCAGGCGTCAAACGTCGGCGATGATTGGATAAATGTTGCCCGATGATTGCGCCTCGAGCAGCTTCTCGCCGGAGTTGAATTTGCAGGAGGCAGCATATGCTGAAGTCATTTTACCACGTGAGGTAGGGCGGCGTCAATCGCCGGCCGCAACCGCGATGGCGGCCGGCGGCTTGTGCCAGGCCAGGGCCAGGAAATACGGGATGCGGGTGTAGACATCCCTGGAAGGATAGGTCGCCAGCACGTCCGGGGGTGCTTCCGGCTCCTCAAAGTGGACCAGGACATAGCCCCGGGCCAGCCAGGGAGCCATATAGTCCGTCAGCGGCCGGTGATAGCTGACCCCATGCCCCAGCCAGTCCCAGTCCTCCCGGGCGCGCTGGAAGTAGTGGTCCACGCGCCAGTACCAGTGGTCCTCCGGGCGTTTGCTGTCAAAGGGGTGGCGCTCCCAGCCATAGCCCGGCGGGCCGTTAAAGCACGGGTGGGTGATGGTGAACGCGACCAGCCCGCCGGGCCGGAGCACCCGATCCAGCTCGACCACGGCTCCCACATAGTCGCGCACGTCCTGTAACACCACCATCGAGACGATGACGTCAAAGCTGGCGTTGGGGATGAAACCCAGGTCGCTGAGTGAGCCGTGGTGATAGGTGGGATCGCCACCATAGCGGCGCGCCAGCGCCAGCAGCCCTTCAGACAGATCCACGCCCACCATCTCGGCGCCGCGCTGGGCCAGCAGCCGCGAGAGATAGCCCGCGCCGCAGCCGGCGTCCAGGATGCGCTGGCCGGCCACGTCGCCCACCATGCGAAACATGACCTCGTTCAGCAGCAGTCGCCGGCTGGCGTCGCCCTCGTCCGTGTAGCGAGCATCCCAGACTGCTGCCATATCGCTCCACACGCGGTCAATGTCCGCATCGGTCAGGTCGTCCTGGTCCAGCGGGATGAACGTGGAAGGCACATTATCGGCACGGTTGACTTCGGCGCTCAGGCCCCGGCGCGCGGCCTCGGCGGCCGGGTCCACCTGCCAGGGGTGCCGGCCCTCGTATTCCAGCCGGTCCAGGGCCGGGTGGTATTCACCGCAGGCCGGGCACTGTACGGCCCAGTAATAACCCCAGCCCCATGCCTCGCGCGCCCACGCTTCGCGTGCATCGTCCACGCGCCGGTGGGGGCTGCACTCCACACAGGTGTGCCGGCCGCACGTGGGGCACCAGGTCACGCCGTTGAAATGACGAGGCTGGCCGCAGGCGTCGCACACGTAGCGCCAGTGCCAGTCACAACGGGGGTAATCGGTATCACAGTTGTGCGTGGCCGGTCGGATGGAGTACGCCGGGTCGTGCGCGTGAATGGCAGTGCAATAGCGACAGTCGGTCATCTAGTCCCTCCCATAAAATGGGGGCGGGGAGTGTGCCTCCCTGCCCCCGGATTGGCCGGTGTGGTATGCGGTTATGCCGCCGTGTCAAAGAAGAACAGCAAGGCCGCTGCCCCCTCGACAATGTCGGTCATGTCCTCCACCTGCCCCACTTGTATCTCACCTTCGCCGTCATAGACATACAGCTTGCCGTCTGGGTCCACATGGCCCAGGTTCTCTTCGATTTCGTCGTCATAGCTGGCAATCACCTGACCGTCGTCTTCGACCCAGCCCATAAACTCTTCGGCGTCGTCATAGATTTCGCCTTCCTCATAGTCGATCTGGCCCAGGTAACGCTCCTCACCACCGGGCGCGCCATCGTAGATGCTGCCGTCCTCCTGGTCTATCCAACCGACAACCTCGTCTGGAGCTGCTGGTATCACACGATAGATTGTGGGCATGTTGATACCCTCCTTTTGTCTGATGATGCGCGCATAGCGCTGCTTAAGGTTGAAAACTGACGTTTCGATTGCCGGGGCAGCGAAAACGCCAGTTGGGAAGAAATTCGAGTGTGGCGGAGAGGGTGGGATTCGAACCCACGGAGCATTGCTGCTCACACGCTCTCCAGGCGTGCCTGATCGGCCACTCCAGCACCTCTCCATGCATCAACAGTTATTCAATTGTGGCGGAGAGGGTGGGATTCGAACCCACGGTGACTCGATGAGCCACAACGGTTTTCGAGACCGCCCCGATCAACCACTCCGGCACCTCTCCAGGGCAGGTTGATTATAGCATAGGTAAGGGGGATCGGCAACTAGGGTACAGGCGGGGTCAGGGCCGCGCTCAGGCGGTCCCATTCGGCCAGGGTGAGGGTTTCGGCGCGACGCCGGCCGTCGATACCGGCCCCGGCGAGGGCAGCGTCTATGGCCGGACCGGGCCGGGCCAGCCCGGCCGCCAGGGCGTTGCGCAGTTGCTTGCGGCGCTGGGCAAAACCGGCCCGGACCACGGCAAAGAATTCGGCCGGGGGCACAGTGATAACCGGGGCCGGGTACACGTCCAGGCGCAGCACCGCCGAGTCTACCGCCGGGCGCGGGACAAAGGCGCCGGCCGGCACGCGCAGCACCACCTGGGGCCGGGCATAGACCTGCACGCTCACCGCCAGCAGGCTCATGTGCGGCGGCTCGGCCACCACGCGCTGGGCCACCTCGCGCTGGACCATGAGCACCATGCGCCGGGGCCGGCCCTCGTCAGCCAAAAAGTGCCGCAGCACCGCCGAGGTGATATAATACGGCAGGTTCGCCACCACCATATAGCCGCCCGCCTCCAAACCCAGCTCGCCCGGCGACCGGCTCAGCACGTCGACGTGGACCGGCTCCACCTGTGGGTAGCGAGTGGTGGGCAGCGCTTCGCGCAGCAAAGGCACCAGCGCGTCGTCCGTTTCCAGGGCCAGGACGTGACCAGTTGGTCCCACGCGCTCGGCCAACACCCGGGTCAGCCCACCCAGCCCGGCCCCCACTTCGACCACCAGGCCACCAGGGGCCAGCTCGGCCGCGTCGGCCATGCGCTCCAGGATGTTGCGGTCGTGGATAAAATGCTGCCCCAGGCTCTTCCTGGGGCGCAGGCCATGTTGGCGCAGGATGTCGCGGTTCGACGGACCGGTCATCGCAGCCACCTCTGGCGTTCCACCGGATAAGAAGGCAAGATCCAGCGGACCTGGTCGCGCGGGGGAACCGGCGCCAGCAAATAAATAGTGACCCAATGGTTCCAGGATACATATTCTTGCATGGGGAAATAGACGTCGATGCGCATGCCCTTGATCAGGCTGCCGGTGTCGCCGGCCACGCTATATCCATAGCCCGGCACATACAACTCGCCCCGCAGGTTGACGACCCGGGGGTCCACCGCCACGATGCCCGGGCGCACGCGCCAGCCCAGGTAGGTGATGCCGTATTCTGGATGATCCGGGTCCTTGCCGCACTCGCCTTCGTGGTACGAGGTAGCCAGCACGCGGATCTTGCGCCAATATTGAATGGTGGTGCCATCTTCGGCGGTCGCCTCGCGCACCACGATCTTTTTGCCATAGGCCACGACCTTGGTGATGGGCTCCTGGGCCACCCATTCGCGCCAGATGTCGCGTTTGATCTCCTGCCCGTCTTCGTACACGATCTGGGTGATGCGCCGGAACACACCCTCGATGCCGCTCACGTCCAGGCGTTGGTTGTCGAGTTCAAGGTCCGAATCGCCCCACCACACGGTCTTGTAGGCGATGGGATCGTCATCGGTGAGATAAACCTCGCGGACGCGCACCACGCGCACGTGGCTGCCGACCTGCACCGGGTTGGGGCCGGCCGGTTCCATGCGGTCCTTGCCGACCAGGCGCAGGCCCTCTTCTTCGATGGCCTGCCCCAACGTGGGTTTGCGCGTGCGCGAGGCAAAGACGAGTCCATCGGCGGTGATGACATAGGGGATGGAACGCTGGATGTTGACGCGCAGGCCCGGGGCCACGACAGTCCCCAGCCCGGGCGATACCTTGTCGGCCAGGTACACCAGCACGCCGGCCGTGCGCAGCGCATCACCCACCGTGTCCTGCACGGTATAGATGCTCAGGGGCACGCCCTCGTCGCTGATGGTCAGTGCAACGGCCCGCCGCACGGCAATGTCGACGGAACGCACCGGGCGCTGGGGGATGTGCGGGACGCTGCCGCCGGCCATCGCGGTACGCCGGTCTGCGGTCGCCCCCAGCACCATCAGTGGGTCGGATTCGAGGCCGTTCACGGTGATCACGTCGTGGTCACCCAACGACACCTGGGCCTGGGTCAACAGGGCGCCCACGGTGGTCTGATGGGTGCGCCAGGTGGTGGTGTCGCCATCGGCTGAGATGGTCACGGTAAAGGGGTGCTGGATGGCGATGGTGGACCCAGTGTCTATCGGGGCATCGAGGGGAGGTATCAGTTGGTCATCGACCGCCAGCGCCACCTGCGCCTCGCTCAGCACGTCGCGCACGGTGGTCTGGTGGGTATAGATGGTGGTGCTCTGCCCGTCAATGTCCAGCGTCACGACCTTTTGGGTCGCCACGTAACCGCCGGCGAGGAGTGCGCCGGCCAGCAGGGCCAACGCCCATCCCCACCAGACGCCCGGCCGAACCAGGGCGGCCAGGGTATCACGCCCCCGGGCCAGCGCCGCACGCGCCATCTGCCTCTTGTCCTCCATATGCATATAGGCCAAATACCAAAGGGCTGATGCCAAGCCCGTCGCTCGCCATCAGCCTGGGGTCTTGTTAGTGGTCGTGCACCCTGGCTTTGAACCTTGCGTCCAAACTTGGACCAACTAGCCTACTCGGACCAGGTAGCCCTGCGGCACCCAAAAGGATTCGCTTATGGCTGCTTCCTCCCGGACCTGACCAGGTTCGCAAGCTTTTGCCGCGCAGGACCCGATCTTCAACGTCACTGGGTCAGCCCAGTCTCTGGATCAGCGGCCCGCGGCCAGGGAATTCGACCCCGCTTGTAGCGGATTTCGGGTACAGGGAACCGCTAGCTCCCCGTCTAGCACGACCACCCTGATCTTAGCGCATCTGG
Source organism: Chloroflexota bacterium (assembly GCA_018823415.1). Lineage (GTDB taxonomy): Bacteria > Chloroflexota > JAHJIN01 > JAHJIN01 > JAHJIN01 > JAHJIN01. The sequence continues at coordinate 12,304 of JAHJIN010000419.1, read as the reverse complement.
GGCCATGTGTCAAGGCGGCAACACGCGCCGGTTGAGGTCGCCGGAACCTCAACTACCGGTAGCGACCATTCGGCCTTGCGCACACGCGCCAAATGGGGTATGATAGGGCCTAACCCGTGGGTTAGGGGCCGTCCGGCACGCACGCCGGACCAGGAGAGTAGATTATGGCCAAGATGCTGGAACGACTATCACCAGCGGCCCGAACAAGTTTTGATACGGCCAAGAACCAGGCGCGCACGCGCAAGAGCGAGCACCTGGACACGACGTACCTCATGCTGGGACTGCTGCAAACGCAAAAGAACCTCTGCCGCGAGGTGTTCAAGGTACAAGACCAAGATCTGGATCGCCTGGAAAAGGCCCTGCTGGACCTGGCGCCGGTCCGCGATGAGGCCCCGGCCCGGCTCAAGGTCTCACCCGGCGTCAAGGACGTGCTGCGCGAGAGCCAAAACCTGGCCGGCGATGGCGCGGTGCAGCCAACCCACCTGCTGACGGCCATTCTGACGGCTGACAAGACCATCACCGATGTACTGGATAAGGCCGGCGTATCCTCAGCCGAGGCGCTGCAAGCCCTCCAGGAACGCCAGGTCGAGCCCGAGCCGGTGCCGGTAGAATCGCCCCGGGCTTCCATGACGCCCACCCTGGACCAGTATGGGCGCGACCTGACGGCGCTGGCCCACGAGGGCAAGCTGTCGCCCATTGTAGGACGCGAACGCGAGACCATGGCAATGCTGGAGGTGCTCTGCCGCCCGCAAAAGAACAATCCCATCCTGGTGGGACAGCCCGGCGTGGGCAAGACCGCCATTGTGGAGGGGTTGGCCCAGCGATTGGCTCGCGACGAGGTGCCGCCGCTGATGCAGGGCCGCCGCATCGTGGAATTGAGCCTGTCGGCGCTGGTGGCCGGCGCGCGGGCCTATGGCGAGTTTGAAGCGCGGGTGCAGGCCATCGTCAAAGAGGTCAAGGCCGCGGGCAATGTCATCATCTTTGTGGACGAGGCACACGCCCTCATCGGGGCCGGCGGCGCGCCGGGTGTGGGCGATGCCGCCACCATCCTCAAACCGGCCCTGGCCCGGGGCGATCTGCACTGTATCGCCGCCACCACCCTGCACGACTATCGCAAATACATCGAAAAGGACGGCGCGCTGGCCCGGCGCTTTCAGCCGGTGCGGGTCGAAGAGCCCGGCCAGGACATGACGCTGGACATCCTGGCAACCCTGCGGCCGCTCCTGGCCGAGCATTTCGGCGTGGACATCCCGGCCCCGCTGCTGGTGGACGTGTACGAGCTGAGCCGGGACTATTTGCGCAATCGCTGCTTCCCCGACAAGGCCATCGACCTGCTGGAACGGGCAGCGGCCCGGGCCATGCTGCAAACCCCGGCGGACCAACCCCGGGTGGTGATGCGGCAGCACCTGCTGTCGGTGCTGGCCGAGATCACCGGCCTGCCCCTGGCCGACGCGGCCCTGGATGAAGCGGCGCGCTATCGCGAGCTGGATCGCTTTTTGGCCGACCGGGCAGTAGGCCAGGATGAGGCCGCGGCCGCCGTGTCCCGTGTGGTGCGCCTGGCCAAGCTACGCCTGGACTTGCAACCCACCCGGCCCGACGGCGTGTTTGCCTTTGTGGGGCCGTCGGACACGAGCAAGAATGAGATGGCCCGGGCCCTGGCCGAGTTTCTCTTTGGCGAAGCAGACCGGCTCATCGAGCTGGACATGGCCGAGTTTTCCGAGGCGCACACGGTGGCCCGGCTCATCGGCTCGCCGCCAGGCTATGTGGGCTATGACGAAGAAGGCCAGCTCACCGGCCAGGTAGCGGCCCGGCCCTTTTGCGTGGTGCTAGTCCACGATGTAGACAAGGCCCACCCGGCCGTGCTGCAATTGCTGGCCCAGATTTGCGACGATGGCCGGCTCACCGATGGCCAAGGCCGCACCGTATCATTCAGCGATGCCACCGTGATCCTGACCACCAACCTGGGGGTCGAAACCGACCGGCGAGCCGTGGGCTTTACCGGCGTCGGGCCAACCGGCCACACGACCGATGATGTACGCAGCTTGTTGCGCGAGCACCTGTCGCCGGACCTGGCGGATGCGGTGGACGAGGTGGTGCTGTTCAAGCCGCTGGACCTGACGGCGCGGCGCACGCTGGCCAACCGCCAACTGACCGAGGCTGTGGGCCAGCGTTTTCAGCGGCAGGGCATCCACGTGACGTTTGACGAAGCGGTGGTGAACTACGTGCTGGACCACGGCTTTGACGAGCGCGCCGGCCTGCGCAAACTGGCCCGGGTCATCGAGCGCGAGGTGCTGGTGCCCCTGGCCGACGCAGCCTATCAGGACACCGAGACCAAGGACAAATCGCTTCTGGTGACAGTAGAAAACGGAGCGATCAAGATTAGAAATGAGAAATTGGAAACCAGAAATTAGAAATGAGAGAGGAGATACGCGCATGACAGTAACGCCAGAGACCATCGACAGCTATTTTGAGCAGTACGGCTGGAAGTACAAGCGCGATGAGGACGGCGATTGGATTACCGGTTTTCGTGGCGATGTGCAGAGCTTTCGCTTTTTTGTGCGTCTGACCGAGCACTGGGTCTATTTCACCATCTCGCCGTACATCGTGGCGCCCAAGGACCCGGTCTGCCAGCAACGGCTGCACACCCACCTCATGCGCCTCAACCGCGACATCAACATGGCCAAGTTCTGCCTGGACAACGACATGGACGTGGTGCTGACGGTGGAACTGCCCCGGGAAGGCTTTGATTACAGCGAGTTCGCCGACGCCATTGGCGCCCTCTCGCATTATGCCGACAACCATTATGTCGAGGTCGTCAACCTGGCCCAGAGCCCCACGGCCGCCTCGCAATACCTGGTAGAGGCCACCCACGAAGACGACCTGGATTGGGGCGAGTCGTGAGAGACCTGTTTGGCGCGCCAGTGACAGCGCCACCCGTCACCGGCGCGCTTGACGAAGAGGCGGATGATGAGCCGCCACTGCTGCGTGCGGTGTTGCCGCCGGGCACCCGGCTGGTCACGTTTGGGACGCGACAGCAGACCGGCAGCACGTGCCCGTTGACCGGCGAGCCGGCCGCGTTCGGCGCGTGCCTGGACTGCCTGTACTATCGCGGGCCGGCCGGCCTGGGCGTGGCATGTGGGCATGCGTGAGTTAGTTACCCACGTACAGGAAAGGTGATCGAGATCGCCGTGCCTGTTGCCTGTTTCACATGGGTATTGGCAGCAATAGTTCTACTTGGCCTCGGCTTTCTGGTTCAAGCAATCCTGATCGCCAAGCGCCGGTCGGTTCCTGCATGGTTCCGATGGCTGCTGAATATCCTTTGGATTGCACTCTTGCTCGGCATCGCTTGCCGCATGGCAATACTAGGCTCTGTGGATCAGATCATGGGCCAGATCTTGGGAATCGTTTTCTTGATCGTGCTGGGTGAGACTCTGTTTAGCAGCGGCAGAGCACTCGCCCGGTGGCTGATCAAGAAACCGGATGCGACAGATGGCAACTGATGCCATCATGTGCTGCCGGTCGATAGCCCCACAGCGCGTTCTACCACGTCATACTGGTGCGGCAACAAGCACGACACGGATGTGGTCACGGATGTACGGATGCGGTGGGCGCGACGTCGGGTCTATCCATTGAATCTGGGTAGAGCCTAAAAGGTGATACCAGGAGTAACAACCATGAATGTCAGGATCACGGTCTCGGAACAAACAGCCCAACACCTGCAACAACTGCCACTGGCCCAGGCGACTGACGTGGATAGCAAGCTGCGCAGCCTGCTGGGGGCAGAGTACCGACGGCGGTTATCGCGGTACAGCCTGACCGACCGACGATTGCGCGCAAAATACGGCATGCCTTTTGACGAGTTCGAGCGTCAGGAGGTGGTCAAGCAACGTGGGTATTCATGGGATGTCGAGTCGGATGCTGTGGAATGGGATCTGGCCGTGAGCGGCATCCGCACCATGCATCGCGCATTGGCCGAGTTGTTGGGGACCCAGCCGCATGACGATAGCTGATCTGCTGTTGGAGCTTGATGAGGCCCTGTCGCGTTCGTGGTTCGTGCAACAGATCGGTGAACTGGATCGGACGGATGACGCTATCAAGGTGCGTCTGACCATCAGTGCCGGCTTGTTTGTGCAGTTGTTCCTCAGTGAAACCACCGGGCGAGTGAGCCTGGCGTTGATCCAAGGGGGTGACCGTATCTACGGTCGGGACTGTGAGGGGGGACAGTGGCATCGCCACTCCTACGGGGCGGCCGAAACTCACGAGGTAACTCCCGAAGGCGTGTCAGCACATCCGGTATCGCAGTTCCTTGCCGAGGTTGAAGAGCTACTCGTCGAGAACGATTTGCTTTGACCGGACCCTTTTCTTCCTAGCTGAGAAAGGCCCAAGAATCCAGGCAAGCTCATTATCCGGTGCGAGGAGAATTCAATGACCGAACCGTTAAAAGTCCTGATCCTGGCCGCCGAAGTGGTGCCTTTTGCCAAAACCGGCCATCTGGCCGAGGTAGTAGGCTCGCTGCCCAAGGCCCTGAAAAAGCTGGGTGTGGACGTGCGCGTGGCCATGCCGCGTTATGGCCGGGTGGACCCGGAGCGCTTTGGGCTCCAGCACGTCACCGGGCCATTCGACGTGCCCATGGACCAGCACCAGGAGCCGGTCAACATCTGGGAAGCCACCATTGATGACGACGTGCCGGTGTATTTCGTAGACAATGCCCGCTACCTGGGCCGCGAGGGCATCTATGGCTACCCGGACGACGGCGAGCGATTCGTGCTGTTTTGCCGGGGTGCCGTGGAGATGCTCAAGCGCCTGGATTGGGTGCCCGACGTGATCCACTGCCACGACTGGCACACGGCCATCATCCCCCAGTGGCTCAAGACGCTGTACCGCGACGATCCCTTTTTCGCGCACACGGCCACGGTATACACCATCCACAACCTGGCGTACCAGGGCATCTTTGGCACGCGCATCCTCGAGATCGCCGGCATTGACGAGTACCACTTTCAGGTGCCGCAGATTCGTGACCTGGAAAACGTGGTGGACCTCATGGCCCAGGGCATCCTCTTTGCCGACGCCGTCAACACCGTAAGCCCCACCTATGCCCAGGAAATCCTCACGCCCGAATACGGCGAAAAGCTGGACTTGCTCCTGCGCGATCGCAAGGACCGGCTCTTTGGCATCCTCAACGGCATCGACACCGAGACGCTGAATCCCATGACCGACCCCCATATTGCCGCCCCGTTCAACAAGGAGCACCTCGATGCTCGCGTGGCGAACAAGCTAGACTTGCAGCGCGCGGCCCGGTTAGAGCTGGACCCGGCCATTCCCCTCATGGGAGCCATCTCGCGCCTCACCGACCAAAAAGGGTTCGACCTCATCGCCCAGATTCTGGACGCCGTGGTGAACCTGGACGTGCAGTTTGTGGTCCTGGGCACCGGCGAGCAGCGCTATCACGAACTGTTCAGCGACATGGCGCGCCGGCACCCGCAACGCCTGTCGGTGTTTCTCACGTTCAACGCCGAGTTGGCCCAAAAGATATACGCGGGCACCGACATGTTCCTCATGCCCAGCCGCTTTGAACCGTGCGGCCTGGGCCAGATGATCGCCATGCACTATGGCAGCGTGCCCATCGTGCGGCACACCGGCGGTCTGGCCGACACGGTGCAGGATTTCGACCCGCACGCCGACACCGGCACCGGCTTTGTGTTCACGCGCTATAATGCCTACGACCTGTTCGCCGCCATCGTCCGGGCCACCGAGACCTTTAAATACCCGGCCATGTGGCGTCAATTGCAACTGCGCGACATGGAAAAAGACCATTCGTGGGCCGCTTCGGCGCGCCAATACGTAGACCTGTATCACAAGGCCCAGTCTTTCAAGGCAGCCGGCTGAGCCGGCCCAATCCCAGTAGGAGGCCCATCTCATGAGCGAGGCCAGAGACCCCAAGTACTATTGCTCATTTTGCAGCAAGAACCAGGATCAGGTACAGCGACTCATCGCCGGGCCCGGCTCGGTGTACATCTGCAACGAGTGCGTGCGCCTGTGCGTCGAGATCCTGGAAGAAGAAGAGGAGCAGAGCGCCAAGGAACAGCCCACGGCCGCCCTGACCAAGATCCCGGCCCCGCGCCGCATCCGCGAGCAGTTGAACCAATATGTGATAGGCCAGGATCGGGCCAAAAAGGTGCTGTCGGTGGCCGTGTATAACCACTACAAGCGCGTGGCCGCCAATCAGGCCGGCGACGAGGTGGAACTGCAAAAGAGCAACATCCTGCTCATTGGCCCCACCGGCTGCGGCAAAACCCTTTTGGCTCAGACGTTGGCGCGCATCCTGGACGTGCCATTCTCCATCTCGGATGCCACGGCCCTGACCGAGGCCGGCTATGTGGGCGAAGACGTGGAGAACATCCTGCTGCGGCTGCTCCAGGCAGCGGACTATGACGTGGCCCGGGCCGAGCGCGGCATCGTCTATATCGACGAGATTGACAAGATTGCCCGCAAGAGCGACAACCCCTCCATCACCCGCGACGTGTCGGGCGAAGGCGTGCAGCAAGCACTGCTCAAAATAGTCGAAGGGGCCATCGCCAACGTGCCGCCGGCCGGCGGGCGCAAGCATCCCCAGCAAGAATACATCCAGCTCGACACCAGCAACATCCTCTTTATCTGCGGCGGCACCTTTGAAGGCCTCGAAGAGATCATTGCCCAGCGCGTGGCCGGCGGCAGTGGCATGGGCTTTCGCGCCGAGCCGGTGGAGCGTCGCGAAAAGCGCGTGGCCGAGTTGCTCCAGCAGGTGGTCAGCGACGATTTGCTCAAGTACGGCTTTATCCCCGAGTTGGTAGGCCGCTTGCCCATCGTGGCGAACGTGGACCCGCTGGACGAAGAAGCGTTGGTGCGCATCCTCACCGAGCCCACCAACGCGCTGGTGCGCCAGTATCAGCGGATCTTGCAGTTGGACCGGGTAGAGCTGGTGTTTACGGACGATGCCCTGCGTGCGGCGGCCCGCGTGGCCATGCGCTACAAGACCGGCGCCCGGGGCCTGCGCACCATCATCGAAGACGTGCTCTTGGACGTGATGTACGAAGTCCCGTCGCGCAAAGAGGTGCGCAAGTGCGTCATCAACCCCGAGACCATCCTGCGGCGCGAGCCGCCCATCCTGCTGGATCGGCGAGGCCGCGCGGTCGAGTTTGAAGAGATCACCCGGCGCTCGGCCTGAATCGCGCGCCCGCAACCAGGCAAATGACCATCGCTTCATACACCCATTCTTTGCGCAGCGAGGTGTCAGACGCAGTACGAGGTCAAACTCACCATATTTGAAGGCCCGCTCGACCTGCTACTCCAGCTCATCGAACGCCAGGAGCTAGACATCACCACCGTGTCTCTGGCGACGGTGACAGACCAATACCTGGAGCATATCCGGCTGCTCAAAGCCGAGCACATGGACGCCGCGGCCCTAGCCGATTTCCTGGTGGTGGCGGCCAAGCTGCTCTACATCAAATCGCAGGTGCTCTTGCCCCGGCCCCCGGCGTCGCTGACGACCGAGGAAGAAGAGGACCCCGGCGAGGCCCTGGCACGCCAATTGCGTGAATACAAGCGCTTCAAGCAAGTGGCTGCCGGCCTGCGCCAGCGCGAAGAGGCCGGGCTGCACAGCTATGCGCGCCTGGCCCCGCCCCCCCGCATCGAAACCACCAGCTTTCGGCTCGAAGGCGTCACGCTGGACGATTTGCTGGCCGCCGTGCAAACGGTGCTGGCCCGCTTGCCGGCCTTGCCCACGGCCGACAGCGCGGTCCCGGCCATGTCTTTCTCGGTAGAAGACAAGATGGCCCACATCGCCACACAGGCCAAGGAAGGCGGCCGGCTATACTTTGGTGACCTGTTGCGCACCGCTGTCTCGCGGGTAGAGGTCATCGTCACGTTCCTGGCGCTGCTGGAGCTGATCCGGCTCCGCCAGGTCACCGTGGCCCAGGAAACGCTGTTTGAGGACATTGTCATCGAAGGGACCGAGGACCAGCCACCAACAACCGCCGACCACTGATCAGCGATCGCTGACCAGCGACCGCGACATCAAGGGAGGACTCGTGCAGGTTTTACATGCCATCATTTCTTCATTGGGCCTCGCCGTGCTATACGGCGAGCTGACCTGGCATCACACCGGCGGCTCGCTGCCCACGGCCCTGCTCGACGGCGGGCTGGTATTCGTGGGTATCCTGGTGGCGTTTCTGGTGCCCCCGCGCCTGTTCCGGTATTCCAACGACATGCTGGCCCCCCACGTGCTCACCAAGCTCACCAACCGGGGCGTGCTGACCCTGGGCATCGTGTTCCTATTGAGCCTGGTCACGCTGGCCCTGTGCTGGCCGAACCGGTCCATCCAGCTTGTCCAGGAGTTATACGCCTATACCCTCATCGCCGGCCTGATCTTTTTCGTCCTGGGTGAGGTGTACGCGAACCACGTGGTCTATTTGCAGGTGACCAAACAGTACAATTCCGACCAACTCCTCATCGTGACTGTAGCCCTCACGGCCCTGATGATCCTGCTGGCCCTCTACTTTTTGGCCCTGGATGCGCTCATGCCCCGCGACGCCCACGTCCACATTCGCGACCTGCTCATCCTCACCGTGGTGGGCTATGGCTACGGCTGGCACCTGTACAAGATCGGGCATCATTGAACGACTGCCGGCCCCCACAATCACCAGGAGACGGCGGCCGGCGGGTAGGATAAGAGCCATGCCAGAAAAGTACTCGACAGAATCAAACCCGGTGCGGGCCATTCGCTGCCCCTCGTGCGGCGCGTCAGTCGAGATGATTGGCGACCAGGCCAAATGCGCCTATTGCGGCACCACGCTGGAACGCTCGCGCCCTCTGGGACGCGAGCGTGTGGTTATCGTGCAACCCCCGGCTCCAACAAGCGCCCCGGCCACGACCGGCAGCGCCGCCGGGGGGCTCGTGACCATGCTGGTCATCATGGGCCTCATCGTGGGCGTGGTCCTGGTGGGCATGTGGCTCAGCGAAAGCCGCATTGGCCGGCCCTCTTCAGACCACGTGATGAACTGGCTGCCCATCTTGCTCCCCACCGAGTATCCAGGTGTGGCCGATCTGGTGCTAGTGACGCGAGACCTGAACGCGGACGATAACAACCTGGTGCTGGTAGATGGCGTCACCCGGGCCTTGCGTTGGCGCAAATCGCTGGGCCAGGATTCATACAGCCCCACCGTCATCGTCGACGGCGAGCGATTGTATCTGAGCAACGAGGCGCGCCTGTATGCCCTGGATCTGGCAACCGGCCGCACGATCTGGGAAGCTGTGCCGGCCGATGTACTGCCCAGCCCGCAGCAGGACTGCCTCCAGGTGTTCGGGGATCGCGTGGTGGTGCTGACCAAGGATGGCACCGCGCAGGCCTTCGATGCCGACACCGGCAAACCGGCCTGGAGCGTACGGCTGAGCCAGACGCCCCGGCAATTATTGAACGTGGCCGGCCAGCCAGCCGTGCTCGACCAACCAGAGGACGCGCGCGGCGCGTCTTTGCTCATTTTGAACCTGCTCGATGGCTCGGTGGATCGGCAGATCACGCCGGTGTGCCGGGCTCAAGACCACCCGTGGGACCAGACTGCCACCATTTACAGCCCCATGCTGGTAGACAACACGCGTGGCGTGCTGTACGTCCTTCTGGGTCATGGTCCCTTGTGCGTGCAATGCATCACGGTCGCCACCGGCGACGTGGCCTGGACCGCGACTATCGCCGACCTGAACGCAGTATGGACCACGGACCTGGTGCTGGTCGATGACGCGCTGTATATCACCGGCGGCACCAGTGGGCATACCCTGGACGCCGTGGACCTGGACCAGGGCACCGCCCGCCGGCTGGCAGACGAACCGGACTATGCGCTGACCGTGCTGGCGGCCCGGCCCCAAGGCCCCGCCCTCGTCCATGCCGAGCGAACGCGCGGTTCAACGCGCGACGAGCTATGGGCGTTGGACCCGGCCACCGGCGACTGGCGCTGGCGCCATGTCCTCCAAGGCGTGGGCTCGTTCGACAACTGGGCCGCGCAGATCATTCCCCTGGGCGTGGCAGTGCTCTGGGTACCAGATGACGAGGCCCAACTGCACCTGGATGTCCTCGGGGCAAACGATGCCCAGGTGCTACAGTCCGGCGCCATCGAACTACGCCACAACGACCTGGGCACCGTGGCCTGGACCGGCACGCGCGCGTATGTGCCAAGCTGGGGCCAACTCTTTGTGGTCAACCTGGAAACCGCCCGGCTCGAATTCGCCTGGCCGTAAACCCTCTCCCCCATCGTCCCCCGGGCCTGACACCAAATGTCAGGCCCGTTTTCTTGGACTACCTCGGACAAGGCCCCTTCACGATTTCATCTTCGACGAAAATTGGTGTCAGTAACATATTGACAACCACCCGCCGGATATGCTATAATGGAAGCACTTCCAAATGGAAGCCCTTCCGTTTCGAATGGGGGCGAGCACATGAACGTGACAATCTATGATGTGGCCGAGCGCGCCGGGGTAGGGATTGGAACCGTCTCTCGCGTCCTCAACGACAGCCCCCACGTCCGCGAACCCACCCGCCAACGAGTCCTGCAGACCATCACCGAGTTGAACTATCAACCCAACCCCATGGCGCGGGGCCTCTCCCTCAAAAGAACCAACACCATTGGCATCGTCATCCCATTTTTCACCCGACCATTCTTTGTCGAAGTACTGCGCGGCATAGACAACGAGCTGCTCCAGCACGGCTATAACCTGATCCTGTACGATGTGGAACAGAAGGAACTCAAGGACTATTACCTGCGCGAATTACCCATGCGCCGCCGGGTAGACGGTCTATTGCTGATTTCCCTATGCCTGGAAGAAGTAGACGTCCGCGCCATCACCCGGGTCCGACTGCCCATCGTACTGGTAGATTCACGGCATCCGGCCTTTAGTTCCGTGTCAGTGGACAATGTGGGTGGCGCTCGAACGGCAGTCGCCCATCTCATCGAGAACGGTCACCAGCGCATCGGCTTTATCAGCGGCCGCCTAGATGATCCCTTTGGCTTTCCCACCAGCAGCGAGCGATTCGCCGGCTATCGCCAGGTGCTCAAAGAACACGACCTGCCATTCCATGAGGCATACCACCAGATCGGCGAGTTCAACGCCCAGAGCGGCTACGAGTGCATGAAACGCTTGCTGGCACTGGCCCAGCCACCCACTGCCATCTTTGCCACCAGCGACACCCAGGCCCTGGGCGCGTTGCGGGCGATCCAGGAGACCGGGGGACAGGTGCCCCAGGATTTCGCCCTGGTGGGCTATGATGACATCGAAGTATCTCAGTATGTGGGTCTATCCACCATCCGACAGCCCATGTTTCGCATGGGTCAAGAAGGTGCCCGGTTGCTACTGCAACAACTGGAAAACAGCCAAGACGAGCCGGAACCCACCTGCATCCGTTTACCGGTGCAAATGGTGATCCGCGAAACCAGCACGCAGTCGCTGAACTAAACTATGGGGTCTTGAGCCACCGGACCCCGGCCAGAAAGGAGGTGGTGCGTCGCCAACGATACGCGAACTCGGTCATGCTGCCCGATCCGGGCAGCTCATCGGAATCGGCGTGTGGTTATTTCCACACATTTGCTCTAACATACCTTAGGAGGAGACCTAGAGATGAAACGCTCATTATTTGCAACCCTGGCCTTGTTGGTGATCCTGAGCATGGTGTTGGCGGCCCAGTGCCCCGCACCACCCGAGCCAACTACGGCCCCAGTACCAACCCAGGCGGTCCAGCCAACCACGCCGCCTAAACCCACCGAAACCCCCAAGCCCACCACCCCGCCGGAAGAAAAAGTGACGATCCGGCTGTTGAGTGGTGCCGTGGGCCAGGAACTCGAACTCGCCAAAAAGTCGGCTGACAAGTACATGGCTGCCCATCCCAACATCACCATCGAGGTGTTTGACACCCCCGACGCGGTGCAGGACCGGCTGGGCGTGTACCTCCAGTACTTTGAGACCAAGTCCCCTGACGCCGACCTCTATCAGATCGACGTGATCTGGCCCGGCGACCTGGCCGAGCACCTCATCGACCTGAACGAGTATGGTGCCAAGGCCGTGGCCGGCGAGCACTTTGACGCCATCATCCAGAACAACACCGTGGATGGCCGCCTGGTAGGCATCCCCTGGTTCACCGACGCCGGCCTGCTCTTCTATCGCACCGACCTGCTCAAGGAATATGGCTACGATGCCCCGCCCAAGACCTGGACCGAACTGACCACGATGGCCCAAAAGATCCAGGACGGCGAGCGCGCCAAGGGCAACACTGACTTCTGGGGCT
>JAHJIN010000418.1 GCA_018823415.1 Chloroflexota bacterium | reverse complement strand
CCACGGCCGATTTCACCGCCGCACCCGGCACCGGCCTGGCCCCGCTCTCCGTGGCGTTTACCAACACGTCGACCGGCGTCTACACCGCCAGCCTGTGGCTCCTGGGCGACGGCGTCACCAGCACGCTGCCCAGCCCCACGCACGTCTACACCGCGCCGGGCGCCTACACCGTCACCCTCACCGTCACCGGCCCCGGCGGCAGCGATACGTTCACCCGGCCCCACTGTGTCACCGTGACTGAGGTACGGGCGTTATGGGTGTCACGCTTTGAGTGGACCAGTCCGGCCAGTCCGGCCACGCCGGCCACCATCGACACCATCGTAACCAAGGCCGCGGCCGCGCGCTTTAACGTGATCCTCTTTCAGGTGCGCGGCACGGCCGATGCCCTGTACGATTCCGAGCTGGAGCCCTGGTCGGCACGACTGAACAGCGCCGGGACGCTGGGGGTCGACCCCAGCTGGGATCCCCTGGCCTACATGGTCGAACGCGCGCACGCGGCCGGCCTGGAGGTCCACGCCTACATCAACATCTATCCGGCCTGGGCCGGCGAGTCCGCGCCGCCTTCCACCACGTCGCCGACGCACCCCTTCTGGACCTGGTCGTGGTGGCCGGGCACCGGCTGGGGCGACTGGCGCCAGTGGGACCAGAACGGCCCCATGCTGCTGAATACAGACTATTTGTGGGCCTCGCCGGGCGCGCCAATAGTGACAGACCACATTGTGTCCGTAGCCCTGGACATTGCCACGCGCTACCCGGTGGATGGCCTGCATCTGGACTATGTGCGCTATGCCGGGGCGCAGTATTCATGCGACCCGTTTACCCAGGACCGCTGCGCCGCCGACTGCTATACCCCGGCCTGGGCCGACTGGCAGCGCGCCCAGGTGACAGACCTGGTGCAGCGCATCTATCAGGACCGACCATCCGGCGTAGACCTGTCGGCGGCGGTGTGGCCGGTGTACGTGGACCGCTGGGGCTGGGGCACCTCGGAGGGGCGCAATGACTATTACCAGGACAGCCAGGGCTGGACCGCCGCCGGGATCATTGACGCCCTGTATCCCATGCTTTACTATTGGGACCAGACCCGCTTCCAAACCCTGGTCCGCGATTTCCAGGCCCACGCCGCCGGGCGCAGCATCATGCCCGGCATCGGCGCCGGCACCGGCGATTTCAACGAAATCGCCGCGCGCATCAGGATCGCCCGTGCCGCCCGCACCGCCGGCCACGCGATCTTTTCCTATGGCCTGCTGGACCAAAAAGGTTACTGGGACGACCTCGTCGCACCCGGCGGCCCTTATGCCGACGAATAAAAGGTGAGTCCAATGCGTAAAACCATCCTGATCCTCTTGGCTGTGCTCATGGTGCTGGTGGTCGCGGCCCCGGCGCGGGCCGATGGCGACGCCGACGTGCGCGTGTACTATGCCGGGCCGGCCGGCCGGGTGCGTACCGCGCTGGAACTCACCGGCTACGAGTTGGTGGCAGAGCCGGCCCAGGCCGACGTGCTGGTACTCAACGGCACCGCGCCGGACCCGGCGGCGCTGGCCCAACGCGTGCAGCAGGGGGCCGGCCTGGTACTCATCCTGGGGCCAGACCTGGATGCCGCCGTCGTGAGCGCATTGCTGGGCCAGACGGTACAGCTCGAACCGCGCGATGACCCCCTCAGCCTGGATGCCGCGCCGGGCGCCGACGATGCGCTGCTGGCCCAGATCGTATGGACCAGCGCGCCCCAGGTACGCCGGCGCTATGCCGTAGACGCAGCAGCCGTTTCGCCGCTGGTGGTGGGGTTTGAAGACCAATCGCTCATCCTGGGCACGGTGCCGGTGGGCAGCGCCACCGCCTATCTCCTGACCTCCGTCCTGGACGACGCCAATCCCCAGTTCCAGGACTGGGCCTATTTCAATTATCTGGTCTATCACCTGAGCACCCGGGCCGCCGGCCGCGCGCCGTTGTCTTTTGCCGACTATGCCGGGTCGCCGGTGCCTCACCAGCCGGAGCGCATCGTGCTCTTTGTGCTCCTGGGCGGCCTGGTGGTCCTCGCCGTCATCGCCTTCTGGTTAGTGCGCCGCTACAGCCTGGCCCACCCGGAGGCGCTGGACTCGCTGGTCGCCAACCGGGCCGAGTACCTGGCCCGCGAGGCGGATACAGCCTGGGACGAGGTGGGCTTTCACCGGCCCCTGGGCGGGTTCATGATAGCCCTCATGCTAGGCCTGATCCTGTTCATCCCCATGATCGTCTACCAGAACCTCATCTTGCCGGTCTACATCTTGCCTTCGGCCCAGGCATTGGGCATCTGGGGCCGCGTGGTCCAGTTCTTTAACCTGCTCTGGCTGCTCTTTGACATGGGCACCAGCGCCGCGTTCATCAAGTTCTTTGCCCAGTATCGCGTCCACGACCCACGCCGGGCCATTCAGTATGGTCAGGTTTTCGTGTGGTGGCAGGCGCTCTCGGGCGCCATCCAGGTGGCCCTGGTCACGGCCCTGGCCGGGACCGTGCTGCCGCACACGGTCTATGCCCTGTATGCCTGGAGCATCATCATCCATGCCTTTATCCAGATCCCCGGCTTTTTCCAGGTCATGCGCCACGCCCTCATGGGCTTGCAGCGCTTTGACTATGCCCAGATCGTAGAGTTGGGCATCTATTTGGTCTTTCCCATCATCACCCAGCCGTTGCTCGTGACCCTCATGGTGATGTGGGGCGAGGCCAACCCGATCTTTGGCGCGCCCATGGGCGGCGTGCTGGGACTGGGCTTTGCTGCCTATGCCGGCGAGATGCTGGCTTTTCTGCTGGGCTGGTGGCTGTACCGGCGGTTGGGTTACAAAGCTCGCGTCCTGTTCCTGGCCCATTTCGACTGGTCGGTGGTCAAGGAATCCTTTCGCTTTGGCGTATTCGAGATGCTGGGTTCCGTGGCCTGGGCCGTGGGGCAGGCCACAGAGATCCTCATCACCCAGAACTGGCTGGTCAACTATGCCGAGGTATGGGGCAACTGGACCATCGCCCAGAACTTTATCTTTGCCTATAACGTGGTAGCCTCGCTTTTCAACAACCTGATGCCAGCCATCTCGGAGGCCATCTCGCACGCCCGGCAAGCCCTGAGCCAGTATTACGCGGCGATGGCCTACAAATGGGGCGGCCTCATCAGCGCGTTAATCGGCGCGGTGCTCTTGGCCGTGGCCGACCGCTTTATCCTGGGCGCCTCCGGCCCCGAGTTCGTGCGGGCGGCCGCCTATGCCATCCCCCTCATCATATGGGGGGCCATCCAGTACCCGTCGTGGGTGGGCGACAATGTGCAACTCGCCGCCAACCGGCCCTATCTCAAGTCGGCCCTGGTGGCCGGCGAGCAGGTGGTGCGCGTGGTGCTGGCCCTGGTGCTCTTGGAGCAGTTTCAAATCAACGCCCTGATCATCGCCTACTTTGTGGGCTTGTTGGTCAAAGACATTGTGGCCTATTTCATCAACGACCGCTTGTGCTTTCGCCAGCGATTCTATGTGTGGCAATCGCTGACCGCGCCGCTGCTGGCCGGCGTCACGCATTACGTGGTACTGCGCTGGGTCACCGGGCTGATCTGGCAGGGCGACCAGATCACCAGCGTGCTCATCTTTTTAATCGGTATCCTGTTCTCCTATCCTATGTATGCCTTTTTCTACGGCCTGTTCGGCGGCTGGGACGATGCAACACTGGCCGAGGTTCGACAGGCCGCTCGCCTGAGCAGCTTCATGCGGCCGCTGGCGTGGCTGTTCTGGGCGAGCACGGCGCTGGGCGCGCGGATCAGCCCCCTGCACAACCGTTTTCCCATCGACATCCGGCCGGCGGCTATGGCTGAGGCCCAGTCGCTCACGGCCGAGCGCGTGCAATTGTAAGCGCCAGTTCAGGCTCGACCGGTATCATCTGACAACTGGGGCTGGCACATCACGCGACCGGCCCCCGGCACGATATTCTATACAAGGAGGCAAAACACATGAGCACGATTCCCATTGTCCACATGACTCTGTACAAGCACGGGGTGGGGTTCTTTCGGCGCCAGGCAGACCTGGCCGGCGAAGAGGTGCAGCTCTCTTTTCGCGTCGAAGAGATGAACGACATCCTCAAGAGCCTCACAGTGATCGACCGAGGCGGCGGCCAGGTGTTTGGCGTGGACTATGCCACGCCGCAGAGCCGCGAGGAACGGCTGGCCGGCTGCACGGTAAGCCTGGCCGACGACCGCAGCCTGCAAGACCTGCTGGTGAGCCTGCGAGGACGCCGGGTGCGCCTGCTGCTGGACCAGGCCGAGTCTGCCGAAGGCACGCTCCTGGGCCTGGACGAGGTGGCCGAGCGACAACCCCTGGACTCGGCGTTGGTATCGCTCCTGGAGCAAGATGGACAGACGGTGAGCGCCGTGCCGTTGGGCCGGCTCCACGGCGTAGCGATCCAGGACGAGCAAGGCGCCGGCGACCTGCGCTTCTTTTTGAGCACCGCGTTGTCTCAGGAAGACTATCGCCAGGTGACTATCCGGCTCTCGCCGGGCCAGCACCTGTTGGACGTGAGCTATATCGCCCCGGCCCCCACGTGGCGCGTGAGCTATCGCCTGGTAGCGGAAGAGACGCCCGAGGGTCTGCGAGCGCTGCTGCAAGGCTGGGGCATCTTTGACAACCGGCTGGAAGAAGACCTGAAGCAGATCACCCTCAACCTGGTGGCCGGCATGCCCATCTCGTTTGTCTATGACCTGTACACGCCGTTCACGCCCGAGCGGCCGGTTGTGGAAGAAGAAAAGCGCGTGGCGGCCGCCCCGGTCGAGTTTGCCATGGCCCAGGAAGCTGAGGCGCCGGCAGCGCCGCGCGGAGAAGGTATGACCCTGGGCGCGGGCATGATGGATGTCATGCGCGCGGCCCCGGCCCCCAAGCTCTCGCGCGCGGCCATGACCGAGACCGTGCAACCCACGGCCACCGGCAAGGCTCTGGGCGAGCTGTTCCAGTACACCATTGCCACGCCGGTGACAGTGGGCCGGGGCCAGTCGGCCATGGTGCCCATCGTGGGCGCAGACCTGGGCTATCGCAAAGAGTTGATCTATAACGGCGCCAAGCTGCCGGCGCACCCAGTGGCTACCCTGCGCATGGACAATGCCACCGGCCTCACCCTGGAACGCGGCCCGGTGACCGTGCTCGAAGAGGGCGAATACGTGGGCGAGGCCGTGCTGCCCTTTACCGTAGACGGCGCCGAGATGGTGGTGCCCTATTCGGTGGAGCTGGGCGTCAAGGTCCGCGAAGAATCCGACAGCCGCCGTGAGACCTATGGCCTGCACATCGACAAGGCCTACCTGGTTATCGAGAGCTGGGAGATTCAGCAGCGCACATACTGGCTCAACAACTCGCTGGGCAAAGATATCACCGTGCTGGTGGAGCACCTGCGCCGGGACAAGTACGAGCCGTTCGAAACGTCAGACCCCAAAGAAACCACGGCCGATCACCTGCGCTACGAGGTGGCGGTGCCGGCGCGCCAGGAGACCAAGTTCCAGGTACAGGAGCGCCGCCGATTGTTCCAGCGCGAAGAGATCCGCAACCAGACGGCAGAACGACTCAGGTGGTATCTGAACAAGGGCTGGCTCCAGGACCGGGCGTTCGGCCAGTTGAATGGCCTGATCAATCTGTGGCAACAGATCGGCATCAACGAACAGCTCATTGCAGAAGCCAAAAAAGAACGCGATGGCATTTACAAGGCCCAAACCCAGATCCAGGGCAACATGCAAGCCCTGGGCACGGCCGGCAAAGAAGGCGCCTTGCGTGCCCAATACGTGGACAAGCTGGCCGCCACCGAAAAAGACCTGGAGAGCATCGCCCAGCGCGTGGAGCAACTGCAACAAGAGAATAGGCGCCTGCAAAAACAGGTCGACGAGGCCCTGGCCCAGTTGACCTAGTGGGGCAGTACGGACCACAGTTCGATGATGTTCAGCGTGGACCACGGTCCAGTTGTGTTCGGCGTGGACCACAGTCCACGCTACACCCGCAGGCAGGGGCGCGATTGAATCGCGCCCCTGTTTTGCGGATTAATGCCCGGATGTCAAATGTTATCTTGACACACCCCCAGCTAAAGGTTATAATCGTTGGTGAAGCTCGGTGCTGGGGTGCCAGCCGGCACCCCAGTTAGCGCCCGGTACGACCCCGGTCTGATAGTGGATCGGACCCTGACGGGTTGTGCAATCAGGAATAGATTGATATACTAGAGTGGGTCATTAGACCAGTCTTGTCAGGGCCAGGTGTGCGCATGATTGTTCTCGAATCCGCCATGAACTTGATCAGTTCGCCCGCCGGCATTCTGCTGTACTATCTCGTGCTGTTGTTCATCCTGGAGGTCGCCATCGGCCTGTGCTGGGGCGAATGGCAGCGCTCGCGCAACGCCCGGTACCGCGATTTTGCCCTGGGATTTGGCGGCATCTTGTTGGCCAAACTGCTGGTGGCTGGCGCCGAGGGCCTGCGTTTGCTGGGCTGGCTGCCGGCTCCCGTAGCCCAGGCCACACTCCCGCCCCTATCCAGCGCCATCGAGACGGTGGCATTGGTGTTCCTGTGCTGGGGCTTTGTGCCTTCCGAGTTCAAGATACGCCAGTCCAAATACGCGCTTCTGGGTGGCGCGCTGGTCATAACCATCGGCCTGTACCTGGTTTCGGCGGTGTTGTGGGCAGTGAACGTCAGCGCCGGCGAAACGGTGGCGTATGCCCGGCACTGGCTGGGGCAGATCTGGCTCCTGTGGCCGGCCTTGCTCTTTGCCGCCCTGGGCAGTGTCTATGTGTGGCAAGGAGGCCGGCGCCGGGCGTTGGTGGCAGCCGGCTTGTTCATCCTGGCGCTGGGTCGCGTGCTGGAAGCGCTGGCGCTATACCCCCCAGGCCTGGCAGTTCCCACCTCAACCCTGTGGGAGCACGCCAGTAACCTCATTGCCTGGCCGCTCTTTGCCGTGATCATCTATCAAACCACCATCTCGCGGCTTTATTACTATAACCAGTCACTGCAAAACCTCAACCAGGCCTCCCAATCGCAGGTGCGCGACCTCTTTTTCCTGCTCGAAACGCTCAAGTCCACGACCGCATCGCTAGACGCGCACATAACCTACAGACAGGTGACGGAAAACATCGCGTTGGCCATGCGCGCCGACCATTGCGCGCTAGCCATGCGCATCTCTGATGATACCCAACACTTGCGCATCGTCGCCACATATGACGCGCGCGCCCGCGAACGAAATATGCCAGATGTGATCGTGGACTTGCGGCGACACAAGGTGCTCGAAATGGCCGTCACGCGCGACCGCCAGATCATGATCGAACGACTGGGCACCGATCCGCAGTTACAAGACCTATATGCGCAGCTACGAGTGAGCAGCAGCGGCCCCGTACTCTTTCAACCAGTGGCCATTGGCAGCCGCGTGTTGGGGGTGTTGCTTCTGGCCAAGGGAGTGGGCCAGGTATTCACCACCGAGGAACGCGGTTTCTGCAAGAACCTCACCAAGCAAATCGCCTCAGCCCTGGAAAACGTGCGCGTATACTCTGTGTCCCGGCAGCAGGTCCAGTTGGCCACCGACCTCCAAGAGATGACCCAGGCGCTAGGGGCCAGCCTGGACATGAAACAAACCCTGGATTCGATCCTGGTACTGGCGCAACGCCAAATTGGCTACGACATGGCCCAGGTGTCGCTGCTGGATGCCGAAGGGCACGTCACGCTGCTGCGCGGGGCGCACGAGCGCGTGTATGGCCGCGCCGAGACCGGCGAGCCATTGGCCCCGGGGCCGGGCCTCTGGGTGCTAGAGACCCGCCAACCCTTGCTCATAGCCCAGGTGGTGGACCAGCCGCCGCCCCGGCCCGACTGGCCGGCCGCCCCCATGACCTCGTTCCTGGGAGCACCACTCCAACATGGAGAGAGCCTGCGCGGTGTGATCGAGCTGGCGCGCTGCGACAAGAAACCCTTTGACGAGCACGACCTGGGCCTGCTGACGCATCTGGCAACCGCGGCGACTGAGGCCCTGGACCGGGTGTTTACCTATGAGGCTGTATCGCAACAGCTATCACGCAGTCACACCGAGATGCGAGCCTTGCAGCGGTCCTTTGCCGCCTTGCAAGCCCCGGGGGCGCTGGCTGACCGGCTCCAGGTTATCCTGGAACAGGCATTTCTGGTCACCCACTCGCACGCGGGGACGCTGGTTATCCTGTCAGAACAAGAAGGCGAGGGCCTGGCCGTCCAGTTGTTCCAGGGATTGGCCCCGGCGCAAGAGGCGCACTGGCGCCGCTGGGGCGTGGCCGGCAGCGTCCTGATGCGCGCCATCCGGCAGGGCCGGGCCACCACCATCGCCGACGTGACCAGCCTGCCCGAGTTTCGCCCCCTGGCCCCCGAGGGACGTGCGCAGTTGATCGTGCCCCTGGCGGTCCGACCGGGGGGTGGCATGATCCTGGAAAGCACCCAGGTCAATGCCTACAACCCCACCGCCATGCGTTTCGTAGAATCACTCGTTGACGTGGCCGCCATCGCACTGGTTCAGGAGCAGTTGCAGACGCAACTGGCAGACCGCGACTCGCGCATCAGCCCGCAGGCCGAAGACCAGGTACACGCACTCGAACAGGCCAACCAGACCCTGCAGAAACAGCTCGGCCGCCTGGAGCACCTGGCAGCCATCCGGCACCAACTGGCGCACATCCCGGACCTGGAGGCCGGCCTGTCCCGGGCCTTGCCGCTGGTGCTGGAAACAGCCGACCTGCCGTTTAGCGGCGCCACAGTCCTGGTATTTGACGCGGCAGCCAACTCGTTGGTGCCGCAGGTAACGGTGGGCTATCGGGCGCGGCCGTTCAAGCTGGACGAGAACCTGGCCTGGCAATGCATGTCGCAGAAACAGGCCATCCAGGTGTCCCAACTGGATGGGTCGGCGGTGGCACTGCCGCTGATGACAGCCCACGAGTTCCTGGGCGTGCTGTTGCTGGTGGCGACGGTGCGGCGGCACCTGGACCAGGACGAAATAGACTATTTGAACGCCATCGCCCAAGAAGCCACCCAGTCAGTGGCCCGTTCACGCCTGTACCAAGACCTGGAACAGCAAAGCGACAAACTGGCCAACCTATTGCTCTCGCGAGAGGAAGACATGGGGCAGTTGCGCCCCATACTCGACAGCATGCCAGTGGGCGTCCTGGTGGCTGACCCCGGCGGTTCCGTGACTTTGCACAACGACCTGGCTCCCCGCACGCTCGAAATCTCGGGCCACCTGTTGGGTAAGAACATTCACGCGCTTTGTGGGCTGACCAACGCGGAAGGCGAATTGTTGCCGCAAGCCGCGCCGCTGCTGGATTTTCAGGCCGTGTGGCAGCGCCTGGAACTGACCGAGCATATCGCCGAATTGAGCCTGGCGCCCATACTGGCGACCGACGGCGCGTTGCTGGGCTATCTGGCCGTCATTCGCGACGCTTCCGAAGAGGTCCGGCGCGCGCGCCTGCGGACCGAATTCCTCTCCACGGTGTCTCACCAGTTGTACGGGCCGCTCACCTCCATCAGCGGCTACCAGAGCCTGGTCCTGGAAGGCGAAGCCGGCCCGCTCACCGACGAGTCGCGGGAATACTTGCAGGTGGCGCAAGACAACTGTGTGCGGCTCACCCGTCTGCTGGATCGATTGCTGGACCTCACGGTGTTGGAGCGGGCAGCGCTGCCGATAGAGACGGCACCGGTGAACTTGGCCGGGGTGCTGGACCTGGTCCTGGCCGATTATCAAGATGCGCTGACGCAAAAGGATTTGGCCCTGGTGGTCAAGGTTCCAGAAGACCTGCCCCTGCTTCAGTCCAACGAACAGCGCCTGGCCCAGGTGCTCAGCACCTTGGTCGCCAACGCCATCGATTATAACGAACCAGAGGGCGAGATCGAGATCGTCGCCCAGGTAACCGAGGGTGTCGTCCAGATAGACGTGACGGACACGGGCATGGGGATCGGCGCAGACGATCAGACGCATATTTTCAGCCAGTTCTTTCGCACGTCCCAGGCCGAACATCAGCGTCCTCAAGGCACCGGCCTCAGCCTGGCCTTGAGCAAGGCACTGATCGAGTTGCAGGGCGGCCGAATCTGGTTCCGCAGCGACGGCCAGCCAGGTCACGGCAGCACCTTTAGCTTTACCCTGCCCATCGCCGGCGCGGTGGACGAATCACGCACCATCGAGGCGCTCACAAGCGGGGCGCGCCGGTCGCAAAAGATACTGGTGGTAGACGACGAGCCAGACATTGCCCGGCTGGTGGCCTATTACCTCGACCAGGCCGGCTATCAGGTAGAACAGGCAGCCGATGGACACGCGGCCCTGGACGTGGCCCACCGCGCTCGCCCCGACCTGATCCTGACCGACATCTCGATGCCTGGGCTGGATGGCTATGCACTTATCCAGCAGTTGCGCGCAGACCCGGCCACCGCCACCATCCCGGTGATAGTCATGTCGGTGCTGACCTCCGACACGCACGGCCTGCGCCTGGGCACCGTAGGCTATGTGAACAAGCCACTCAACCGGCAGCAGTTGCTCGAGACCGTGGACGCAGCCCTGCTGCGCGTGGAGCAGATGCTGCTCATCAGCCGGGACGAACCGTTCCTGGACGAGTTGAGCCAGTTGCTGGGTGCGCGCGGCTATCGCTTGCTCGTGGCACACGATGACCGCCAGGTACGCGCCTATGCCGGCCATCAAGACCTCAAGTTGGCCCTGCTGGACAAGCGCGCCGGCAGCGGATTGGGGGCTGTGGGCGATTTGATCCTGGATTGGTTGAGCCAATATCCCGAATCCCCGCCCGTGGCGGTGGTGGTAGACGACAAAGACCCGGCCCTGGAAGAATATCTGTTGGTGCAAGGGGCCAATGCCGTGCTGGTGAACCCGGCCGATCGCGAGACGTTGGCCAGCCAACTGGAAACACTGACCGTCGTGGCCTCCTACTATCGTGACCTGGTGCAGGCCACCGGCGATGACGACCCTTATCTGCGCTGGCGCGCCATAGAGGCCCTGGCCCAGGCCCCCACCGGCGAGGTGCTGGGCTATCTGGTGGATGCCCTGCGCGATCCGAACGCCTACGTACGGCTGAACACCATCGACATCCTGGATCGCATGGGCGACGCGCGCATCGCGCTGCCAGTGGTGGGTTGTCTGGCCGACGAGGACCCACGTGTGGTGGCGCGTGCAGCCGAGGTGCTGGGCAAAGTGGGCGACACGCGCTCGGTCGAAACGCTGATCGCGCGTCTGTCACACGACGAGGCCGCCGTGCGCATCAAGATCGTCGAGGCGTTGGGCTTGCTAGGTGACTCGCGCGCGCTGTCGCCGCTGCTCAACACCCTGGCCGACCAGGACACACGCGTGCGGTGGAATGCCGTCTATGCCCTGGGGCGCCTGGGCAACCTGGAAGTGGTAGATGCCCTGCTGCGGGCCTTGCAAGACCCCGATTCCGGCGTGCGCAGCCGGGCGGTGGCAGCCTTGAGCATGATCACAGAGCGCGGCGAAAAAGAACTTGACCCTCAGGTAGCCGAAACTGTCATCGAAGCCCTGATTGCGGCAATGCAGGACCCCAGCAAGGACGTCCAGGAGCGCGCCGTAGAGGCGTTGGGCATCGTGGGAGACGAGCGGGCCATTTTCCCCCTGCGCCGCCTGTCCACCGATCAAGAGCGCCGGTCCGGTACCATGTTGCCAGAACTGGCCCGCCTTGCGATCCGCCAAATTCGCGAGCGCAGCCGCAAACGGGGCCGCCAATGGGGCGCCGACGCAGCCCTGGCCGACCTGGAAGAGAATGGCCCGGCCGGCGCGGTTTCGGCTGAACAGGACTAACATATCCCCACGTCTTGGCAACAGCCCAGTGTGGGCACGTAGGGCAAATTGGCAATTTGCCCTCCATCTCGCTGATCAGGCGAAAGGCAGAGTAGCATGTCTCAGGATCAGTTCTTTGCCGAAGAGCGCCGGGGGCTCAAAGAGAGCGCCCTGGGCCTGCTGACCGGCCTGGGGCTGATGGCCATTGTCCTGATCACCATTGCGAGCGCGGTACTGCTCTTGTACTCGGAACACCCCGACGGGTTTGCCGTCTCACAATCTGCCAGTCCCACCCCGGTTACTCCGTCACCCCAGGTGGTCACGGCCACGCCATCGCCCACGCCTATCGCCACCGGCGAGCCGACATTTGCGCCGGCCCCCACGGCAACCTGGTGGGGCTGGCCCACATCGACGGTCATCTGGCCCACGGCTGGCCCCTGGCCGCCCACCTATGCCGTGCCCACGTATCGGCCCTGTTCACCGCCGCCGCGCCCGTATTGGGTATATGTGATCCAACGAGGCGATACCCTGAGCGGCTTGGCCGTGCGCTATGGCACGTCGGTGGGCACGCTGATGCAGATCAACTGCCTGTCCGTCTCGCAGATCTATGTCGGGCAACGGCTGTATATCCCGGGCTATCCACCGCCCACGCCAATAGTGCCCACCTGGGCCCCCACCGGCACCCCGGTCTGGATCACGGCGACACCATCGCCCACGCCCGGGACCCCATCGCCTACGGGCACACCCGGGACGCCGTCGCCTACGGCCGGCACGCCCACGGTTACGCCAGAAACGCCATTGCCCACCACCGAACCGCCCACGGCCACGCCGGGCACCCCCGCGCCCACCGTCGAGCTGCCCACAGCTACCCCGGTGACGCCCGAGCCCACGGCGGAACCGACAGCGCCACTGCCCACCGAGCCGCCGCCAACCCAACCGCCAACGCAGCCCCCCACAGCGCCGCCGACTCAGCCGCCGCCAACTGAACCACCCACAGCGCCGCCGCCCACGGCCACACCCTAGCCACAAAAGAAACCCGTCTTTTTGGAAAAGACGGGTTTCTTGCGTTTGACGATGGTCCGGTTACAGCCAGCGATCCACCAGCTCGTCCAGGGTGCCGTCCTGCCGCATCTCCAGCAGTGCCTCGTCCACCGCGTCGCGCAGGGTGCGCTCCTGGATGCGCAGCACCACCACATAGTCCTCGTCGGCGATGGGGTTCCCCACGATCTGGATGCCGCCGCCCTGTGGGTGCCGGCTGTATGCGCGCAGGGCGACGGGATCGCCCACGGCTGCGTCGGCCTGCCCTTGCACCAGCGCCCAGATAGTATCAGACATGGACATGGTGCGCATCAGGCGGATGCCTCGGGCCTCCCACGCGCGCGTCGCGCCGTCGGCGCCCGATCCCAGTTCCACCGCCACTACCCGGCCGGCCAGGTCATCCGGCCCGCGAATCGTCGTCTCGTCCTGGCGCACGGCCAGGCGCGGCCCGGCGTTAAAGTACGGCTCGCTGAACAGTACGTCGCGCGTCAGGCCATACTCGTAGGGGAACGCTGACACCACCAGGTCGCACTTGTAGAGCTTGAGGGCATCCAGCAGTCCCTCCACGCCCACGTTCACAAACTGGGTCTTGACGCCCAGGCGGCGGGCGATCTCGCGGGCCACATCTGGATCAAAGCCCACAAAGCGTCCCTTGTCGTTGACACTGGCAAAGGGCGGATAGGCGGCGTCTACGGCCACCACCAGGGTGCCCCGGGCCTGCACCAATTTGAGGCTGTCGTCGGCCGGGGGCCGGGGCCAAAAGAGGATGAGCAAGGCCAGCGCCACCGCCAGGCCGGCCAGGGCAATGACCCCGACCAGGCGGCGGTTTGGCCCCGAGTTGGCGGGCAAATCTGCGTCCGTGTTCACCACTGGTGTCCTCATGCCGCCCAGTATAGCACGCGCCTATCCCCCCGTCAACTCGATGGCCCCGCCTTCCTTGACAGCCAGATACGCAGCCGGTACAATAAGACGGCGACGGCCGGCAAGCCCATGTAAATGAAAAGGGAGGTTCCCCCGTGAAGATCCGATATGCGTCAATTGCCATGCTGCTGATGTTGTTTCTGACGCCGCTGCTCAGTCTCGATTTGGCCACGGTCACGGCAGGGGCCAGCGCCATGAGCACCGCATCGGCCGAACTGCCGTTCGATCCGACAGCGGTAGCCCGGGCCTCACGCAACGCGGTGCACACGCAAGGCGACACGCTGGTCGTCGACAACGAGTACCGCCGCGTCGAGTTCACGGCCGAGGGCGTGCGCTTTGCCCCGCGCGAGGAGGGCGTGCTGGTGCCCGGCCATCAGGTAACGTACCGCCTGGTGGCGGTGCGCGCCGGGGAGCACGTTGGTGCGGCCGCCGCGCCGGTCACGCCGCAAGTCCGGGAGAACCAGGTCGATTATGACCGCCCGGCTGGCGTCACCGAACGCTACGTAGTGGATGACCGGCACGTGGAGCAGTTGTTCGTGCTAGAGAAAGCGCTGACATCAGGCGGGGACGTGGCAGTAATAGGCCAATTCGAGACCACGTTGGCGCCGGAACTGGTGGACCCGCTCAAAGGCATTCGCTTTCTCGACGAGGGACGCGACGTGGTACGCTATAGCGGAGCCGTGGTCTATGATGCCGCCGGGCGCGAGACGCCGGCCCCGCTGAGCCTGGATGGGAACCAGGTGACCATCACCGTGCCCGGCGATTGGCTGGCCGGGGCCGTCTACCCGGTGACCATCGACCCGCGCCTGGAGGGCGGGATCATCAACGTGGGCAACCTCAGCATGGACCAGAACAATCCGGCTGTGGCCTACTCGACCGCCTCCGGCCAATACCTGGTGGTGTTCGAAAGCAGCTCTGGCAACGGCAACATCCTGGGCCGGTTCGTGAATGGGACCACCGGCGCGTTACTGGGTAGCTTTTTCTACGTCGCAGAGGGCACGGGCCGGGAGGCCGCGCCGGACGTGGCCTATGATGCCTATCAGAACCGCTTCCTGGTGGTTTATGAGGATGGTAACGTGGGGAGCCGCAACGTCGCCGGCCGGCTGGTGTATGGGTCTTATCAATCCAGCGGCTCGCAGATGCCGGCCACGGAGCCCACGATGATCGCCGGCGACGCCGCCGACGAATACGACCCGGCGGTGGCCTACAACGCCAATGACCGCCAATTCGCTGTGGTCTATCTCCGCAGCACCTACATGGTGTATGGGCGGATGCTGGGTTCTGGTTCCGTCTCTCCCCTTCTCCTGAGCGCCGGGTTCCAGATCTGGAATCACGTCAGTGGGAGCGCGCACGACCCCGACGTGGCCTGGGGCAGCGGGGGGAACACATTCCTGGCGGCGTGGCATCGAGAACGGCCACCGGATCAAGTCGAGCCGGATTACATCGCCATCGCCTACCTGTACGAGACGTACCAGGGTGGCGGGTCTCAGGTGTATGGCACGTGGACCATAGCTCCATATGACTCGGGCAGCGACCCGCTGACTACGGACTGTTCTTCGCCGGCGGTGGCCTATGACCCGGCGGCAAATGCCTACGTGGTGGTGTTCAGATCCAAGTATCTGACGGCCAGCTATACCATACACGGGCAGCGCGTGCGTTCCTCGTATAACGTGAGCACCTTCCGCTACGATGCGGCCTATGCCTTTGCCATCGAGACCGATGTCCCCTCGTACTCGGGCCATACCCTGCCGGACATTGCGTATTCTGGTTTTGGCAACGAGATGCACGTGGTCTATGTCTCGTACTGGATCAGCCCCAGTAGCTACTGGGTATACCACCGCCTCCTGCACGGCACCAGCGTGGGACCCCGGCTACTGGTGCGGCACGCCGGTGCGGACACGATAGAGGACCCGGTTGCGGCCGGGTCGCCGGACCGGCGCGCCCTGGTGGTCTGGCGTGAGGAATACACCGCCGACGACTGGGACATCTTTGGGCAGCGGGTGGCACCGTATCAGTTGTACCTGCCCCTGACTCTGCGGAACCATTGACCCGCCACTCTCAACACGAGAGGAGCAGGGACAACCCTGCTCCTCTCGTTTTTAACATTCGCAGTGAGTTCGCGGTACTGGCTGTTTCCTAACCCAGCGGTTCCGCCGGCACCGGCATCATCACCAGGCCGCTGATGACCTTGGGGTAAAAGTCGGTGGACTTTTGGGGCATGCGCTCGCTGGCTTCGGTGCAAGACTGCACCTGCTCGATGCGGGTAGGGTTGACGAGCAGCAAGAACCGGGCCTGGCCCTCGTCCACGGCCCGATAGCCCGGCTCTGCATCGCGCAGATAGTCGAGGCTCTCCTTGCGCTCCACCGCGCCCTTGTCGATCCCCAGCACCCGCTCGATGAACAACTCGTGGAGAATGGTCACGTCCAGCATGTGCCAGTCATGCGCGCGACCGGGCAGCAACAGGGCCAGCACGGCCTGATCGCGCAGGGTGAGCACGCTGTACGCGCCGTCATAAAAGCCAAAGCTGGGATGATCTGGCGTGGCCTGGGCCAGGGCTTGCTCCATCGCGGCCCGGTCCGCGACCGGCGTCACATCAAAGAACTCTCGGGCCTTTTCGAGGGCCGCCGGACCGTCCATCTGCCCGTACGAGTGGATCAGCCGGTGCGTGGGCAAGATCACCAGGCCTAGGTCGCTCATGCCCACCAGCGTGACCAGCACATAGTTAAAGGCCGCGTCGGCCGGTGCGTCAGGGTGCTGCTGTCGCATCTCGTCCCGGTAGTTGAGGGCCGTCTCGTAGCGATGGTGGCCGTCGGCGATGATGAGGTTGCGCTTGGGTGCCAGCTCGGCCACCACGGCAGTCACGATCTGCGGGTCATCCACCACCCAGAACCGCTGCTCCACGGCGCTTTCGATGATCTGCTCGCGGGCCACGGCCGGCGCGTGCGCGGCCAGGAATGGCTCCACCAGGCCGTTGACGCGGTTGTGCGGGTCTGGATACAGGATAAAGATGTGCTCCCAGGCCGTGGCGGTGGCCAGGGTCAGGTTGAGCCGATCCACCTTGGGGCCGCTGAGCGTGCGCTCGTGGGGCAAGATCACGCCTTCGTCAAAGCCGGTCAGTTGCAAGGCGGCGCAGAGGCCGCGCCGGGTGCGCGTCTCGCCGCTGGGCGTGGTATAGGTCTGCTCCAGCACGTACAGGGCCGGCCGGGGCTCGCGCATCAGCACGTCTTCGGCTTGCCAGGTCTGGTCATAGCACCGGGCGCGCGTGTAGACATTGTTCGCTTCGGTATCGGCCGCGGTTCGCCGGCCCAGGATGATCCGACAGAAATTGTAAGGGCTCAGGGCATAGTAGCTCGCCTGCTCGGCTGCGTGGATGCGGTCATACGGCTGGGTGATAACGGCCGAAAGGTCGGGGATGCGCGCCGGGTTGTAACGCAGGCCCCGGAACGGTTTGATAACCGCCATGTGCTCCTCCTGTTATGCGAAATGCTCCTGGTAATACTCGATGGCAATGTCGGCGACCTCGCCGCCGACCCGGGCCGTGGCCTCTTTGGTCCCGGCGCCGATGTGCGGCGAGCCGATGACCTGTGGCAGGTCTGCGAACCGCCGGCCACGTTCCTCCTTTTCGTCCTCGAACACATCCAATGCTGCGCCGGCCACCTTGCCGCTGACGAGGGCCTCGTACAGGGCGGCCTCGTCGATGGTGCCGCCCCGGCCGCAGTTGACGATATAAACGCCGTCTTTCATCTTGCCCAAGGCCTCTTTCCCGATGATGTAATGGGTCTCTGGCGTATGAGGCACGTGCAGCGAGATGAAATCAGAGCGGGCCAATAGCTCATCTAGCGAGACCTGGGTGACGCCGGGCATCTCGCAAGCAGTACGGCGATAAAAGATCACGTCCATCCCCAGCGCGCTCGCTTTCTGGGCCACCAGGCTGCCGATGCGGCCGCAGCCCACCAGCCCCAGGGTTTTGCCGTCCAGCTCGCGGCCCTTGCTGAAGGCCTTTTTCTCCCACTGCCCGGCCTTCATCGAGTCCGTAGCCTGGGCGATGGGTCGCACCAGGGCGAACAGATAGCCGATGGTCAACTCGGCCACCGAGTTGGAAGAGGCCGCCGGGGTGTTGCGCACCTCGATGCCCTTTGACTCGGCGTATGCCACGTCAATGTTGTCCAGCCCCACGCCGCCCCGGATGATGAGCTTGAGATTCGCGGCCTTGTCGATGAGGGCCGCCGGGACCCGGGTGCGAGAGCGCACGACCATGGCGTCATAGTCGACGATGGCGGTGGACAGGTCCTCCGGGGTAATGTCGTCGCGCACGTCCACGTCTATCCCGGCCTCGCGCATCCGGGCGACGGCTTGGGGATCTGTCGGATCACAAACAAGCAGCTTCATTGCTGTCACCTCCTCGTTGAGATAGGTTTTGGTCACTTATGCCAAACCCAGAATGTCATCGATCTGGCACAGGAGCCACTCGATGTCCGAGACTTGCAAATCGCCCATGTGGGCAATGCGGAAGCAATTTTCCTTCAGGGCGCCATAGCCATTGGAGATCATGGCCCCGCGCTTGCCCAGTTCCTTGTTCAGGTCGCCCACGCTGATGCCGCGGGTGTTGGCAATGTTGGTGACGGTGACGGACAGATAGTCCTCGTCGCCATAGAGACCAAAATTCTTTTTGGCCCAGGCGCGGACGATCTCGGCCATCTCGCGGTGCCGGGCTTCACGCTCGGCGGTGCCTTCGGCCAGGATAGCATCCAGTTGCACGTTGAGCGCCTGGATGAGGCTGATGGCCGGCGTGGCCGGGGTCTGGTTCTTTTGATAATACTTGTCCTGTTCCACAAAGTCAAAGTAATAGCCCCGGTTGGGAACCTGACGGGCGCGCTCCATGGCCCGGTCGCTCACGGCGCAGACGGTAAGGCCCGCGGGCAGGGCAAAGCATTTCTGCACCCCGGCCAGACACACGTCCAGCCCCCACTCGTCGAACAGGATGTCCTTGCCGGCCATGCAGCTCACGGCGTCGACGAGGATCAGCACGTCCGGGTACTTTTCATGGGCCAGGGCCGCGATTTCGGGGACCGGGTTCATGATGCCGGTAGAGGTCTCGTTGTATACGACGGCGATGGCGTCATACTCGCCGCTGCTCAGGGCCTTGTCTACCAGCGCCGGGGTGATGGCCTCGCCCATGGGCACCTCGAGCTTGTCGCAGGGCACGCCGTTGGCCACGGTGATCTCGTACCAGCGCTTGGAAAAGGCGCCGCAGACGGTGCACAGCACTTTTTTGAGGCTGGCCTGCCGCACCGAGCCTTCCATCACGCCGGTAGACGAACTGGCGAACAGATAGACGCGCTGCCGGGTGTGCAGCATTTCCTGGAGCTTGGGGGTGACCTGGGCCTGGAGGTCCGAGTATTCCTTGGCGCGGTGGCCGATCATGGGAGCGGCCTGGGCCTGGAGGATCTCGTCGCGCACGTGGGTGGGACCGGGGATAAAGAGCTTTTTGTACATGGTACACTCCTTCCTTGGATATTGGTGTGGGTTAACCACGGGCTGGCAACCCCATCGTTGCCGGGCCTATTCTAACATATCCGGCCAGCAAGCGCAATACGCCACCGCGCACCCTCCGGCCGGCCTACCTCGATCCCGCCATTTGTGGTATAATAAGCCCCATGCATAGCCAACGTAAACTCGAACACCTGCGAATTTGTCTGGAAGAGAACGTCGAATCGCCGGGGCTGGGGGCCGGTTTCGACGACTATCGGTTTACCCACCGGGCCCTCCCCGAATTCGACCTGGCTGCCGTCGATACGGCGACCACGTTTCTAGGGCACCCCTTTCGCGCGCCCATCCTGCTCTCCGCCATGACCGGGGGGACCTCGGCGGCTCAGGCCATCAACTGCCACCTGGCCGAAGCGGCACAGGAATTGGGCCTGGGCCTGGGCGTGGGCAGCCAGCGCGCCGCCATCGAAGACCCGGACCTAATCAACACCTACCAAGTGCGCCAGGTGGCGCCAGACATCTTTTTGGCCGCCAACCTGGGCGCTATTCAGCTCAAGCACGGCTATGGCGTGGCCGAGTGCCAGCGCGCCGTGGACATGATCCAGGCCAACGCGCTGGTGCTGCACCTGAATCCCCTCCAGGAATCGCTCCAGGGCAACGGCAACACGGATTTTAGTGGGCTGCTGGCCCGCATCGAAGCGGTATGCCGGGCCTTGCCGGTGCCGGTACTGGCCAAAGAAGTGGGCTGGGGACTGTCGGAAGAGGTGGCCCGGCAACTGGTCGAGGTGGGTGTGGCCGGGTTAGAAGTGGCCGGCGCCGGGGGCACGTCCTGGAGCGAGGTGGAAAAACACCGCGCCGAGAGCGAAACCATGCGC
Organism: Chloroflexota bacterium; assembly: GCA_018823415.1. Classification (GTDB taxonomy): domain Bacteria; phylum Chloroflexota; class JAHJIN01; order JAHJIN01; family JAHJIN01; genus JAHJIN01. The sequence goes on along the minus strand of JAHJIN010000418.1, from coordinate 23,514 downwards.
CGGGTGGCCGAAGCCTTTGCCAACTGGGGCATCCCCACCGCCATCAGCATCCAACTGGCCCGGCGAGGCGCGCCCCACGCGCAGATCGTGGGCAGCGGCGGCGTGCGCACGGGCATCCACGTCGCCAAGGCCGTCGCCCTGGGCGCCGACATCGCAGGGCTGGCTGCGCCCTTGTTGCGCCCGGCCACCGTATCGGGCCAGGCCGTGTGCCTGCGACTGCACCAACTCGTCACCGAGCTGCGCGTCGCCATGTTTTGCGTGGGCGCGCGCACCATGACCGATCTGCGTCGCACACCCCTGCAACCCAGCGGAGGACCTGTATGAGCGCCAAGAATTGGGCGGAGGCCCTCACACCCTATCGCGAAGCCATCGAAGCGGGCCTGCGCAGTGCACTCCAATGCCCCAACCCGGCCTTGGCCGAATACTATGACATGATGCGCTATCACATGGGCTGGGTGGATGCCCAGGGCCACCCGGTGCAATCGCCCCCGGGCAAACGCCTGCGCCCGCTGTTGTGCCTGCTGGCCTGCCAGTCAGCCGGGGGGCAAGACACGTGGCGCCAAGCCCTGCCGGCGGCCGTAGCCATCGAGCTGGTACACAATTTCTCACTGATCCATGACGACATTGAGGATGGCGACGAGGCTCGCCGGCACCGGCCCACAGTCTGGAAAGTATGGGGCATGCCCCAGGCCATCAACGCCGGCGATGGTATGTTGAGCCTGGCCCACCAGGCCCTCCAGCAGCTCGCTCCCGACGTGCCCGCCGACCTTACACTCATCCTGGGGCAGCGCTTTGAAGCGGCTTGCGTGACCCTCTGCCACGGACAATACCTGGACATGCAGTTCGAGAGGCGCACCGATGTCACCGTGGCCGATTACGTCTACATGGTCCAGGGTAAAACGGCCAGCCTCTTTGCCACGGCCCTGGAGATGGGCGCCCTGCTGGGCACTGACGGCCCGGCAGCGGCCCGACTGTATCGTAGCTTTGGTCAAAAGCTGGGGCTGGCCTTTCAGATCCAGGACGACGTGCTAGGCATCTGGGGCGACCCGGTTGTGACCGGCAAACCAGCCGCCAACGACCTGCGGCGCCGAAAAAAGAGCTGGCCGGTGCTCTATGCGCTAGAAAGCGCCACCGGCCCAGCCCAGCACGACTTGATGGCTTTTTATCAGCAGGACGAGGCCCCGGATGACGCTGTTGTAGACCGCATCCTGGACATCTTGAACGAGCTGGAAGCCCGCGCCCGGGCCGAGGCATTGGTGCGCGACCATCACCGGCAAGCCCTGGCCGCGTTGGATGATGCGGGAGGGCGCGAGCCGGCCCTGGACTGGCTGCGTAACCTGGCTCTCACGCTGGTCGGCCGCGAAGCCTAGGATCACGGCAGCGGCGCGAACCAGCGAGCCATGATGGCCTGCCCCTCCGGCGATTGCACGAAACGCACCAGGTCGCGCACGTCGGCGTTGGGCCGCGTCGCCGTCACCAGCATCACCGGGAGCGAGAGCGGATAGCGCCCGCTGCCCACTTGGGCAGAATCAGGCTGCACTCCATCAACGGCCAATGCCCGCACCTGGGGCGACAACGCCTGCCAGCGCATGTAGCCAATGGCGTTGGGCCGCTCGGCGATGAGGCCCTCCACGCCGGCGTCACTGGACACCACCAGGGCCGTGGGCGTGACCGGCCGACCACGCATCACCAGGCCATCGAAAAACCCCCGCAGGCGCGCCCCGTCATACCAACATAGCACCTGCACCGGCCGATCATCGCCCCCCACGACCTGCCAGTTGGAAATGCGACCCGCAAACATGGTTTGCATGTCCAACAGGCGCAGGCTCACCACCGGGTTGTGCGGCGCCACCACCACCGCCACCGCGTCGCGCGCCACGAGCGTGGTGGTCAAGTCGGCACCCAGATCCACCACACCATTGGTCGCCATCCCGGTCCACAGCCCCACCTGGGCCTCGCGCTGAGCCACGGCCCGGAGGCCAGATTCCCAATCGCCGGCCTGGTACGTCACCGTGGCATAGGGCCGCAGGGCCATGTAGCCCCGGGCCAGCGCCTGGCCCACCGGCTCCAGGTCGGCCGGCCCGGCCAGCGTCAGATAGACCGGTGCTGCCGTGGGGGGGGGCGCCGCCGGCCCACAAGCCGCCAGCAGCAGCGCCGCGCCAAGAACCAAAACCACTCGCCGCATGGCTAGAACCCCGACCAGCCCGCGGCCGCCAGCACGAGTGCCGCGCTGCCCACCACGGCGCAATATCCCGCGAACCCATACAGCGACCGCCGCTGCACCAGCGTCAGCAGCAGGTGGATGCATAAATAGCCGGTCACTGCTGCCGAGATAAATCCCAGGGCCAACAGCAGCCAGTTGGTGTCTACCCCACCCAGGAGCTTGCGTGCCTGGAGCAACCCGGCCCCCAGCACAATGGGCACAGACAACAAGAACGAATAGCGCGCCGCCGCCGGGCGCGTCAACCCCCGCCAGAGCCCAGCGGCGATGGTGATCCCAGACCGCGACAGGCCCGGCGCGATGGCACACGCCTGTCCCACGCCCACCAGCAGCCCGTCCAGCCAGCTCATCTCGTCGGCCTGGCGATCCTGGCGGCTCCAGCGCTCGCTAACGGTCAGCAACGCTGCCGTGAGCAGCAGAAATACGCCCACCGCCAGCGGGTTGCCAAACAACTCTTCAAAAAAGCCTTCCAACAGCAGGCCGGCCAGGGCCGCGGGCAGCGTGCCCAACACAATAAGCCAGGCCACCTTGCGCTGCGGGCTGCCGGCCAGCGAACGATCCCGCAGGCTGTGCAGCCCGGCCCCGGCCAGCGCGATCAGGTCGCGCCAGAAATAGGCGAACACGGCGACCAAGGTGCCCAGGTGCAGGAACGCATCAAAGGCCAGGCCCGGCGGATCCCAGCCCAGCGCCCACGGCACCAGCACCAGATGCCCCGAGCTGCTCACCGGCAAAAACTCGGTGGCGCCTTGCACAATGCCCAGAATGATAGCTTGCAACGGGTCCATACTCGTCTCCTACGCCAGACTCGACCGCAGCGGTCGGCGCCAATTATACCACGTTCGCCGGGATCGCACCAGAAGCATTGCTATTGACGGGGTCGGCGTTTCCGGTTATACTGAGTGTGTATTCGGCGCGGGCGACTGGTGGCCCCGGCCCATCACACATCACGAGGAGGTTGCTCATGAACAGGCGCACTGCGTTGCTCACCGTGGCGGTCCTGGTGCTGGCTGCCAGCGCGTGCCAGCCAGGCATTCAGGAGACCGGCCCCGGCGGGACCGGTTGGCTCACCTACACCAATACCAAAATGGGCTACCAGGTCAACTATAACCCGGACTGGACGTACTCCGAGTTCCCGGATCGAGGCACCGGGGCCAGCTTTAGCCCCAAGGACACTCCGGCCGACACCAAGCACATCCTCATTACCGTGGATGCCACCATACCCCCCGAACAGTACAACGGCCAATCCATCGCCGGCATGTCCTTTGAGGACTATGTGCGGATTGCGGCCATGGCCGAGATCCAGGGGTTCGAAAAGCTCATCAGCATCGACAAGGTAACGGCCAACGGCGTGACCGGCTATGTCACCACCTGGGAATATCAGCAAATCATTGCCCCCGGCCAGGCCCAGACCCAGACCTCGATGCCCATCGCCTATTTCGAGTTGAACCGGACGGTGGACGGCCGGACCTATCGAGCACTCCAGATCTCGCTCCAGGATGCCAACTATCAGGCCGATTTTGACCATTTGGTACGCAGCGTCACGCTGACCGGTCAATAGCGAACCACTTGCCGAGTGAGCATATCACAAAAGGCCCCGGGGACAGCCCCGGGGCCTCGTTGCGTCTGACGTGTTGGCGGCTAGAGCCGCAAATAGCTGTCGGCAAAGATGCCCTGGTTCTCCAGCACCCGAATGGTCTTGTAAATGTCCGACTGCGCGGGATCGTCCATGTCCACCACATCCGGGTTGAACGGCTCCATAGCCATCACATTGTCGTACAGGGCCACCAGGAGCCGGCCCACGCCGGTGGACTCGTCGCGCTCTTCGACGATGCGGATGAACTCGTTCTGCGCTTCGTCCATCGGGTCCGCGATGGCCGTGTCCAGACCGGCGGCCATGAGCATCACCAAAAAGGTGCGGTTGATAAGGCCTCGGCCCTCTTCGGGCACCTGGTTAGAGATGTTGCTCAGGCCCACGGTGCTCATGGGCGCCGGCTCTACCAGCATCTTGAACATGCGCACGGCGTTCAGGGTCTCGGGCGCGTGCTCCTGGGTCCCCTTGACCGTCAGCACCAGCGGGTCCAGGTACAAATGATCGTAGGGGATGCCATACTCGTCGGCGGCGGCGATGAGTTGCATCGCCAGTTCCACACGCGCATCAGCGGTGGTGGGCATGCCGGTCTTGCCCAGGGTCAGGGCCACGATCTTGGCGTTGTACTTGGCAGCCAGGGGCATGGCCAGGGCGATGCGGTCCGGGTCTGCCGTGGTCGAGTTGATGAGAGCCTCGATGCCCAATTCCTGGCAGCGCTTTAGACCGGCCTCGATGGCGTTGGCGTTGGTGGTGTCCAGACTGATAGGAAAGCCCGGCGCCACCTCCTGGACCACGTCGATGAGCCAGGGCATGAGTTCGTGGCCGTGCTTTTTCTGCGGCCCGATGTTCAGGTCCAACATGCTGGCCCCGTGATCCACCTGGGCCTTGGCCAGCTCTTGCAGGTATTGGGCGTCGCGTTTTAGTACCGCCGCCTTGACCTTGCTGGAAATGATATGGATGTTTTCGCCGATGATATACATGTGCTTTTCTCCTCCATGATTTGAAAGGTGTCGGCGATCCGCCGACTGCCGACGTTTAGTTCAACACCTGATTGGCAATCTCGCGAGCCGCCTGCCACGCCGGCGACTCGGCCGGCAGTTCGATGAGCGGCCGGCCATAGCCGTCGAACTCGGGCACCAGGGGATCGGCCGGGATGATGCCGGCCAGCTTGAGGCCCAATTCCTCGGCTTTGGCAGCGATGGGCGGCGGCAGTTCGCCTTGCACCCGGTTCACCACCAGATACGTGCGGCCGATGACGTTTTTCAGTTCGTGCGACAAGTCGAGCACCCGGCCGGCCGTGACGATGCCGCGCATCGACGGGTCCGAGACGATAAGCATCACGTCCACGTCGCGGGTGGTGCGGCGGCTCAGGTGCTCCAGGCCGGCCTCGTTATCCATGACCACATAGTCATAGCCCCCGGCGACCTGGTCGATGATGACGCGCAGCATGTTGTTGGCGGCGCAGTAGCAGCCCCGGCCCTCTGGCCGGCCCATCGCGATGAGGTCAAACCCATTGCCTTCTTCCACGGCCATGTTGACCTGATACTCAAAATAGTCGTGCTTGCTCATGCCCGAGGGCACGCCCTGGCCCCGGCCCACCTGCTCGGCCGTTTCCTCGCGGATGTTGCCCACGCTGGTGGGTTCCGGCATGCCCAGCACTGAGTGCAGGTTGGTGGCCGGGTCCGCGTCGATAGCCAGGATATTGCCGGCGTCCCGGTCGCGCAAATAGCGCACCAGGAGGCCGCTAAAGGTGGTTTTACCGGTGCCGCCTTTGCCGGCGACGGCGATGGTGATGGTCAATCTGCTCTCTCCCGGTTGCTAGTCGTGCCTGGATTCCAACGCCAGCGCCACCGACGGGAACGATGCCTCGTCGGTGTGGGGCAAGAACATGGCTGACATGAACTCTTCGTAAAAGCTGTTGTCGGCCGACAGCTCCAGATAGGTCATCTTGCCGGCGATCTCGACCACCTGGCGACGCATATCGGAGCACAAGAGCGTGGTATACGCCCCCAACGCCGAGGTGTTGCCCAGGTATTTGAACCGATCCCAGGGCATATCAGGCAGCAAGCCAATCTGGATGGCCTTTTCAACGTTGATATAGCGTCCAAACGATCCGCCAATGAGCACCTGCTCCACGTCGGCCAAATTCAAGCCCACGTTGCGCACCAGCACCGAGAACCCGGCATAGATGGCCGCCTTGGTGCGGATCAGGTTCTCCACGTCCACCTCGCTCAACACAATGTCCTTGCCGATGGTGGTTTCGTCGGCCCAGACGACGACGTATTCGCCGCCGTGCTGGCCCGTGCGCACCCGGGCGGTGGGCAGGTCGCGCCGGACCTTGCCGCGCTTGTCCAGTACGCCGGCGACAAACATCTCGGCCAGCAAGGCGATCATGCCACTGCCGCAGATGCCCCGGGGTGGCAAGTTGCCGATGGTTTGATAACGGGGCTCCAGGGTTTCACGGTTGATCCACACGTCCTCGATGGCGCCGGCCGTGGCACGCATCCCATAGCGTACCCCGGCGCCCTCAAAGGCCGGGCCGGCCGAACAGGCACAGCAGATGAGCCAGTCATTGTTGCCCAGCACGATCTCGCCGTTGGTGCCCACGTCGATGAACAAGGTGAGCTTGTCGGTCTGGAACAGGCGCGAGGACAGCACCCCGGCCGAGATGTCGCCGCCCACATACGCCCCCACGCCGGGGATACAGTCTACCGAGGCATGCGGGTTGATCGAGATGCCCAGTTCGCTGGCGAGCACCGGCGGCGGCAGGTTGACGGTGGGGATATAGGGTTCAACGCGGATGTACATGGGATCCAGGCCCAGGAACAGATGGATCATGGTCGTATTGCCGGCCACCACCATCTCGTTCATCTCGCGCAGGTCGATGCGGTTGCGCGAGGCTAGCTCGGCCAGGAGTTCGTTGATGGTCTTGATGATCAGGCGTTGGAGGTGCTGGAGGCCGTCACCCTTTTGGGCATAGACGATACGGCTGATCACGTCTTCACCACACGAGATCTGGGCATTGTACGCCGAGGCAATGTCCATGACCTCGGTGGTGAGCAGGTCAGTCAGATACACGGTCACGGTGGTGGTGCCAATGTCCACCGCCAGGCCGTACGAGGTGGCGGTGCAGTCGCCGGGCAACAGCCCGATCAGCCGCGACGGCAGATCTTCTGGTCCCCAGTTCTGGCGCTCCAACACGGCGGTCACGGCCCAGTCGGCCTCGCGCAGGGTCCGGGCCAGTTCCTGGAGCATGGGCAGTTCCACGATCAGGTCCCGAACGTCATATTCCACGGCCAGCGCCCGTTTGAGCCGGTCTGCGTCGTTGGTATTGTCCATCAGCGAGGGCGGTTCCATCTGCACAAAGCACTTTTGGATACCGGGCTCCCTTTGCCATTCGCAAACCACCGGCAGGGCGATCTTTTCGGCCTTGGCCTCCACCGATACGCGGCGCACTACCTCTTCTTTGGTGGGGACCACCACCACTACGTTGCCCTTGATGACGGTCAGACAGGCCAAGGCATGGCCTTTTTCCACGTCGGCCGAAGACAGGTGCGTGCTGGGCTTGCGTGCCACCTCGCCGTATTCGACCTGAACCAGGCAACGCCCGCAGCGGCCCTGACCACCACAGGGCATGGCGATGTCAATACCGGCACGCACGGCCGCATCGGACAACAGAGTGCCAACTTGCACTTCGATGACGCGGCCGCTGGGCTTGAAGACGACGATGGCTTGTTCGCTCATAGCACCCGCCTACGCACGAGACCTCGGAGGCCCAAGTAGGCCCCCGAGGTCTTGTGGAGTCTAGGTCCAAAAGTTCTTGAGGTAGCCGGAAATATCCACGGCTTCGCGCGGCCCCACGCGGATCTCCCAACCGGGCAGTTCTTCTTCCAGTTCGCCCGAGATGGTGGCCACAAAGCCAGGAAGAACGATCTTTTTGTGGCTGATCTTGTCGGCCACACCAAACTGCTTGACCGTTTTGGCGATCTTTTCGGCGTCAAACTTGCCGGCGGCCCAGGCGGTGAGCACGCTCATGCCCTCGCTATCGCAGATGAGGAGCCAGGTGGGCACGCCGCTGGCCTCTACCTCGCCGGCCACGCTAAAGTAGGTCAGCGAGAAATTGGTCGTGACGAGCAGCGGTGATTCGGGTTTGGGCGCGCCAATCTCGTAGACACCAGGACTCACCTGGATGGGCTTTTGCGGGTCGGTGTAGATGTTGAGCCGCAGGGTGAGCAACGGATAGAGCACGGCCGGGTCAAAGCGATCCAGGACAATGATGCCGCCATACTTGGCGATGAACTCGGTGGCCAGGATGGCCTCTTCGTCTGCGTCCACGGCGCCTTCGCCGGGGAAGGTGATGATGGGAAAGCCCAGCAGGCGAAAGCTCTTTTTCAGCGCCAGTCGGCGCAGCTGGGTGAGAGCGGCCAGGCTGTCGGTCAGGCCTCGCGCGCCGGGATCCAGCACGATGTCCTGCACACCGGCATTGCCCACCTTTTCCGACAGGTCGGCCAAGTCATCCAGGTTGTCGGCTTTGATAGCCAGGGGGGCCTTGAATTTCTTGGCCAGCCCGGCCAGGGCTTCCCAGTTGTCGGCCGTAGCCGCATAGATGAGGGGTCGGGTGCCGGCCTTGGGCAAGGCCGCTTCCATCGCCTGGGGGTTGGGGGACATGAGCACCAGGGGCCAGTCGGCCACGGCGTGCACGGCCTCTACCGCCGCTGCAAACTTGGCGGCATCGCCGCTGGCGTTCTCCACGGCAAAGCCATCCAGGCTCAGGTCCAGGCCCACGCGCTCGACGCTATAGCCGGTCACCTGCTGGGCCAACCGGGTGATCTCGGCCGCGGGCAGTGTGTCGGGGATGCGCACCACCAGGCCCGGGGGGTTGAAAAAGGTCTTGTCGTGGCGGAACAGCACCGTCTCGCCGCCCACGGTGATCTTTTTCTTATCGGCGCCCACCGTCACCGGGCGGATGGGCGGGGCCGCCGAGGCGGCCAGCTTTTCTTTGGCCTCTTCCGATACGTACGGACAGGCAGCCAGTTCCACACTCTTTTGGCTCAACTTCATGGCAAAGGCCAGGCAAGTGGGGAACCCGCACTCTTTGCAGTTGGTCTTGGGTAACAGTTTATAGATTTCCAGACCAGATAGACCCATGAACTATGCTCCTTTCGCGTCAGTCGCCAAACTTGTACACTTTGCGGATGGCTTTTTTCACTTCCCAGGTACATTCCAGGCCGGCCGGGAATTCCACCAGGTCGCCGGCCGTGATCTCGACGTCGCCGGCGGCGGTGTGAATGACCACGTGGCCGTCGCTGACGTATGCCGTCTCGGTATCATCATAGCTCCAGTCGAACGTGCTGGCCTCGCAGGACCAGGGCGACCATTGTTCCACCCCCATTTCGGCCAGCTTTTCTGGGGTGGCCTTTTCTACCTTGATGCCGGGACCTTCTGTCATGTTAGCCTCCTCACGCCATACACCGGGCGCTGTTGTGCTGGTTGATACTTTACTTCATGAGCTTGTCGATGGTGCGCTTGATGACCTTGACCGATTCGGGATGGCGCAGCACCAGGATGTCGGCGCCACTCTGGAGCAGGCTGGTGGCGGTGACGATTTCCCAGGTGCGGGCGCGTTGTTCCCAGTCGCCCCAGGCCGCCGGCACGCCCTCACCAACCTTGGATTCCTTGGCCCGCCAGGCTTCATGGCCGACAAAGCAGATCAGCGGTTGCTGGGTCATGCTGTCGCCCATAAGGGCGGCCAACCGCAGGCGCTCCATCACGGAATAGGTATATTCCAGGCCATAACCCAGGGCGCCGGTGGTGGGGTCCATCAGCACACGGTCCAGACCCAGGCCCACATCGCTGATGAGGATGTTGACCTGCTTGGCCAGGTTCACGTCGATGGGGCTGCTGCCAATGACCACGTGCCCATGGGCCAGGGCGGCGGCCACAATGGTGCGATAGTTCTTGTCCTCGCACAGGCCCAGGGCCACGCGCTCGCCTTTGGCGGCCTCGGCCACGGCCACCAGCACATCGTTGTCCTTGTCGGGCTGGCCCGGCCCTTTGACGATGAGCGGCACGTCTACCGCCTCCAGGACTTTTTTGACCAGGGCGGCGGCATCGGCCGGCGAAGTATTGTCGGCGTCGGGGTGCGTGCTGGCAAGGGTGATCTGGATCAGATCGGCGCCGGCGTCCACCGCGGACTTGGCCCAGGCCACCGGGTCATCCACCACGTCGCCCCAGGCTTGCAGCAGCAACGGCGACCAGTCGGTGGGTCGTTTGTCCAGAATCTCCACCGCCACAACTGGCCGGTGGGGGATCTCGCCCTCAAAATGCAAGAAGGGCAGGGCTGTTTCCCCACCCACGGTAATGGTATACGCGCGCGTGCCGCCATCGGCCGCGGTGGCCCCCAACGTCACCTCGCGTACCTTGCCCTTGTTTTTCTCAACCGGGATCTCGACTGTTGGCATATTTCAACTCCTTGACAAATGTGCAAATGAGCAACTGATTTGCGTATGTGCCCATTTGCCGATTTCCTATCCCATGTACCAGACCCACTTGGAACCGCGCATCTCGCGGATCACGTCGGTGGTCGAGAGCACGCCCACCGGCTGCTGGCCCTCGAGGGTTTCTTCCACCACGAGCAGGCGATGGATGTCGTGCTCCAGCATGACCCGGACGGCGTCAGCCACAGGGGTATCGGGTGTCACGGCCACCACCGAAGGCGTCATGATCGATTCGGCGGTTTTGCCCTCCAGTTCCTGGTGATAGAGGCGCAATACATCCATGTGCGAGATGATGCCGTCGATCTTGCCGCCCTCCATGACAATGATGGCGTGCACATCGGTGTCGGCCATCACCCGCACGCACTCGGTGAGCGGTGTGACGTCTTTGCAGGTAATGACGCCCTTGTGCATGATGTCTTTGACCTGTTTGTCTTGAGTTCCAGTCATGTTCTCTCTCCTCTAAAAAGCTACTTGGCCCTGCGCCTGTAAACGGGCCAGGATTGTGTGTGGTGCCGCGCCCATTCTACCGCATACCAGGTTTCGCGTCAAGTCCACATACAATGATTTCCCCCTCCCACAGGTCTAGCCATGCCTCTGTGGGAGGGGGACGCAACTCATACTAGCAGGTCTACTGACTGCCTGGACGATGGCTCATGGTCGGTTCGCCCATTCGCTAAAAGATCGGGTCCATCATCAGCGCCGGATGGCCCTGCTCTTCCAGGTATGGCAGCAGGCCGTCTACGTCGGTGCAGATGGTCTCGTCGGCGATCTTGGACACCAGGTCCGGGTCGCCTTCGCGCTCGGCCACGGCCTTGAGTTCCTCGGCCATGCTCTCTTTGAGGAAGGACGACATCCACACCACGCGCTTGAAGCCGCCCTCGGCCGACATGAACTTTTTGGAGGTGAGATAGTACTTGCCCACGCCCATGACGCCCGGCGTCTGCAAACCGCCGCCGGCGGTGCCGGCCAGCGTGGAGAAGGTCATGCCGCAGGGGGTCATGCTGGGGTCCTCACGGCTCACCACCATCACACCGTTGGCCTCGGGCAAAAGCATCACGATGCACTCAAAGCAACCGCAGGCGGTCATGGGCGCGTCCATGATGGAATACATGGTGACGCGCTCCACGCTCTGCTGGCTGTTCTGGTAGACAAACTCGCAAGGGCCGGTAAACTCGCCCTTGATGGGGTCAATGCAGGTGCCCTTGGGGATGGGCTGGTTGGGGCCGGTGGGGTTGATCTCTTTGGCCGCCCGGCAGTCCAGCCAGTTATAGGCTCCGCACAGGCCCAGGCGCTCGGGGCTAACCACGCACACGTGGGTGGGGGCAAAGCTCTGGCACAGGGTGCAAGAGTAGAACGTGTCCACGCCCTCGTCGGTGAGGCCAGCCAGGCGCTCGTTGCGTTCCTGAAAGGCCGCGCGGGCCTCTTCCAACAACTCGGCCATCTGGTCCGGGTCCGTGATCAGGGTCACTTGCACCTTGTCCAGAATAGCCCCAAACTCGCCGTGCAGGCGAGCATACAGAATCTCGCCAAAGTGCTCGAGGCGAAAACCCTTGTTAAAGGCTTCTTTGCTGAGGCGCAGCCACACAATGTCGCGCTGACCGATATGCTGCACGCCCGAGGCCGCGTTGATGAAATAGTGGACCTGGCGCTCCAGGATGGGCTCAAAGTCCTTTTGCATTTTGCGGCCGGACACCTCGACCAGGATGCCCAGGTCGATGGCGCCGCCTTCGGGCACCGTGTCAATGTCGGTCCCGATGATGTCGAGCTTGTGGTCCTCGACCTCGTCCATGTCTTTCATGCGCAGGTATTCAAAGCAGCGGCTCTTTTTGCCGCCGAATTCCACCTGCATGTCGTCGCGGCGCACGCGCTCGCCTTCAAAGGCCGAGCCATAGGCCACGGGGATGGGCACTTCGGTGATTTTGATCTTGACGCCGCGCACTTCGATGGCCCGCTGCACCAGCCTTTCGGCGCGCTCCAAGTCGTCCTTGCCCTCGATCTGGTCAAAGGGCATGGGCACCACGTGCTCGTAGGAGGTGACACCGGTGGGATAGATGGGCGGGATAGCGGTATCGGCGATGGTGGGGAAGCCATAGCTGATCGCCCCGGCCGCCGCCGCGTATTTCAAGTCATCCACTTCGCCCAGGGCGACCACAAAGGCAAAGGTGCGGAACTTGTTGTATAGCAGGATGTCCCGGGCCTGACCGGCTTTGAGGCCGCCAAAGGTCAGCGCGGCGCGAGTGGCAAAGCCCAGGGGATAGATGGCCGAAATGGTATCCAGGGCAAAGGGCACGGTAAAGGTGTCGTACCCCAGTTGAACGCCCTCTTCCATCAGTTGGTGGATGATGCTGCGGCCGTTGACGTTGCCGCAGAGAAAGATGAGGATGCCCCGCCGCTGGAGTTCGCGGACGATGTGGACAGCCACCTCGTTGCTCTTGGCGCAGCCCACCAGGGCCGCAAAGCCGGGCATGCGGCCGTCTACGAGCTGAATGCCCCACGACCGCAACTGCACGTCGTCGATGGGGCCGTTGAGGAACTGGCGCCCCTCATAATCTGCGTCCCAGGTGATAGGCGTGGGCTCGGTGCCCCGCATGTAGCGGATGCCCTCGATGGTCTCGGCGGCAAACAGAGTCGCCATGCCGGCGTCCAGGGTTTCGCCCAGGTAGGGCAGCCACAGATGGTCGCCGGGGACCGGATGGACCAGCTCGTTGCAGTGGTCGATGACCGGGGGCAGATCGCCCAGGGTCTCTACCTTGTGGCCCATGAGGCCAAAGATAGTGGGCAGATAATAGGCAGTGTTGGGGAACGCCACCTTTTGCTCGGGGCCATACTCGGCCAGAGCGGCCTGGAGCGCATCGTCTGCTTCACGAACCAGGTTGCGTGCGCCGCGATGCACGGCGCTAGCGATATATTTGGACATGCTAAACTACCTCCATCGCCGCGGGCATTGACACCGACGTGCCGAACCCCAGCGCCTCGTCCCAGGTCACGGTATCCTTTTTGAAGCGATCGGGATCCCACGGCACGAGCTTGAGCGCCTCGCGCTTCTTGTCAATGTGCGCCAGCGACCGGCGCAGCATCTCGTCCGGGTCTTCCACGAACTCGAGCCGACCACCTACCATCTTTTCCCACTCGTCGGTGATGAACCGATTCACTTCGCTGGAGGCTTCCACCGGGTTGCCCACGCCCATGATGACGTAGGCGCCCGAGGCCACAAAGTACGTGGCGATGCTCAGGGCCTTTTCGCTCATCCACTCGGGAGCCAGGCCCACGGCCGGCAGGTCGTCGATGTCTTCGCCCAGGCCGCCTTCGGTGGCAACTTCGGTGAGGATGGTGAGGATGCGGGTGTTGTCTACACACGAACCCAGGTGCAGCACCGGTGGCATGCCCACGGTCTCGCAGACCTCGCGCAGGCCGTGTCCGGCGGCCGCCAGGGCCTCTGGGGTGAGCATGCCGTACTTGCCGGCGCACAACGCGCCGCAGCCGGTCATGACCACCAGCACGTCGTTCTCGATAAACTTTTTCACCAGGTAGGCGTGGCTCAGGTCATGGCAGGTGCGCGGGTTGTTGCAGCCCACGATACCCACCGCGCCCCGAATGCGGCCACTGATGATGGCATCGTTCAGGGGCCGGAAGGACGCGCGATAGGTGCCGCCCAGCATGTAGCGAATGTACTCGTGGCTAAAGCCGGCCACCATGCCCTCGCGGATCTCGGGGATGCGGGTCTCGCCCCGGTTGGGATAGTTGTCGATGGCCCGCTTGACGATCTCTTTGGCGATGTCCATGGCGCGGTGCTCGTCGAACTCGATGTGCGTGGCCCCCTCGATGTGGACCTTGGGGGAAGTGGTGATGATTTCCGTGTGGTAGCTCTCTGCCAGTGGTACCAGAGCCTGAAAGATGCACTGGATGTCCACTACCATGGCTTCCACGGCCCCGGTGATGATGGCAAGTTCCTGGCTCAGGAAATTCCCGGCGCTGGACACGCCCTGGCGCATGAGGATCTCGTTGGCCGTGCAGCAGATGCCGGACAGGTTGATGCCCTTGGCGCCTTTGCTGCGGGCGTACTCGATCATCTCCGGGTCCTGGGCTGCCGCCACGATCATCATGCTCAGGGTGGGCTCGTGACCGTGGACGATGATATTCACCTCGTCATCGGCGAGCACGCCCAGGTTGATCCGGGTCGTGCCGGGGTTGGGGGTGCCAAAGAGGATGTCCGAGATGTCGGTGGACAGCATGGAACCGGCCCAACCGTCGCCCAAAGCGCAGCGCATCGCGTGGGTCAACAGGCTCTGCACTTGCTGGTCATCGCCGATGTGGGTGCGCCCCAACGCTTCCACGATCTCGCGGTCAACGGCCCGGGGGACGATGTCCAGGTCACGCCAGATCTTTTGCCGCTTGGGAGTGGCGCGAGACACATACGATACTTCGGTGTGGCCTTGCTGACCAAAGTCCCTCAATGCCTGGGTTGCCACATCCCGGGCGATGTCTTCTTTGCTGCGGCCTTGGGTGGGGATACCCATATAGCCGGCCACGGCATGGAGCTTTTTCACGTCCGTGATCTGGTAGCTGGGGGCTTCGCCGTTGGCCACGGCCAACAAGGTAAAAGCCATATCCCGCCCATGGTCCGAGTGAGAGGCTGCCCCGGCGGCAATGGCCCGGAGCAAGTTGCGGGCCGCGATAACACCCATGCTGGCCCCGCAAACGCCTGTCTTTTCTTCCTTGTCCTTGCCGGTGAGCCGGCATGGTCCCATAAAGCAGTTCTTGCAACAGGCGCTTTCTCGTCCGATAGGACAGGGCTTCATATTCTCAGCGCGACTGAAAGCCGTGCCGATTTCCCCTTCATCACAGGTAAACAACAATTCTGCGACCGCGGGGTCAATGGTGCGTTTTTCCTCCGTCATGTCTATCTCCTGTGCTCTAGTCCCAATGGGAAGTCTAGTATTTGCGGTGGTCGCCTGACATTTGCAGATCGACCAGGGCAGTTTCGGTAACTCGGTCCGCGACGACGGCCCACTCGCTGGCCTTGCGCCACACAAACCCTTGTTCTACGACTTGGGCCGTTGCGCCGACCGGATAGCCGGCCTGGGCCAGGGCTTTCTCAATAGCAGCGAGATCGATTTGCCCCGGATCATAGGCGAGTGTAACCTGCTTGTTTTTGGCACTGGCGTACACATCATCGACGCCAGCCATCCCCGCCAAGAGCGCATGGACGACCAGGGTATGATGGTCGGCCCACAATGCGGGAACCTGTAGGGTTACTGATTCCATTCGTGCCTCCTTGCTAGTTGATGGTTACTTGGTGCTGGTTGCCAACTGGCAAGAGCCAGCTTCCAGCAACCAGCTTTTTGTAGTTATCTGCTTGTGAAACCGCAGGGGAAGCCCAAAAGCCCCTCCCCTGCGGTTCTCGCAATTCCTCACATAAGGGTGGTGTTGGGGAAGTCTCCTGGCTAGGAGAGGCCTTTCACCTTCCCGGTTTCCAGATCGATGTCGATGTCCACGAAAACCGGGCGGCTGGGCAGGCCGGGCATGGTGCGCATGGTGCCGCACAGTGGGAAAAGGAACCCGGCCCCCACGCTGGCTCGAATGTCGCGGATGGGCAGGGTCCAGCCGCGGGGTGTGCCTTTGAGCATTGGGTTGTGGGTGAACGACAGGTGCGTCTTGGCCATGCACAGAGGCAGCTTGTCAAAGCCATACTTGGTAAAGAGTTTGATCTTGTCCTCGGCCTCGGGCGAATATTCCACCCCGTCGGCGCGATAGATCTCGCGCGCGATGGTCTCGATCTTGTCCTTGATGGACATGTCGTCGGGATACAAGAGCCGGAAATCGGACGGCTTTTCGCAGGCCGCCACCACCGCGCGAGCCAGATCGGCCCCGCCGGCGCCGCCATTGGCCCAGACATCGCTCATCACGGCGTCCTCGGCCCCGGCCTTGATTGCGGCCTTGCGGATCAACTCGATCTCGGCTTCGGTGTCCGAGGTAAAGCGATTCACGGCCACCACCACCGGCACGCCAAACTTGCGGGCGTTTTCGATGTGCTGGACCAGGTTGGGCAGGCCGGCCTTGAGCAGCTCGAGGTTTTCTTCGGTATAGGCTTTGTCCAGGGGCTTGCCTGGGGCCACGTTGGGGCCGCCGCCGTGCATCTTGAGCGCGCGGACGGTGGCTACCAGGACCACACAGTTTGGCTTGAGGCCACTGGCGCGGCACTTGATGTCCATAAACTTTTCCATGCCACAGTCGGCACCAAAGCCGCTCTCCGTAACCACGTAATCCGCCAGCTTGAGGGCGATCTGGTCGGCGATGATAGATGAGTTGCCCTGGGCGATGTTGGCAAAGGGGCCGGCGTGGACAAAGGCCGGGGTGCCGGCCAGGGTCTGCATCAGGTTGGGCATGAGCGCATCCCGCATCAGGACGGTCATGGCCCCGGCCACCTTCAGATCCTCGGCGGTGAGGGGGTTGCCGCTCTTGTCGGTGCCCCAGACGATGCGGCCCAGGCGCTCGCGCAGGTCACGCAGGCCCTTGTAGCCGTCGGTGAGGGCCAGGATGGCCATGATCTCGGATGCCACGGTGATGTCATAGCCGGTCTGGCGCGGGCGACCGTCGTTCTTGGTGCCCAGGCCGATAATGACGTTGCGGACAGCCGAGTCGTTCACGTCCACCACGCGATTCCACATGATCCCGTAGGGATCGATGTTCAGGCGACGGATCTCTGGGGCAACCTTCTGTAGCCGCTGGTCGGAGTATCGATCCTCGAACATGATGCGGGCGTCGATGGCGGCTGCCAGCAGGTTGTGAGCGATGCCCACGGCGTGGATGTCACCGGTGAGATGCAGGTTAAAGTCCTCCATCGGCACCACTTGGGCATAGCCGCCGCCGGCGGCGCCGCCCTTGATGCCGAAGGTGGGTCCCATGGACGGCTGGCGGATGCAGGTAAAGACGTTCTTGCCGATGTAACCCAGGCCCTGTGAAAGGCCAATGGTGGTAACGGTCTTGCCCTCCCCCAGGGGAGTGGGCGTGATAGCTGTCACGTCGATGTACTTGGCATTGGGGCGGCTCTTTAACTGATCGAGGACGTCTAGATGTACTTTGGCCTTCCATTTGCCAAAATAATCCAGATCGTCCTCGGTCAATCCCAATGCCTGGGCCACCTGAATGATGGGTTTGAGTGTTGCTGCCTGTGCGATTTCGATATCGCTGGGTACTGCTGGCATGATCGACTACCTCCTTGTATTGTGATTACTATGGGCCAGGTTGTTACATCCTTGTAAACAGGCTATGCCAGTATAGACATGTGGGGGACAAGATGGAGAAGGGTTTGCAATTGTGCGCTTTTTCACAAAGAATCGCCTACCACGGGCAAATCTTACCATAGCCGGTAGGGGTTGTCAAGCCCATTTTCCTCGCCCGGGGCTAGAGCGGGCTTAACCAATGAGAGCACGGACGAGTGCCGGCTCGTCCGTGCTCTCTTGCAAAGGAGGAGAGGAGCAGTTGTTCACTGCACGCATATCATACCGTACCGGGGCACAAACCGCTGGTCGAGTGCTGGGCGCTTGCCCTACACCAAACCTACGACTACCCTACGATTCCCCTACGCGCAAACATCGTATTGTACGGACGTGGCGGATCAGGTATAATACATCCGGCGCTCATCAGCCCGTTGCCAGGGGAGGTTTTGACCATGTCCACACCGCTTTATCTGACGGCTCATCTTGGCCCCTATCAGTCTGCGCTAGACGTCGCCCAGCGTGACCTGACTGACCGGCGTATCGTGCCCCGCATCTGGAGCCACGACCACACGGTGTGGCACCCGGACCCGGCCCAGATCGCCAACCGGCTGGGTTGGCTGCACGCCGCCGAGAACATGACCGCGCATGTGCCCCGGCTGGACGCGTTGTTCCAGGCGGTGCGCGCCGCCGGCTATACGGACGTGCTACTCCTGGGCATGGGTGGTTCCAGCCTGGCACCCGAGGTGTTCAGCATCGTGTTTGGCGCGCAACCGGGCCATCCCCGGTTGGCCGTACTGGATAGCACCGACCCCGGCGCGGTGCTGGCCTATGCCGACCGGCTGGACCCGGCCCGCACCCTGTTCATCGTCTCGACCAAGTCGGGCACCACGGTGGAAACGCTGTCCTTCTTCAAGTTCTTTTACAACTGGACGGTCCAGGCCCTGGGTGCTGACCAGGCCGGAGCGCATTTCATCGCCACCACCGACCCGGGCAGCAAACTGGCCGACCTGGCCGAACAGCTTGGCTTTCGCGATACATTGCTCAACGACCCCAACGTCGGCGGCCGCTTTTCTGTGCTCTCGTATTTTGGGCTGGCGCCGGCGGCGCTGCTGGGGCTGGACGTGCGCCGTCTGCTGAATCGCGCTCAGGGGATGATGGCCGCCTGCGGGCCAGATGTGCCTCTGGCAGACAACCCCGGGGCGCAATTGGGCCTCATCCTGGGCGAGCTGGCCCGGGCCGGTCGTAACAAGATGACCCTGGTGGCCTCGCCGGCCATCGCCAGTTTTGGCGACTGGGTGGAACAACTCGTCGCCGAAAGCACCGGCAAGCAAGGCACCGGTATCGTGCCGGTGGTGGGCGAGCCGCTGGGACCGCCAGTGGTCTATGGCGACGACCGGCTCTTTGTCCACCTGCGGCTGGACGGCGACGCGGCGCATGATGCGGCGCACAGTGCGGCGATCCAGGCCCTCGTCGAGGCCGGGTACCCGGTGGTGCGCCTGGCCTTGCACGATACCTACGACCTGGGCGGTCAGTTCTTTTTGTGGGGCATGGCCACGGCCGTGGCCGGCCAGCGCCTAGGGGTCAATCCCTTTGACCAGCCCAACGTCGAAAGCGCCAAAGTCCGCGCCCGCAACATGGTGGCGGCATACGAGCAGACCGGCGCGCTGCCGCCGGGCGAGGCCGCCCCACTCACGGGCGCCGCGCTGCGCGAGTTCCTGGCCCCGGCCCGGACTGGTGCCCCCGCGACCGACGCGGAGCGGGGCTACATCGCGCTACAAGCCTATGTCCAGCCCACCCCCGAGACGGATGCCGCGCTGCTCGCGCTGCGCACCCGGCTGCGCGACGACTACAAGCTGGCGACCACCGTGGGCTATGGGCCGCGCTTTTTGCATTCGACCGGTCAACTGCACAAAGGCGACGCCGGCCTTGGCTTCTTTGTCCAGTTCACCGCCGACGCCCCACGCGACGCGCCCATCCCCACCACCGCCGGCTCGCCGGAATCCGCCATCACCTTTGGCGTGCTGGAGGCCGCGCAGGCCGCCGGCGACCGGCAGGCGCTCCAAGACGCTGGCCGGCGCGTGATTTGCTTTCACCTGGGGGCCGATGCGCCGGGCGCGCTGCATCGATTGACGGAGGCGCTGTCATGAACGCCCAGACACTCAAGCAACAAGCCGCCGAGCGGGCCGCCGCCCTGGTAGAGTCGGGCATGGTAGTGGGCCTGGGCCACGGCAGCACGGCCATGTATGTGCTGCGCCACCTGGCTCGCCTGCTCCACGATGGTCGCTTGCTTGACATACGCGGCGTGCCATGCTCTGTGCACGTAGAAGAAGAGGCGCGTGAGCTGGGCATTCCCCTGATCCAACTCGATGATTGTCGAGCCATTGACATCACGATCGACGGGGCCGACGAGGTCGATCCGCATCTGAATCTCATCAAAGGTCGGGGCGGGGCGCTGCTGCGCGAAAAGATCGTGGCTCAGGCCAGCCGCCGCGAGGTCATCGTGGTGGACGAATCCAAGCTGGTGCCGGTCCTGGGCACGCACTGGCCGGTGCCGGTGGAGGTGGTGACATTTGGCTGGCGTGCCCAGGTGGCCTATCTGGAAACCCTGGGCGCTCGGCCGGTGCTGCGCAAGGTCAACAATGGCACACCTTTTCGCACGGACCAGGGCAACCTCATCCTGGACTGTCATTTTGGCCCCATCGCCGACCCGATCCGGCTGGCCACGCAGCTAGACGGCCGCGCCGGGATCGTGGGGCACGGCTTGTTCCTGGGGCTGGCTACGGACGTGATCGCAGCGGGCGAACAGGGGATTCGGCACCTCACGCGCGCCTAACTGGGCCGGCGCACGACCAGCGGCAGATACAAATAGTGATCATACGTCGCCGAGGGACCAGGCCACCCGGCCAGCCGGGCCAGCATCCACCAGAAGGCCCGGGCCTTGCGGTTGCAGTTCAATGGTTCGGAATGTTGACAATCGCACCACTCACACAGGGAATTCCCCGGGTGCGCGTCGCACCATTCGGTGGCCCAATTGGTGCTGTCGTCCCACGGATTGCCATTGTCGTTGCCATCGTAAAAGCACGAGTCCAGGGCATATCGGGTCATGAACTCGCTGCCGTCCGGGTCATAGCTCTCAATGTCGGCAAAGTCAAAGAGCACCTTGCCATTGGTCCGGCAATAGTCGCGAATCTGGTTGTTGCGCACGTTCAGGTTGCCACTCGTGCCAGACCCATCCAGGTGCCCGGTCATGTAGACGAACGTGACATCGGGATAGTCTGCCTCGAGGCCACTCATCAGAGCGAGATACGTGTTGATGTTCGTCTGCGTGGCATCGCTGACCTGCCCGCACCACGACCAGATGACCACGTTGCGATCGCTGCCCGAACCCGCCAGGTAGCTGCGAGTTCGGGACTCCCATGTGGTCCGATCCGGGTTTCCCAGGTCGCCGTCGGGCGTATAATCGGCGAGTGACAGCACGCCGGTCTGGATCGCGCCATTGGTATTGAAATCATACAGGCCATCCGGTGTGTTGTCCATAAGCACTCCCATGCCGCTGACCGGCTGGCTGCCATGAGAGGTGTGACCATACGAGAGCCGGAGCAGGGCTTTGGCCTGATTGATCCAGTTAGCGGGTACCTGGCTCAAATCCGTGCAGGTATGGTCGATGATAATAGCTTGCTGGGCCGGGTGGTCCGGCCGCGCTGGGGCAGCGCCGGACACGATCCCGCTCCAAGTCGATAGCAGAGCTATCACAAGCACTAGGTTCACGATCTTGGTCTTCATCTTGCCTCCTCCTCATCAGCTTTCTAGTAGGGCACGCTTTGCGTGGCAATTTGCCCTACGATTTGACCATCCCCCACCTTCCTTCTTGCCTGCATCATACCGGCGAACGCGCGCGGCGTCAATAGGCCGGGGTAAAAAGACCCTTGTAAAAACTTGGGCTTTGGGTTATAATAGGCCCCGCCGCACGGGGCGTAGCGCAGTCGGTTAGCGCGCAGCGTTCGGGACGCTGAGGTCGGCGGTTCGAGTCCGCCCGCCCCGACCACCAACCTTTACCCATGATCACCCGATCATCGGTTATCACATTATCACATCAGTAGGAGGTATTGAATCGTGCCCCACAAGATTACCGACGAGTGTCTGGCCTGTGGCATCTGTCTTGACGAGTGTCCAGAGGAAGCCATCAGCGAGGGCGATCCCATTTACGTGATCGACCCGGCCAAGTGCACCGATTGCGGCACTTGCGCTGACGCTTGCCCCAACGAGGCGATCATCCAGGTCTAACAAGCAAGACATATCACGACTCAAATACCAAAGGCCACGAGGAAATCTCGTGGCCTTTGGTTATGCCCATGAAGAGGCTCAGACCGGGGCGCGCCGTTTGGACTGTTCCCAGATGGCGTCCAACTCCTCCAGCGACAGATCCTCCGGGAGTACGTCCTGCTCGGCACAGGTATGCTCGATGTACGCGAACCGCTGGCGGAACCGGGTATTCGCCTGGCGCAACGCGTCTTCCGCCTCCACGTCCAGCCAGCGAGCCAGGTTCACCACGGCGAACAGTACATCTCCCAGTTCGTGCGCGCGCTCGGCCACGGAGGCAGTGCGCAGTTCCCGCAGTTCCTCTGCCAGCTTGTCCCATGCCCCAGTGATGTCCGGCCAATCGAATCCCACCCGCGCGACCCGGCGCTGGATGGTCTGCGCATAGGCCAGGGCCGGCATGGCGGGGGGAACGCCGTCCAGCATGGAGGCGTGGCTCTCCTGCTCGGCCCGCTCGCGGCGCTTGATGGCTTCCCAGTTGACCAGAACCTCATCAGCGCCCTGCACGGCAACCTGGCCAAAGACGTGCGGGTGCCGGCGCACCAGCTTGGCGGCGATGCCGGCCACCACATCCGGCCAAGTAAACTCGCCGACCTCGTTGGCGATCTGGGCGTGGAGCAGGATTTGCAAGAGCAGATCGCCCAGTTCCTCGCACAGCTTGTCCGGGTCGTCAGTATCCAGGGCCGCCAGGGTTTCGTAGGTTTCTTCGAGCAGATGCGGGGCCAGGGTCTGATGTGTTTGCTGCCGGTCCCAGGGGCAGCCGTCGGGTGCACGGAGCCGGGCAACGATGCCTTGCAGCTCGGAAAACGCCCGCAGGTCGGTCAGCGGCGGCACGGGCGGCACATAGAGAGTCGCCAGATGTTCGACGCTGCTATCATGGTCGAGTTCGTACAGCGGAGCGGTATGCACGCGCTGGTGGACAGTGCCGGCCGCCTGGACCAGGGTAACCGCGTGATCGTCTGGATACAATTCCATCAGCACGAGCTTGACGGCCGAGGCCAGGGTGCGGTTGTATAGTTGCGCGATCAGCAGCGGGGTGCCAGGGTCCAACGTCAGGGGTGGGACAAACGGCCCCTCGCGAGCCGCGAGAAGCGTGGCGTCGGTCAGTTGCAAGCCCCGGTCCAGCGGGTCCAATCCCAACGTGGTGCATACGGCATCTACAAAGCTCAGGCCCTCGACGATGCGAACTGGGATGGTGTGCTCGCGCGCGGCGACCAGGATACGCCGCACCGACTCTTCGCCGATGAGGGGATGACCCGGTACCGCATAGATCACGCCTTCGGGCCGCGCGCCCAGTTGCACGATGTCGCGGGCCATGGCCGCATAAACAGAGCCAAAATCGAGCTCGCACTCGTAGATCGCGTCCAGGTCGTGCAAAGTCAGGTGGGCTGGCAATGCAGCGACGGTGGGGTGACGGCGGGTGCGCAGGTAGAGCTCTGAGGCAGCGGCGAGCACATCCAGGGCGGCCTGAGTGAGGGCGCCAGGGTCGCCAGGCCCCAGCCCCACGATAGTGATACTGGGCATTGGTTCCTCCGATGGGCGCAAAATGGCCCCGGCTGGATACTTCAAGCCGGGGCACGACTGGTCATCTGGAGCGGGTGACGGGGCTCGAACCCGTGACATTCTGCTTGGGAAGCAGACACTCTGCCAACTGAGTTACACCCGCTGGTG
>JAHJIN010000417.1 GCA_018823415.1 Chloroflexota bacterium | reverse complement strand
TCGGCCGAGTCACGCTCGTACTCGTACATAAAGCTCTCGAATCCATCCAGCAGATGGATCTGGCCCTCTGCGATACCGTACCGTCGCATCGCCTCCTGCAGGATGGCCTCGTGGTACCGTTCCTTGATCCGTTTTTCCATGCCTCGCCTCTCTGCTCATGCTGTTTCTCATCACTGCTGTCCGGCCAAGACCAATCATCCCAACTGGGCTATGAGGCACCCGAACGTTGCCCGAGCTGACGGTACGCACCGGGGCCAGTGGCTCAGGCTGGACGCTGCGGGTGCCACGGCGCATGGGGGGCCTATGGCGTTGGGATGGTTCGTGGTACACGGAGATTATATCACGCGGGGATGGGGAAGGCAATGCTGGGCGGGGCACGACGAGGGGGCGATAATCACCGCGACGAGGCGCTACGGGGCAGTGGTCGCCGGGCGCAAGTCTTTGATCACCAGTTGCAAAGACTCGCGCCCATTCCACTCGTTCAAGTCCAGGGTATAGGCCAGGTCGATGCGGGCTGGCAAGTGGCCGGCCCAATGACCCAGCCGAAAGCCGATGGCGTCCCAGGTGGCGGTCTCGTCGCTCACGGTGAGCTTGAGGTGCGCGCCTTCGCGGCCTACGCTCTTGTGGCGACGCACCTGCACCCCATAGCTGGCAAACGTGGGGGTGTGGTTGGCCATGCCAAAGGGGGCCAGTTGCTGCAATTGCCGGTACGTCTCACCGCCCATATCGGCCAAGGGCAGCGCACCGTCAATTTTCAGACCGGGGACCAGCGATGCGCCGGCCAGTTGCTCGGCGGCCAGGGCCTGTAAACGCTGACGCAGGTCGTCCAGCCGGGCCGTTTGGACGCTAAAGCCGGCGGCGGCCGCATGACCGCCGTGTCGTTCCAGCAGATCACTGCACGTTTGCAGGGCCTGGGCAATGTGAAACTCGGGGATGCTGCGGCACGAACCCCGGCTGATCCCGTCTGCTGGCCCCACCTCCACCACCACAGACGGCCGATAAAACTCTTCGGTGAGGCGGCTTGCCACCAACCCCACGATGCCGGCCGGGTATTCGTCGCCGGTGACAAATAGCAAGTACGGCAGTGGCTCCTCGTCCAGCACTTCTTGCCGCGCCCGGGCCTGGGCTTCTCCGGTGAGTTGTTGGCGTTCCCGGTTCCGCCGGTCCAGCTCGGCGGCCAGGGTTGCGGCCTGCTCTTCGTCGGTGCACAACAAGAGGTCCAGGCTTACCTGGGCCGTGTCTAGCCGGCCGGCGGCGTTGAGGCGCGGCCCCAACTGGAAGCCAATGTGCCCGGCGGTGATTTGTCCCGGCTGCAAGCCGGCCTGGGCAATGAGCGCGCGCAGGCCCGGGCGCGCGGCGGCGTTGAGCACCTCCAGCCCGGCGCGCACCAGCGCCCGGTTTTCGGCGGTGAGGGGCGCCAGGTCCGCCACAGTGCCCAGGGCCACCAGATCCAGCAGGTCGCGTTCGGTCAGCGTCACCGGTCGGGGGGCAATGGGCAGGCGTTTTTCCACGCGCAGCAATGCCTGCGCCAGCTTGAAGGCCAACCCCACGCCGGCCAGGTCCGACCAGGGCTGCTGCTCGTTTACCTGCTTGGGGTTGACGATGGCCTGCGCCGGGGGGCACTGCGCCGGCACGTGATGATGGTCGGTGACGATGACGCTCAGCCCTTTTTTGCGGGCGTGGGTAATCTCTTTGACCGAACTGATGCCACAGTCTACTGTGATCATCAGCCGCGCGCCTTGAGCGGCCAACTGGTCCACGGCTTCGATGTTGAGGCCATAACCCTCGTTCAAGCGATGGGGGATGTAGGGGATGACCTTGCCGCCGAGGGCCTGCAAGGCCTGCGTGAGCAGGGCCGTGCCGGTGACGCCATCGGCGTCAAAGTCGCCAAACACGGCGATGGGCTGCCCCTGCTTGAGCGCGCGCCGCACCTGGTCCACCGCCTTGTTCATGTCGCGCAGGGCAAAGGGGTTGCCCAGTTGCGACAACGGATCGGGGCTCAAAAAGGTCTGGACCTGGTCGTGCTCGGTGAGGCCACGGGCATAGAGCACTTGCACCACCGGGTGCGTCAGATCGGGGTAGCGTTCGCGGACTTCTGAGGGCACCGGCTCGCGAATCAGCCAGCGTTGGGCGCGTACGGGCTCAGCCGGGGGCGCGCCGGTCATGGTTCATCCCCATCGGGCAGAAGCGGCAAGTCCTCCTGGTCGCGCAGCCCAAAATATTGGAGGAACTCGGGAGTGACGCCGTAGCGGATGGGCCGGCCCGGCGTTTCCAGACGGTCCACCTCGGCCACCAGGCCTCGGGCCCCCAGGGTCCGCAGCACGCCATCGCTGTTGACGCCGCGCACGGCCTCGATCTCGGCCCGGGTGAGCGGCTGGCGGTAGGCCACAATGGCCAGGGTTTCCACCGCAGCCGGCGATAGCTTGCCGGAGGATTCCAGGCCCAGAAAACGCTCCACGTAGGCAGCGGCCTCGGGCGCGGTGACCAACTGCACCGTGCGGCCCTGACGCTGCACGCGCAGGCCCCGGCCGGTATATCGCTGCGCCAGGGCCGTTATGACCGGGTCTAGTTGGTCTACCTCCAGGTCCAGCGTGCGCGCGAGTTGCGCCCGGTCGGCCGGGCCGGTGGCAACGAATAGCAAGCTTTCCAGCAGGTTGACCTGCTGATCCAGTTCCTCTGGTGTGGTCATCGTGTTGCACCCTGGGGGGAATGTGCTATAATAGGACTGCAAGGCCCATGTGCTGGTCAAAAGGCCGGGCATGTCTGTTTGTTCGACCGCGCGGGGATTGTGGTCCCCGGTGAACATTCGATATGGGAGGTCTGTCAATGATAGGATCGCGGCGAATGCTCGTTGGTTTGCTGGCACTCGCGGTGCTGATGGCCTGGCCCTCGCTGGCCTGCGTGCCCTGTTGCGCACCCTGTACGGTTTTTGGAGAAGGCCCCACTTCGCCCTGCGGCACCATTGCCATCTCGCGCGATGCTGCCCTGCGCCTGGAGAGCAAGGTCGCCACGATCCAGGGCAACAGCTTTCAGTTGACCCTGTCGGACGAAGAGTTGACTTCGTGGATTGCCCTCAAGTTGCCCGAGTTCCAGGCTGCCAATCCGGATCTGGCCGCCATCCCGGTGACCGATCCGCAGATCTGCTTTACCAACGGCAAGGTCTATGTAACCGGCCAGCTCATGGACCCCGTCCAGGCGAATTTCTCGCTGGTGGTGACGGTGCAGGTGGTCAACAACCAGGTGCGGCTGAACATGGAGAGCGGCCAGTTGGGACCGCTGCCCATGCCCCAGGATATCCTGGATTCTCTGGGCAAGGCGGCCGAAGAGACCATCAATTCGCCGTCGTTCAATGTGCGCTTTAACCGTATCCAGGTGCTGGATCGCGTGATCATGGTCGAAGGGTACCTGGAAAACCCCTAGACGACTTGGCGCCAGTGGTCAAAGAGAAACAGAGGTGGGTTGGTCAAAACCCACCTCTGTTTTGTTTCGCTAGACCGTTGGCGGGGCCGGGCGATATTCGGATTTCGCATAGGGCGAATGCTTGATGTCGACCGTTACCTTGTTCAGGCGAATGCCCATGCGATTTTCCACTTGCTCCCGGATCAGGGCCATGAGCTCTTCGGTCTTGTTGGGGATGTTGACCGTGGGCGCGGTCTTGACCTCCAGGTTCACGTCGATGCCTTTGCCGCCCTTGGATTGGACTTTGGCCCGCACGTCGGTGATGTCGGGCAACCGGTCCACCTCGTAGCGCAGACGTTGGATGATGGATTCCACGTGCAGGCGAGCCTCGCCGCCCTCGACCATCTGCACCTTGATGGTCTTTTTGCGCCGGGGCAAGGCCTCGGCCAGCAGCAGCAAGAGCAAGAATAGCTCGATCAAGAGCCCGAATGCAATTCCCAGGATGATCGTCCACATATAGGTGGTCGGATTGAACCAGCCTTGCAGATAGATGATCCACGACTTGGCATACGCCAACGTGTCGCTGGGATAGACCAAAAAGACGGTCAGGCAAATGGGAAACGCGAATAACAGGGTTAGAGCCGTCAGGATCATGACGCCGCGGTTAAAGGTATTCATCGATTGCCCTCCTTTTCTATCTTGCGATAAACGGTCCACGCCTACAGATTTCATTATACCGTGCTTGAGGCGAAAACGCAAGCCTTTTGACGGCCCAGCGCCTTTCCATCAAAACTCCACGGCCTCTTCACATCTTCTCCACAAGGTTGTGGTATCATCCAGGCGATACGCAACCGATAGGAGGTTTTTTGTGAAAAAGGCAACCGTGAACTATTGGACAGACGTGGTCATCGGCATCGCGTTTGTGGGAAGCGCGCTCAGCGGGCTGGTCTTTTTGCTGCCGGGGGACCCGGCTACCGGCGTGTTGGGCCTGAGTTACGTGGTCTGGAACGACCTGCATACCTGGAGCAGCCTGGCGCTGATCGCCGGCGTGGGCGCGCACCTGGTACTGCACTGGCGCTGGATGGTGACGATGACGGTGCGGATGCTGCCGTTTCGCAGCCGCCGGGAGGCGCCAGCGCACGGGCTGGCCGGCGCTGAGGCCGGCGGGGCCGCCATGAGTCGCCGGGCGTTCCTGGCCCTGGG
>JAHJIN010000416.1 GCA_018823415.1 Chloroflexota bacterium | reverse complement strand
GTGTGGTGGTGGCCCGGGCCGGGCCAGGAGGCCCACCGGCTCGATCTGCCCAGCCGCGCCGGGATCGCCCCGACCGCAGTCCTCACCAACACGCGCCGGCCCACGGTCTTTGACGTGGCTGTGGACGCGGCGGCGGGCTATGTCTATGCCGCCTCGCACCCCCGGTTGTGGCGGGCTCGCCTGGCTGAGCTGCCCGGCGGCGACTGGGAAGCCGTTGGGCCAGCGGCGCTGGAGCAGGCTGGACCCGCCCTCTTTGCCGTGGCCGCCCAGGATGGCCTGGTCGTGACGGGTGGGGGGACCGGTCTGTGGCTGCACCATCCCGGCGATACTGTGGGGCAATGGCACCAGGTCCTGGGTG
The DNA here is from genome assembly GCA_018823415.1 of Chloroflexota bacterium. Taxonomy (GTDB): domain Bacteria; phylum Chloroflexota; class JAHJIN01; order JAHJIN01; family JAHJIN01; genus JAHJIN01. Next base: position 7,327 of record JAHJIN010000416.1, on the reverse strand, counting down.
ACGTGGGCATCATCGACCTGGTCATCGACGAGCAAACCATATTCGCCGGCACGCACCAGGGGCTTTATCGCAGCCCCGATGCCGGGCAGACCTGGGAGCTCGTACCGACCCGCGGGGGCGACCTGACCCACCTTCCCGACCTGCCGCCACTGGTGCCGCCAGTGTTGCGCCTGGCCGTGCAGGATGGGCAGTGCTGGGGAGCAACCGAAGCCGGGCTGTTCACCGTACAGCATGAGGTGCGGGGCGACGTATGGGCCAAGGTGCCAACCGGGTTGCCGGTGCCCGGCGACGTTGGCCAGGAGTTCACCGCCCTGGCGATTCAGGGCGACGAGATCTATCTGGGCAGTTGGTTTGGCGTCGTCGCGCTGCCCCTGCGCGAGGCCCAGATCGCGGCGGTTCAGGCCACTGGTTGGGAGGCCCCACCCGCGGCAACGCCCATGCCGGCGCTCCGTTCCCGTGCCCCGGGCCGGGCCGCGCCATTATCCCAGCCGCGCTACGCCAGTTATTGGTGGACCAGTGACCCCACCGTATGCGGCCTGGCGAACTGCGATGGGGGCGCGGGCATGTGGCTGGTCGTGCATGGCCCGGCTCCCAATCTACTGGTCACGATCCGCGAAACGACCGGGGGCGGCAACCTGGTATTCGAGCAATCGCGTTATACCCACGACAATGGCTGGTTGGGCATCTATGCCCAGTTCCCCCACGAGTGGAACTGCAACCACAACATCATCATCCGGATGGAAGACGATAACGGCGTCTATTGCCCGTACACGATCCTGTTCCCGGCTCATGGCAACGGCTGCACCTATTGTGTCTACATGAGCCCGAACCCATGTCCAACGCCGACGCCCACGCCGACCAATACGCCTACGCCAACCGCGACGCCGACCCAAACCCCCACGGCCACGCCCACCGCGACGGCGACGCCCACTCACACCGCCACGGCGACGCCTACCACGACGGCGACGCCCTCGGCCACCCCCACCGCGACGGCGACACCCACCGCTACGGCCACGCCGGTCCCGGGGGAGCCGGCCTGGTCAGGAGCCGTGCACCTGCGCACGAGCAGCGGCCCCGGCGTGGCTGGCATCGACGTGCAGGTGCAGGGCCGCTACTGGCGCAACGGGCGGCTTGACCTGGCGGGCCGGTCGCTGCCGGGCACCGCGCGCAATGCGGCGGCCTATGTGTATCCGTCCAGTCCGGCCAGTGGCGATGTGTTGCCCGCCGCTATAGTGCCACTGTCCTACCAAGCCCTGATCAACGAGTGGACCGGGAACGTCGTCCTGCCGCCGGGCAGTTACCAGGGTCGGCTGGTGTTCGTGTCGGTGGGGATGCTCTACGTTTCGGACATCGCGGAACTGGGCCTGGATGGGGGCGCCATGCGTCAGATGGCCTTTGACCCGCCTTACCAGCGCGTGGCGGCCATCCCAGTGCCCGGCGCCCGCCCGCCGCAGCCGTTCAGCGACGCGACCGCCACGCACGAATACGCGACGGTGACGACGGATGCCGCCGGTGCGTGGCATTGGCCGGGCTACCACACGGCCGCCGGTTGGCTGCCGCCGGACCCACTGTTCCGGGCCTGGGAAGGGTTATATTTCACCGATGCGCCACTGGTGGCGCCCTGGCAGATGGTGGTGGGTCAAATCGCCGGTCCCGGCACACCCCCCGGCAGCGGCGTGGACGAGGTGACCATCCGATACCCGGGCGACCCGCCGACGAGCGGCGCCTACCGGCGCAACGACTTTGTGGTGGGTTCCACCAATCCACCGCTGTTGACCCTGGGCCGCGACTATGCCTACCTGGTCTGGCACGCGCCGCAGGTGGGCCAGGCCACGCAAATCTTGCGCGGCCAGCTCACCCAGGACGCCCTGCCCCTGGCCGGCGAGCGGGTGCGGGTGGTCGTGACGGACCCAGTCGGAGGCGTAGCGACGTATTTCGCCACGACCGACGGCGCGGGGCTATATCAACTGGACGCCGGCTCCACCGGCGTGACCGAGTTCGGCACCGAGACCCTGGGCGGGTGGACCGCCGTCGCCTACTATGACGACGTGCCCGGGGTGCAGTCAGGTGTGGTGTTCTGGGAGGCCAAGTGGTACGTGATCCATCGCAACCAATAGCCTTGACCACAGAGGTTGTAATGACCGAGCAAACTGGATGGGGGTCATCCCAAACCAGTTGGGTTGACCATGTCCCTCAATTGCAGGCCGGTCGGGCGGCTGATCGCCGCTCAGCCATCAGGTGGCTGTACTACGAGGCCAATACGCCCGAGGCCATGGCGGCAGTATTGCCCCGGCTACGAACGATGGCGGCCCAGGATCGCAGCGCGCGGGTGCGTGCTACAGCTCGGGACACGGTGGCATTCATGGAAAAACTGGCCCCGGACCCGCTGGCCTACTGGACTGCCCAGTTACAGTCTCCCCGCTGGGATGAGCGAAGCACTGCCATAGACAGATTGGGACAAATCGGCGATTCGTCCACGGTGGACCTGATCCAGCAAGCGGCCGCCAGCGATCGCAGCAGTTGGGTGCGTATGAGCGCCGGCCGTGTACTGCGGCAATGGGGTGTCGATCCAGCACCTGAAACAACCCCCACTTGGTATCAGGGAATTCTCAAACGACTCGCCGATCCCACCCAAGCCACCCCGATCAAGGGATTCCTGGTACACCGGCAGAACAAACAACCGTTACATCGTGACGAGATCGCGCTATTGACCGCCGCCTTCCAAGAAGTCGAAAGCCTGGATGAAAACATGGCGCACCTGGCTCGGGCGGCCGGACTGCAATTTGTCTACACGGCACACAAGCAGCCCTTTGGTCATCATGGCCCCAAAACTGATGGGTTGTATAGATCCGACTGGCACCTGATCTTTATCGGTCTGGGGGCAACCGGCCAGCAAGTCCCCGCATTGGCCCACGAACTGTTCGGGCATTGGTTGCTCGATCAGCACCAGGAACAACGTCGTGGCAGAGTGCTGCCTTACACCCTGGAGGACCCGGTGCGCCATTATGAGCAGTCCATGCAGTGTCAAGCGGATTTGAGTTACAATGCCCGTTTGCCTGACGAAATCTGGTCGCGCATGGTAGAACAATGCCTCTGCCTATTGCTGAATAGCAAGCCGGCCAGTGGGGACTATGCTGACCTGCCGGTCATGGCCGATCCGCGATGCTACGACAGACCCGGCTACTGGCCCCGCTCCGAATGGCCCAGTTTGTTGCGCGATGTGCGGGCCATTCTGCGCCAACAAATCCAGGACGCCGGCCGACAGCACCACGTAGCTGTAACGAAACGAGGTCTCCTGTGGCAAGAGTAGCGCGATAAAGGAACCGCACGCTATCCGCAGTTGACCGATCCGATTGGAATTAGCCCAAGGGAAAGGAGGTACTGGTCATGAGCCGCAAAGCAGCAGTTGCTATCTTGGTATGGCTGGTGGCCCTCACGCTGACGGTAGTAGTCGGCGGAGTATACGTGGTGGCCCTGACTGCCCCAGCCGGGTGAACGGTGCAAACCGACCATCGCGGCGGGAGATCCGCAACGAACGATCTTGACGATCGTGCCGCCCTTGACTGGAGGATAATCGTCATGCATTCCCAACCCCATCGCCGTTGGCCGGCCATCGTGTTGGCCCTGGCCCTGTTGCCGGTCGGCATCATGCTGCTCGCGCCCGTCCAGGCCCAGGTCACCTACGATCATTTTGCCTACTTGCCTCTCATCCGGGGGCCGGAGAACGCGCCTCCGCCCACCCCGGCACCCTGGGGGCCATGGCAACAGGGCGGCAACACGAACAATATCCGCTTCTATTGTGCGGCGGCAGCCGATGGCGATGTCACCTACGCGGGGAGCAGCCAGGGAGTATACCGTTCTACCGATCAGGGTCAAACCTGGCACAAGCGCGGCCTGGACGGCCAGGGCATCCCCGCCCTACTGGCGCTGCCGGGCACAACCCAGGTGTATGCCGGAGTGAGCCATGGGGGAGTGTACTATTCCTCGGACGGCGGGAGCACCTGGTCGGCTCGCAACGTCGGGCTAGGTTCGATGGATGTGACGACTCTCGTGGCGCGACCCGGTACTCCCGCGACCCTCTACGCCGGGCTGTACGGCGCGCCGGGTGTGGCGCGCTCCACGGACGGCGGCGCCCACTGGCAGGATTGGGGAGCCGGATTGCCGGGTTTACCGCTGATCCTGAGCCTCATCGCCGATCCCACTGCGCCCACTACGCTGTACGCCGGCGAGGCTGCGGCGGTATACCGCTCCACTGACGGTGGCAGTACCTGGAACGTGCGCGCGAATAGCCCGCTGGACTGGTACGACAGCCTGATCCTGGATCCGCAGAACACCCAAATACTCTATGGCGGTCAGCGCGGGAGCTGGCTGGGTTGGCCCACCGGGTACCGCTCGGCAGACGGCGGAGCATCCTGGACGACATTGCCCCGAGGCGGCAGCTGGGCCTGGGGGCCGGCTGGCCTGTATTGCGGCACCACGGAGGGCGTGTGGTACAGCCAAGATCAGGGCAGCACGTGGACGGAATGGAACGAGAACCTGGGCAACTTGAACGTGCGCCACCTGCTGTACACCGCCACCGTATTCTATGCGGCCACGGATGATGGCCTGTGGTGGCGCAGTCCGGCCGCGTCGGGGCACTAAACCAACTATACACTGGTCGCAAGACGAGGTCCAAGTACCATGACTGAAGTAGCCAATCTGGTAAAGGAAGCGCTCAGCGTGATCCTGGCCCTGACGGGGTTTTTCCTGTTCGTAGGATTTGCCTACAATTTCGTCGCCCAGCAGGTCCACATCATGACTGGCAGCAGCCGGGGGCTGGAGCGGGCCTGGTCCCGGATCGGGGGGATGCTCGTGGGGTTGGGGCTGGTCCTGGCCGCCGCGCCTATCTCCCAGGTCATCGTCGATGCCCTGGCTGGACTCTGAACGGAAACTGCCGAGATGGATCGCCCTCCCACGCCGTCATTAACGCGCTATCGAGCGCTATTAGCCGAGGTCCTGGGAACACGGCTGATCGACATTGCCGAAGACGAGCGCATCCCGATGATCGTGGACCAGGCCCTCGCAACTCTCGTGATCGAAGACGCCCACCGGCCACCGGGACGGCGCAGCCGCGTGCCCATGGCCGACTGCGTCCAGGCCCTGCGCTGGCGGTTTGGCCTGGTCGAGGCCCAACGGCCCCTGCTGAGCTATCGCGAGATCGGTATCGAGATGGGCCTCAGCCTGAATCAGGCCCAGGGCCGTGTTGGCAAAGGCCTGTCGCGCCTATGGCGGATATTGTCGGCCAATCCGGTCGTGCTAACCGCGGTGTCGGATCCTCAGTGCCAACTTGACCAGGGCCAACAGCGTGGTCCGTTGGCCGATCTGATCCAACTCATCCAGGTATTGCCGGCCGATCGGCAACCCGCTGCCATCGCCGCGTGCCACCGACTTGTTACCAGTACGTTCACTACCTGACCCAGCACCATCGTCGAGCCCAGAGGAGGTTCACATGACGACACTACGGATTACTGGTCGAAGCCTATGGCTGGCCGCCACCCGCCCCGTCTTCTGGCGGATATTGTTCCTGTTCCTGGTCGTGGGTCTGCCGTTGATCCGGCCGGCTGGCGCGGCCCTGGCCCAAACCCCGGTGCCCCCGGCCGGCGGCGGGGGGGGCAGCGGTCTGGCCGGCATCACGACCAGCCTGGCCAACATGGGCAAGATCTTTGTCGATTTCTTGATTGGGGTCGCCGCTATCTTGCTGGCTATTGGCCTCGCCACGGGGTTCGTGCAAGGGCAGGCGGCGACCATGTTCGGGATGCCGCATGCCCTGGCTTCCACGTGGATGAAGTTGGCGGGGATCGTGATCTGCTTCATCGGGGCGATCTTGTCCATTGCCGTCGCCAACGCCATCATCGATGCGATGAGCGGATTCCAGAGTTCGGATGGGATTCACATCCCCGGCCAGGCGGTCTAACCGCAACGTTCTGCGAGCCGGAAAGACAAGGAGTGGCCTGATGAAACGCATCAACTGGGTGCGCTGGCTGGTACTGGCGTGTACCATCGGTATCCTGGGCAGTATGAGCCTGATCCCCCGGCTAGTAGCGGCCCAGGGACCGACACCGGAGATGTGGACCACCGGCCCCAACGGCGAGCAGATCCCCTGGAATACGCCGGGCGGGGCCCAGCCCAGCGGCCCGGCGCAAACCACGCCGGTGCCCGGCGGAGATCCGGGTGGCGGCTGGCAACTACCGGACGTCGTCGGGACTATTACCCAGATCATCCGGCATATCCTCGTCTTCCCGGCCAAATCGTTGCAGGAAACGCTAGAGCAGGCGGTGGCGGCCACGCTCAAGGACAATGTCGAATACATGCGCCATCCCCTGGAGGAGGCCCTGTACCTGACTATCTTTAGCACGCCGACGCTGCGGGGCACCCCCACCGCAGCGAGCCAGGGGTTTGCGGGTCTATGGGTCGGCACGAACCCCTTTGAAGATGTTTGGTACAAGGTGCGCCTCGTATCGTTCTTTTTGTATCCCATCCTCCTGGCTATCACCGGGCTGTCCATTACCTCGCGCAATGCCCTGGGCGCGAGCTGGCAAGGCGAGGACCTGGGGGAGGCCCTGGTTCGCTGGTTTTTCATCGTCCTGGCGTCCGGGTTATCCTTGTATCTGTGTGACTGGATCAACCGGCTGTGTAATGCCCTGGCCGGCTTGTTCCTGGGGATGCCGGATGCCACGTTCATCGTCAACGCCGTGTTCATGGGGGCGTCCAGCGTCCTGATCGTGGGAGGCGGACCGGTGCTGGGCCTGCTACTGGGGGTCTTTATGTTCGTGGTGGGCCTGCTCATTATCGTGGCCCTGATCATGCAATACGTCGCCCGCTACGTGTTGCTGTACATCCTGGTCGCCATCGCGCCGTTGGCGATCCTGGCCCTGGGGTTGGATCAGACGCGCTGGCTAGGTTTCCTGTGGATCAAGGGGTTCCTCATGGTCACCCTGTTGCAGCCCATCAGCGCCCTGGTCTTTGCTCTGATGTACCTGCTCGCTCAGAACGGCGTCCTGAATGGCCTGGCTGACCCGGTGGGCAGCTTTGTCAAGTTCGCGGTGGTAGTGGGACTACTGAGCGTGCTGATCACCTTGAACTATGCCGTCATCAATGGCGTCTTTGGCGCCATTGGCCAGGTCATGGCGCAGGGCAAAAACACCGCGATGGGGGTGGCCTCGCTCATGGGCCGCACGTTGACCGTCGGCCTCACCGCGGTAGCCGGCATCGCCGGCGGCGGGGCCGTTGCGGGTGGCGGCGGGGCTGCGGCGATGACGGGCAGCGGTGGCGGGGCGACCACCGGCGG
>JAHJIN010000415.1 GCA_018823415.1 Chloroflexota bacterium | reverse complement strand
CACCTTTCGCCGCAAGATCCGCGAGGCCGTGCTGGCCCTGCGCCTCACCAGCCAGTACACCAAGGACGAAATCCTGGCGCTGTACCTCAACCAGGTCTATTACGGTCACCTGGCCTATGGCGTAGAGGCGGCAGCCCAGGTCTACTTTGGCAAGCCGGTGCGTGACCTTGATATAGCCGAGTGCGCGCTGCTGGCCGGGCTGCCCCAGGCCCCGGCCCTGTACGACCCGCTCACCGACCTGCCCCGGGTGCAAGAACGACAGCGCGTAGTGCTGGACCTGATGCACAAGCAGGGGTACATCACCGCCAAGCAGGCCGACCTAGCTGCCGCCGAGCCGCTGCGCCTGGCCCCCGAGCCCACGCGGGCCACCATCCAGGCGCCCCATTTTTGCACGTTCGTGGTGAGCCAGTTGGAGGCCCAGTACGGGACCGAGGCCGTGCTGCAAGGGGGGCTCCAGGTCCACACCACCCTGGACCTGGACGCGCAGCATCGGGTGGAGGACATTGTGCAACGGCGGCTGGCCCGGTTGGCCGAGCCGGTCCAGGGCCTCCCGGCCGGCCATCACGTCACCGACGCGGCGGTGGTGGCGCTGGACCCCAACACCGGCGAGGTGCTGATGATGGTGGGCAGCCCCGACTATTTCGATGAAAGCATCGCCGGGGCGGTGAACGTAGCCCTGTCGCCGCGCCAGCCGGGTTCAGCCATCAAGCCGTTCACCTATGCGGCGGCGCTGGCGCAGGGCCTCACGCCGGCCACCGTGTTCTATGACGTGCGCTCGTCGTTTACCACCCGCGAGGGCGAGCCGTACGTGCCCGAGAACTATGACCGGCAGTTTCACGGACCGGTGTCACTGCGCACGGCCCTGGGCAGTTCGCTGAACGTGGTAGCAGTGCAGGTGCTGGATCGCGTGGGGCTGCCGGCCCTTATCGACACGGCCCAGGCGATGGGCATTCACACGTTTACCGATGCGGACCGCTACGGGCTGGCGCTGACGTTGGGCGGCGGCGAGGTGCGGCTGCTCGAGCTGACCAGCGCCTATGGCGTGTTTGCGACCGGCGGCGTGCGCCACGAGCCAACCTGCATCACCCGCGTCGAGGACGCCGCCGGGCGCGTGCTCTATCAGCGCGAGCCGGGGGAGGGGTCGCGCGTGCTGCCCGAGACCATAGCCTATCTCATCACAGACATCCTGGCCGACGACGACGCCCGGCTCGTGGGCTTTGGCGAGGGAAGCGTGCTGGACTGGCGCAGTCCGGGGGGCACGCCGGCGGCAGTCAAGACCGGCACCACCACCGACTGGCGCGACAACTGGACGGTGGGCTATATCCCGGGTTTGGTAGTGGGCGTGTGGACCGGCAACGCCGACGGCTCGCCCATGATCCAGGTCTCGGGCATCACCGGGGCCGCCCCCATCTGGCGCGACGTGATGACAGCCCTCGTCCCCTCTCACCCGCAGGGGGCTGTGCCGGGCGACGGGGGGTACGGGTGGATCGAATCTCCCGGCCTCACCCGCATCGAGGTGTGCCCGGCCTCGGGCCTGCACCCCGGTCCCCATTGCCCCCATCGCCGCACCGAGCTGTTTATCGCCGGAACCGAGCCGGCCGCAACATGTGACGTGCATCAGGCCATCCGGGTCTGCACGGCTTCCGGGCAACTGGCAACCGACCGCTGCCCGGCGAACCTGGTCGAGACGCGCGTGTTCCAGGTGTTCCCGTCGGTGGCCCAGGACTGGGCGCTGGCGCAGGGCATCCCCCAACCGCCGGTGGAGCCGTGCCCGGTCCACGGCGGCGGAACGGTGGGACCGCCCCCCGGCACAACGGGCCTCGTCATCACCAGCCCCGACGAGGGCAGCATGTTCCGCGTCAGCCCGGCGCTGCCCCGGTCCGACCAGCGCATCGCCCTGGCGGCCCGCATCGAGGGGACCGCCGCCATCGCGTGGGTCGAGTTTCGGGTAGACGGCGTGGCGGTGGGCCGGGCCACTGCCGCCCCCTGGCAGGTATTCTGGACGCTGTCACCGGGGACGCACACGGTCCAGGCAGTGACGGAGGACCGCCAGGGACAAACGGTCAGCAGCGCACCGGTGCATTTTGTGGTAGAATAAGGCCCCGGTAGTCTCCCTCTTGAGTGTTGTTGAAGGAAAACGACCACCTTTCAACCGCAGAGCACGCGGAGACCGCTGAGAAATAGAAGGAAAACTCGGCGAACTCGGCGGTAAAATACTCAGCAACACTCTACGGAGAGACCACCAAGGCCACACAGGAGGGAACGATGACAACCATCAAGGCCGGCGTGATTGGGTTGGGTTATATCGCCCCGGTGCACATGGCGGCGCTGCGCGCGCTGGGCGATGTAGAGGTGCTCGCCGTGGCCGGGGCCCGGCCGGGGTCGGCCCGGGCCAAAGCAGACCAGCTGGGCGTGCCCCGGGCCCATGACGACTGGCGCGATCTGGTGGCCGACCCGCAGGTGCAGGTGGTCCACAATTGCACCCCCAATTTCATGCACCACGCCATCAACCTGGCCGCCATCCGCGCCGGCAAGCACATCGTCTCCGAAAAGCCCCTGGCGCTGGACGCGCCGCAGGCCACCGAGTTGCTCCGGGCCGTTCGCAAGGCCGGCGTCGTGCACGCCGTGTGCTTCAAAAACCGCATGCTGCCCCTGGCGCGCGAGGTCCGGTCTCGCGTGGCGCGCGGCGACATTGGCCCGGTCTATCTGATCCACGGCACATATTTGCAGGACTGGCTCTTGCACGATACTGATTACAATTGGCGCGTGGACCCGGCCCTGGGTGGCGTGTCGCGGACGGTGGCCGACATCGGGTCGCATTGGCTCGACCTGGCCCAGTTTATCAGCGGTCTGCAAATCACCCAGGTCTGCGCGGACCTCGCCACCTTTGTGCCCACCCGGCGCAAACCCAGCGTCCACGTAGAGGCATTCGCCCACGCCGAACCGGGCGCCGGCGCCGATACGCCGGTGACCGTAGACACCGAAGACTGCGGCCTGGTGCTGTTCCGTTTCGACAACGGCGCGCGCGGGGCCTGCGTGCTGGCCCAGGTGTGCGCCGGGCGCAAGAACCGCTTTGTACTCGAGTTGAACGGCGCTGGCGGGAGCCTGGCCTGGGACCTGGAACGACCAAACGAGTTGTGGCTAGGACATCGCGACCGGCCCAACGACACCTGGACCGCCCGGGCGCACGATGCAGATGACCCGGACCCGTTCGTGGACCTGTTCCGGCCGGTATACGCCGCCGTGCGCGCCGGCCACATGCCCGCCGACCCCACCTGGCCCACGTTCGAGGCCGGGTATCAATCCAACGTGCTGGTAGACGCCATCGTCCAGTCGGCCAGAGAGCAGCGGTGGGTGTCATCGCGCCCGGTCGAGTGATCATACCGTGGGAGGAAAAACAGTGAAGCATCTCGTCGAAAAACGCCTCGCCCAGGTGCAGCGGGCATTGTCGGACCATGACCTGGACTATATGTTCCTGTCGATTTCGCCGGACCTGTTCTATCTAACCGGCTACTCGTCGTTCGTCAGCGAGCGCCTGCACCTGCTGGTCATCCCACCAGAGGGCCGGCCCACCCTGGTCTTTCCCGATTTCGAGAAAGGTATCGTGGAGCATCTGGCTGACTGGATCGACGTGGTGGGCTGGCTGGAGACAGAGGACCCGGTGGCGTTCGTGCGCGCGACCCTGGCATCCGGGGACCGTGACCGGCCCATCCGGGTCGCCATCAGTGACCACACGCGGGCCGTGTTCCTGCTGCGCCTGCAGGCAGCGCTGCCCCAGGCGCGGTTCAGCCTGGCGTCCGAGGTCCTGGCCCCTATGCGCCGGGTCAAGGACGAAGTCGAACTGCGCCTACTCAAGGAAGCACAGGGCCGGGCGGTGCAGGCCCTTCAGCAGCTCGTCGAACTGCCGTTCGCCGGGCGCACAGAGCAACGGGTAGCCGCCGACCTGCGCCGGTTCTGCGCGGACCGGGGCCTGGAAGAAGGGTTTGGCGTCCAGTTGGGGGCCGGCGCCAATGGCGCACAGGCCCATCTGCCGCCATCGGACCGGGTGATCCAGCGCGGCGAGCCGGTGATGATCGACTTTTGGGCCGCGTATGAAGGCTATTACTGCGATTGCAGCCGGACCTTGCACGTGGGGCCGCCCCCGCCCGAGTTCCAGGAGATATACGCCATCATGCGCGAGGCCAACCACGCGGCGCTGGCGGCGGTGCGGCCCGGGGCCAGTTGCCAGAGCATCGACCGGGCCGCGCGCCAGGTGATCGACGAGGCCGGCTATGGGGAGCACTTTTTCCACCGCCTGGGGCACGGCATCGGCATCGAGATCCACGAGGAGCCGTATCTGGTGGAAGGGAACGAGATGCACCTGGAACCGGGGATGACTTTCACCAATGAGCCGGGCATCTATCTGCCGGGCCGGTTCGGCTGCCGCATCGAGGACGTGGTCGCAGTCACGGCAACCGGCGGCGTCTCGCTCACCGACTATACCCACGACATCGTCGAGGTCGAGTGAGCACGTGGGCGGTACGCTGGCTCGCTTGACCCTGCTGAGACCGTAGCATATAATCGATTGTGGAAATTCCACATTCTGGAGGTTCGGAAATGGGACAGCCTTTGTCCGATCCGGCAGAACGACTCTGGAAATTCGTCCGGGGTGACACGCCAACCGTCGAGTTCGAGCAGTGGGTCTACGATACCCCGACCCTGGAGCAGCTTTTCGGGCCGGACATGTACCTGGAGTTGATCTCGCTGGACTATCGCGATCCCATGGAAACAGTCAGGCTGCCAGACCGATTGCGGTCGTGGCTCGATGAGCACGTGCCCCGAGATTGCGAATGCATCACCTGGCAGGATAAGGAAAAGAACCCCGAGGGATACGAGACGGCGAATCTCGGTGCGGATTTCACCATCTTGAAGAGCCGGACGCCGTGGCTCGATCTGATCCAGTGTCTGCATTGCGGCTCGCACTGGTACCTGGCCACCGATACAGTGGACGCCGATTACTACCTGCTGCGGTTGACGGAAGAACAGGTCGCCGCGATCCTGGATCGCGACGAGTGGCCTAAACAGTTCGATGATCTGGAACACGTCTGGCCGCCTCCGGGATGGTTTGCGCATGATGACTGTCGGGATCTGGACGATTGGCAGGAGAAACACGGCCGCCCTGAAGAGTAAACTCAAGACACGACCAGGAGCAGACCATGAGAAGCAGGTTGTTTTCTTCTAAAACCCTTGTCGCGACTATTGTGCTTGTAGTGGCTCTTCTGGTGCTACTCATCTCTTGCACCATGCTATTGACCTGGACCTGTTCTCGGTGGCAAGACGATCCGACTATGGTGGCCGACAGCTTTTTTTGTGCGTTTCTCTATGCGGACACCGAGCGTGCCAAGTCTCTCGCTGTGCCAGAACAATGGGAGCGGATCGAGACATGGATGGAGGGTAGGAAACCGCTCCAATGTGTAGACTTTGAAGCTTGGGATGAAGGAACGGGAAGTAGCGGTGTATGCAGCAACGCCTATGTAGAGCCCAATCATTGGAACTGCAGTCTTACATACCTATGTGCGAGTAGGACAGCTCCTTTTTGCTTCGAGATGGACGATATCATGGTCGTCAAGACGCCATCTGGGTGGAAGGTCTCTGATTGGGGCGAGGTATGTGAGAACCTGGGCTATGGATGCATTGGGAGCCAACGCCGATGTTGGTGATTGGCTGCAGGAAAGCTATGGTCCCTCATGAGGAGGCTAGCTTATGACAGTGACCGAACGAGTAGCCCGGCTCCGGCAGCAGAGCCTGGATGCCATGCCAACCATCTCCGCCGAGCGCGCCGAACTGATGACCGAGTTCACCCGGCAGGACCGGGGGCTGGGCTCCGCCTCCGCCCCGGTGCGCCGGGCCCGGGCCTTGCAATACCTGCTGGAGCACAAGGCCGTCTACATCGGCGATGGCGAGCTCATCGTCGGCGAAAAAGGCCCGGCCCCCAAGGCCACGCCCACCTACCCGGAGCTGTGCTGCCACAGCCTGGCCGATCTGGACATCCTGGATTCGCGGGAAAAGATCCCCTTTGCTGTCAGTCCCGAGGTCCGCCAGACCTACCAGGAGACCATCATCCCCTTCTGGCAGGGCCGGTCCATGCGCGACCTCGTTTTTGGCGAGATGACGGACGAGTGGCTAGCCGCGTACCAGGCCGGCGTCTTTACCGAGTTCATGGAGCAGCGCTCGCCGGGCCACACCGTGCTGGATGACAAGATTTATTGCCGGGGGATGCGCGATTTCCAGGCCGACATCAACCGCAGTTTGGAACGTCTCGACTACCTGAACGACCCGGCCGCCTACGACAAGCAGGAGCAACTCAAGGCCATGCGCATCTGCGCCGACGCGCTGATCCGCTTTGCCGAGCGCCATGCAGAAAAGGCTCGGGAGCTGGCGCAGCACGAGGCCAACCCGCAGCGCCGGCAAGAACTGGAGCGCATCGCCCGGGTGTGCAGCCACGTCCCGGCCCACGCCCCCCGCGATTTCTGGGAGGCGCTGCAATATTATTGGTTCGTCCACCTGGGCGTGACCATCGAGCTGAACCCGTGGGATGCCTTTTGCCCCGGCCACCTGGACCAGCACCTCTATCCCTTTTACCGGCAGGGCTTGGCGGACGGCACCCTCACCCGCGAGCAAGCCGAGGAATTGCTGCAATGCTTCTGGATCAAATTCAACAACCAGCCGGCCCCGCCCAAGGTGGGCGTCACGGCGGCCGAGAGCAGCACGTACACCGATTTCGCCCAGATCAACACCGGAGGCCTGCGGTCCGACGGCTCGGATGCCGTCAACGAGGTCACGTACCTGATCCTGGACGTGGTCGAAGAGATGCGGCTGCTCCAGCCCAGCTCGTCGGTGCAGGTGAGCAAGCGAAACCCGGACCAGTTCGTCAAGCGAGCGGCGCGCATCATCCGCACCGGCTATGGGCAGCCGTCGGTATTCAACGCCGACCTGGTGGTGCAGGAATTGGTCCGCCAGGGCAAATCCCTCGCCGACGCGCGGGCCGGCGGCACCAGCGGTTGCGTCGAAACCGGCGCCTTTGGCAAGGAGAATTATAACCTGACCGGGTATTTCAACATGCCCAAGGTGCTGGAAATCACGCTGAACAACGGCGTGGACCCCCGGACCGGCCGCCGGATCGGGCTGGAAACCGGCGACCCGGCGCAGTTTGAGACGTTCGAGGCGCTGTTCGAGGCATATCAGCGGCAGTTGCGCCATTTCGTGGACATCAAGGTACGGGGCAACAATGTCATCGAGCGGCTGTATGCCCGCTTCATGCCAGCGCCGTTCCTGTCGCTCCTCATCGACGACTGTATCGCCACGGGCCGGGACTATCACGACGGCGGCGCGCGCTATAACACGTCATACATACAGGGCGTGGGCGTGGGCACCATGACCGACGCACTGACGGCCATCCGGCACCACGTCTTTGACGAAAAGACCCTGACGATGGACGAGCTGCTGGCGGCCCTGCGCGCCGACTTCGAGAGGTTCGAGCGGGTGCGGCAGACGCTGCTGAACCGGACGCCCAAATACGGCAACGACGACGAGTACGCGGACGGGGTGATGGTGCGCGTGTTCGAGGCCTATTTCGACGCCGTGGACGGCCGGCCCAACACCAAGGGCGGCACATATCACATCAACCTGCTGCCCACCACGTGCCACGTGTACTTTGGCTCGGTCATCGGGGCCACGCCGGACGGGCGCAAGGCCGGCACGCCGCTCTCGGAGGGCATCTCGCCGGTGCAGGGGGCCGACCGCCACGGCCCCACGGCGGTCCTCAAATCAGCGGCCCGGATGGACCACGTGCGCACCGGCGGCACGTTGCTCAACCAGAAATTCACGCCGGCCCTGCTCCAGCGCGACGAAAACCTGACCAAGCTGGTGCAGCTCATTCGCGGCTACTTCAAACTGGACGGCCATCACATCCAGTTCAACGTGGTGGACGCGGCCACGCTGCGCGCGGCGCAAGCCGACCCGGCCGAGTACCGCAACCTCATCGTGCGGGTGGCCGGCTACAGCGATTACTTCTGCGACCTGGGCCGGGCGTTGCAGGACGAGATCATTGCCCGGACCGAGCACCAGTCGTTCTAGCAGCCTGTCGGAGAGGAAACCTGGATGGTCTCCCCGGCGACAAAATGCACCTATTTTGACAAGTCTATGATACGATACTGGACTCAATCGCCATGTTGTATGCAATTCGAGCCCGGTTTCAACCCCTACCGTTCGCCCCGGCGGCTCCCAACCGGCCCCGGCCGGGTGAGCGACGCAGTGCGGCCTAGTAGGATGCCCCCAGCGTTAGCTGGTCACCAACACGTGCAGCCGTTTCAGGTTCCAGGCCAGACATACCAGACCCCACTCGCCTGCCGCGGCCGCCAGGCCCCGCAGCGAGAACTGGCGAAAGCCCAGCACCTCTTTGATGATGCCGATGACTGGTTCCACGGTACACTTGCGCAGCCGGTAGATGGCTTTCCCAATGGCCGTGCGCAGCTTGTAGGCCATCTGGACCATAGGACTGGCATCCGCGGCCGGTGGTTCAGGACTGGTGGCAAAGAACTCTTGCCAGTTGCGTTGGTGCGGTTCGCGCCCCGTGGCGATATAGGGGTCAATGTGCCGTGCTGCCAGGCCCGCGATATTGGTCGGGCTGAAATAGCCGTGGTCCAAGGCCGCCGCCGCGGGTCGCCCCACGACCGCGGGGATCGCGTCCACCGTGGGCAGTGCTTCGGCCGTGTCCACGGGATGATTCGACAAAGTATGGGCCACAACGTCCGGGACCTTGCGGGCGATGAACAAACTGGCCTGGTCCACTGCGGCCTGGACATTGTAATGCTGATCAAAACCGCTGTTGGTGCTGTTCTTCATGATGCGCGAATCGGGATCGGTCCAATTGTACTGGTCCTTGGCGCGGGGCCCCGGTTCCGGCGGCTGCGGCGCGCGACCACCGGGCTTGCGCCCCGTCTGCCGCGCTTTTTCCTCTCGCTCGCGCACTTTGGCCGCGTATGCGGCTTGCTCCGCGGCATCCACAGGACACTGCGTGTAGCGCTCCTGCGCCCGTGTTTCCAGGACCGCTCGCGCCTGGGCCAGGTTGAGCAGCCGCTCCTGGCGGAAGGCCATTTCCGCCTCAATATCCAATCCCGCTGGCAGGTCACTCTGGTCCGCTTGCTCGCCCAAAGCCAATAGTGCGGCGACCTCCGCCTGCAGCCGTTGCTCCAGTTTGGGCAGATAGCCATAGCTCACGGCCTGGCTCTTGGAGGCATCGGCGTGAATCTTGCTACCGTCCAGGCTGATCTGCCCCAGGTGCAGATAGCCCAACTCGTGGGCCACGACCAACACCTGGACGAACAACTCCTGGATCTCGGCCAGAAAGTCCTTCCGAAACTGGGCGATGGTCGAATGATCCGGATGCCAGTCGCCCGCGAGAAAGCGAAAGAGCATGACCTCGTACGTCGCTTTCTCGATCCGGCGCGAACTGAACGTGCCCGTGGCATAGCCGTAGAGCAGTAACGCCAACAGCACCTCGGGCGCGTAGGCCTCGCCCCCTACTGGCGCGTACTGCGCATAGATGGCGCTCAAATCCAGCAGCGCGATGATCGCCACGATGAAGCGGGCCAGGTGGTCGGCGGGCACACACTCGTCGATCGTCAGGGTTTGCTGTCCCGATCGCTCATAATCTACCGTCTTGAATCTGCGGGCCATGAGCAGGCATCCTCACTACCAGTGTGTTGGCTGTTCTCTGTACCCGTATATTGTAGCGCATCTTGCCGGCGGAGGGAAGTGCCCTCTCCGACAGGCTGCTAACGAAGCTTCGCCTCAAACCGCCGAGTTGTGTAACCGGCCACAGAGATGGTATAATGCAGATGCCAACATCGCCACCAGGCCATGGATTTGAGTTCCCT
>JAHJIN010000414.1 GCA_018823415.1 Chloroflexota bacterium | reverse complement strand
TGACGGCGCGCGCGTGGTACTCGCCGACATCTGCGCGCCGCCCACAAATCTGTCTCACGCCGGGTGTGGGCAATGGGAAGAACTGGCCGCCATTGCCGAGGAAATCGGCGGGCTGCCGGTGCGTGTGGACGTAAGTGACGTGGATTCGGTGCTGGAACTGATGGCGCAGGTGGAAGAAGCCTACGGTCGATTGGACATCCTGGTGAACAACGCCGGGGCCGCCATTGGCCCGGCCCCGGTCCTGCTCATGGCCGAGGAAGCGTGGCGGCGCACGCTCGAGATCAATGCCACAGGGACCTTTTACTGCTGCAAATTCGCGCTGCCGCTCCTGATCGAGGGAGACCGGGGCGGACGCATCATCAACATGGCCTCCATAGCCGCAGAACGCCCCAAACCTCACGTCGCGGCGTATGCCGCCAGCAAGGCGGCCGTGGTGGCCCTCACCCGCTCCCTGGCGCAAGAAGTGGCCGAGTACGGCATCACTGTCAACGCCGTGCTGCCCGGCGACGTGGACACGGCCCTCAAGCAGTGGGGCCTGGAACTGGAAGCCGCGGTCACCGGCCGGCCTTACGATGAGGTGCTGACCACGGCCGTAACCCGCATCCCGTTGGGGCGATTGGCGACGCCGGACGAAGTGGCGGACCTGGTGGCCTTTTTGGCGTCCGACGAGGCCCGGTTCATCACCGGCCAGGCCATCCCCCTCACCGGCGGCCGCGAGCTGACGTGAGCAAGCCGGGCGAAGGAACCGCGCACTTTTAGCCAAGACTGCCGAGCGCAGACGGCCGATCACCTTTGGGACTACCGGGGATCGGCTGTCGGGCATCGGCGGTCAACCGTTTTTCCCAGGAGTGTCGCCATGCGCCGTCTGTCACATCGCTTGAGCGCGTTCTCTATCGTGCTGACCTTACTGGTCAGCATCATCCCCGGCCCGGCAGACCCGGCTCCACCGGCCCGGGCCGACGACACGCCCCCGGCGCTGAGCCGCATCGAGCCGGCCGTGCTTCGCGCCGCGCTGACCGATGGTGACTTGAGCTTTATCGTCCACCTGGTCGACCAGGCTCCCCTGCCCGACCAGTCTCAGGCCCCCACAACCGTCGCCCAGCGCCAGGCCGTGGTGTCGGCACTGCAAACCACCGCCCGCCAGAGCCAGGCTGGGCTGTTGGGCTATCTGGACCAGGCGCAGGCCGCTGGCCACGTGCGCGATTATCGGTCATTCTGGATTACCAACGCCGTGCTCGTCACCGGCGACCGCGAGGCGCTGCTCGCCATCGCCGCCCGCCCCGATGTGGACGTTATTCGCGAGAACCGCGTGCATCGCCTGGAGGATACCCCCTCTCTTTCCCCCTCGTATGCAGGGGGTGAGGTGGAATGGAACATTGCCCACGTGCGGGCCGATCTGGTCTGGAGTGCCCTGGGACTGGATGGGACCGGCGTGGTGGTGGCAAACGTGGATTCCGGCGTGGACTGGCAGCACCCATCCCTGCAGACCCGCTATCGCAGCTATGTGCCCGGCGGTGGCCCCATCAATCACGCGCTGAGCTGGTACTGTGCCACCGACGAGGGCTGCCTTTATCCCACCGACAACAATGGCCACGGCACACACACCATGGGCACCATCGTGGGGCTGGACGGCATCGGCATGGCCCCGGGGGCCCGGTGGATCGCCGTCAAGGCCTTTAACCAGTCTGGCATCGCTTTCGATGCCTGGATCCACGATGCCTTTCAGTGGCTCCTGGCGCCTAATGGCGACCCGGCCCTGGCCCCGGACGTGGTGAACAACTCGTGGGGCAACAGCAGCAGCAGCTACGAAGCGTTCCGCGACGACGTGCGGGCCTTGCGTGCGGCCGGCATCGTGCCGGTGTTCTCTGCCGGTAACCGGGGCACCTATGGCCCCGGCACCGTGGGGTCGCCGGGCAGCTACCCCGAATCCCTGACCGTGGGTGCCACCGACCAGTACGATACCGTGACCCCATTCAGCTCGCGGGGGCCATCGCCCTGGGGCATCAAGCCCGACGTGACCGCTCCCGGCGTCTATATTCGCTCCAGCGCCCCGGGCGGCGGCTATGCCGTGCAGCAGGGCACCTCCATGGCCGCGCCGCACGTAACCGGGCTGGCAGCCCTGCTCCGCCAGGCCCGGCCCGACCTCACCGTCACCGCCACTATCCAGGCCATCACCAGCACCGCCTTTCCCATTGGCTTGCCGGTCCCCAATAACGACGCCGGCTGGGGCCGCATCGACGCCTATGACGCCGCACGCGCCGTGTACGGGGCTGGCATCGTCTCGGGCACCGTCAGCAGCGCTGACGCGCCCCGGCCTGCCGCTGCCGTGACCCTGGTCAACCACGGCACCGGTGCCACCACCCACGCCATCACCGACGCCGCCGGCCGCTACCAACTGGGCGTGGCCCCGGGCCGCTATGACGTCACCGCCAGCGCCTTTGGCTATGCCCCGGCCACCGTCTATGGGGTGCCGGTACTCACCGGCACCGTGACCACGCGCGATTTCGCGCTGACCGTGCTGCCCACCGGCGTCGTGGCCGGCACCATCTTGCGTGCCGGCCTGGGGTTGCCCATCGCGGCCACCATCGAGGCCGTGGGCACCCCGGCCCAGGCCATCGCCTCGGCCAGCACCGGTTTCTACAGCCTGGCCCTGCCCCCCGGCGAGTACGACCTGCGCGTCACGGCCTGGGGCTATCGCGTGGCCCACGCCCACGTCACCATTACCGCCGGCGGTACGGCCGGCCGCGACTTTTTGCTCGACCCGGCCCCGGCCATTCTCCTGGTCGACAGCGGCGCCTGGTACTATGGCAGCCAGATTGCCGGCTATCAGGCCGCGCTGGACGACCTGGACTATGTCTATCACATGCGCACCATCACTGCCACGCACATCAATGGCACGTCCGTGTTCACCACACCCCAGTTCACCCCCTATGATGTGGTAATCTGGTCTGCGCCGCGGGATGCGCCGGGTTATTCCGGCGCCGGGCCAGCCCTCAGCGGCTACCTGAAGGGCGGCGGCAAGCTGTTTGTCAGCGGTCAGGACGTGGGCTTTTGGGACGGCGCCGGCTCGGGTCTGTTCTATGCCCCGTATTACCGCACCTACCTGCGCGCCCAGTACGTGCGCGACAACAGCGGCGTGTGGGACCTGACCGGCGCGCCGGGCGGCCCACTGGCCGGACTCAGCCTCACCCTCAACGGCCCCGACAGCGCCAACAACCAATACCTCCCGGACGTGATCGAGCCGCTCACCGATGCCCAGGACATTGTGAATTACGCCGGCGACGGCTGCGGCGGCCTCGCGGTGCGCACCTGTGTACCCTACCGCGTGGTGTACCTGTCTTTTGGGCTGGAAGGCGTACGCGGTGCCAACCAGCGCGCCGAGGTGCTGCGCCGGTCCCTGGATTGGCTGGACGCACTGCCCCCCAAGGTCGGCCTGGGCCTGACCCCGGTCGACCAGGGCATCGCCCGCACCCCGGGCACGCTGGTCACCTATACCCTGCACTTGCGCAACGCCGGCCTCACTCCTGATAACGTCGCACTATCCATTGCCGATGCCGCGTGGCCCACCACCCTCTGGAATGCCGATTTTACCCGGCCCATCACCCACGTCATCAACCTCACCGCCTGCGTGCCCATGACCCTGGGCCTCCAGGTCTACATCCCGCCGGGCACGCTGCCCCACACCACCGACAGCGCCGTGGTCACCGCCCGCAGCGCCATCAGCCCGACCCTGGTCGTCACCGCCAGCGTGCACACCAAGACGCCGGCCCCCATCCTCCTGGTAGACGGCGGGCGTTGGTACGACACCAGCAGCGCCTATCGCGCGGCGCTGGACGCCAATGGCCTGACCTACGATTACCTGAACATCCTGACGCCCGGCGTGGCGCGGGTCGAGCCTCCCACATTGGACCAACTGCGCCTCTATGCCCAGGTCATCTGGTGGACCGCCTACGACTGGTACCAGCCCCTCACCGACGACGACGAGGCCCATCTGGCGGCCTATCTGGATGGCGGTGGCCGGCTGTTCCTTTCGAGTCAGGACTATTTGTACGACCACGGCGACGGGCCTTTTGCCCGGGACTATATGGGGGTGCTCACCTACACCCACCAAACGACCGTCACCACGGTGCTGGGGCAGGCCGGGAACCCAGTGGGCGATGGGCTGGGGCCATACGCGCTGGCCTATCCGTTCCGCAACAACAGCGACCACGTCACGCCCACCCTACCGGCCAACATCGCCTTCCTGGATGCGGCTGATGGTGCATCGTGCGGCATCAACCACCGCGACACGGCCCGTGATGCCCGCACGATGTTCTTCTCCTGGCCGTTCGAGGCCCTCGACAGCACGGCGGGCGCAGTGGTGATAGACCGCATCGTGAGCTGGCTGGCGCCCCTGGGCGATTCGACGCTGGCCGTAGACCGGGCCATCGCGGCCTCTGGCGACGAGCTGGCCTATGCCCTGACCATCCCCAACGCCGATGCGCGCAGCGTGCCTACCACGGCCACGCTGGCCCTACCCGAGCACGTGACCTATGTGCCCGGCAGCGCCACCGGCGGCGACTATGATCCGGCGCGCCGGGCCGTCACCTGGGCCGGCGCCGTGCCCCCCTACGACGCGCACGCCATCACGTGCCGGGCCATGCTGGACGACCTGCTACCCCCGGGCACCATCGTCACGGCCACCGCCGTCCTCACCGACGACACCGCCTTGGCCCTGCGTCGCCTAGCTCGCACGGAGGTGAACGTTCCGCTGCTGGATGCGGCATGGACGGCCAGCGCGGATGTCGCCGGCCCGGGCGCGATCCTCACGTACACGGCCCGGCTCACCAACACCGGCACCGCCACCGCCACCGCCACCCTGGCCGACGCGCTCCCGGCGCCCCTCGCCTATGTGCCCGGCTCGGCGTGGGCCAATACCGGGAGCTTGGATGCGACCGGGAACACGGTTACCTGGACCGGCGAGCTGCTCCCCGGCGAGGCCACGATCGTGCGCTTGGCGGCCCAGGTGCCCCTGACGGTGCCCAACGGCTTGCAGTTGTGGAATGTGGCGCACATCGACGATGGGTGGCACCCAGCGTTCGCGCGCCAGGTCGCGGTGACCATCGCGGCCCCGGACCTGGCCCTCTCCACCAAGCAGGCGGATCGGCCGCTGGCCCAACCCGGCCAGCCCATCACGTACACCGTGGTCCTGGTCAACACCGGCGATGGACCGGCCACTGGCGCCACGCTCTCGGACACGCTGCCGGCCGGAGCCACGTATGTCGCCGGCAGCGTCACGCTATCGCCTGATGGTATCACCGGCGGGGCCTGGTACGATCCACTGGCACACGCCATCGGGTGGGCCGGCACGGTGAGCGCCCACGGGTCCGTCACCATCACCTATCGGCTCACACTGGACCCGGGGCCGGTCCGGGGCACCACGTTCGTCAACCAGGCCCGCATCGCCGACGGCCGGGGGCTATACACCTGGCGCGAGGCCGTCGTCACCGTGCCATTTCGCAGCTACTTGCCTCTCGCCATGCATCACTAGCCTGGGCCGGGCTTGGTACGGATTGCCGCGTCGCGCCCGGCATGGTATAATAGCACCGCCCCAGACGATCAGGTTCAAGGAGAATACCATGCTGCTGTTGCTACGCTTGCTTGTGCAACGGTTATCCCGCCAGCGACAACCGGTCCTGGTTCCGGCGGCGTGCCCGCTGCTGACAGACCGCCGGGCCGAGCCGGTCACCGAACTACCCAAGCCGCCAGCGCCCGGCCCCGGCCGGCTGGCCCGAGTGGCGCGAGTGGTGCCGGCCGCGTCACTCGGGCTGGGATACGCCGGCCTGCTCATTGCGCTCGCCGTGCTGATCGGCGCCTTGCTCGGCCTACGCCGTTCCGCCCCACGCCCGGAGTAGCTGTCCACGACATGACCTCTTTGTCGTCTCACGCCTCACGCAGCCCCGTACAACGCGCCATCAACGCTGGCCTCATGCTCTTGGCGGCCTGCGTCATGCTGGTCGGATGCATCACCCTCTGGCAAAGCTATCGACTGCCATCCCTGGGCCTGGCCTGGACCCTGGACGAGGGCCGGGTCACGGTCATCGAGCCTGGCGGGCCGGCCGACGGCCTGTTGCGCCCGAATGATCGCCTGCTCACGCTGAATGGGCTATCATTCGTGGGCGGTGGAGACATGCAAGCGCTCATTCACGCCGTCCGCCCCGGACACCCGGCCCAATTGCGCATCGAGCGCGACGGCGCTGAGCACACGGTCACCATCATCCCCGCAGTCATGCCCCCCTCGCTGGAAGGACACCTCATCGACTATGTGGCGGGCGTCCTGCTCTGCCTGGTGGGTCTTTATGTCCTGGTCAACCAGAGATCCAGCCTGACGGCGCGCCTGTTCCTGCTGTTCAGCATGCTGGCAGCCGCGGTCATGTGGGGCAACAACTCGCTGTTCATCGACCCCGGGTACGCGGCCGTGCGCCGCCTGGCAATGAGCGTGATCGCGCCATGCCTGTTTGTCAGCCTGGTGATCTCACTGCCCTATGATCGGCTGGCGGCCGGGCCGCTCCGAGGTCCTCGACGGGCTTATTGCCTCCTGAGTCTGCTCCTGGGCATCGCTGGGGCGATATCGGCGCTGTTCATGACCAACTGGAGCTATGAACTGTATTTGTTGATCCTGGCGAACCAACCCCTGGGTGTGGTTGTAGCCAGTTATCTGACGATCCGGGTCTATCGCCAGTTGCCCCCCGGCGCCGACCGCGACCGCTATCGCACCGCCGTCGCAGTCTTTGTGGCCGGACTACTGCCCTCGGCCGTTGCGGTTGGTCTGGGCTTTTCGCGAGCCTGGCTCAACTATGACGTGCGCATCGTCACCATTTCCACGTTCACCATTCCCGTGGCCCTGGCCTATGTGGTAGCCCGCTATCGCTTTCTGGGCGCGCGAATGCTGGCGCGACAGGGCACGGCGCTGGCCTTGCTCCTCGGCACCACACTGGCGATCCTGGCCGGCATCTATCTCCTGGCTTTTTATGCCATCGACCCGTTCATTCCTCAGCAAGCACCCGAACTGGCCCTGCTGGTGGCTGCTATCGTCACCGCGGCCCTGTTCGAGCCCCTGCGCCGCCGCATCTGGCGACTGGTGACGCATACGCTGAATGCGCGCCGTCGAGAGCTCTATGAGGCACTGGGCGCTTTTAGCCACGACCTGATCACGCTCCAGGACCTATCGGCACTGCTACAGGCTCTTACTCACCGCCTCCAGGCGCTCTTTCCCAGCACGTGCCTGGTCATCATCCTGCGCCAGGACGAGCGCCAGTATCATGTCGCGCAGGCCGTGGGTTGCCCGCACGTCAACCCAGGCCTCGTGTTCTCACCTCAAGATCCACTCGGCCAATGGCTGCTGCAAGACCAGGGACTATTTGCCAGCCAGCGCCCCCTCGATACGCGCGCGCTGGCGCCGGCCGAGCAGCGCCTGATAAACGACGTCCAGCCCGAGATCATCATCGCCCTGCCGGCCCGCGAAGGCATGCCGCTGGGCTGGCTCGTGCTGGGTCCCCAGAGCGGCCGCAGCGGCTACGATACCTGGGAAATCGACCTCTTGACCAGCCTGACCAACCAGGCCAGCGTCGCCATTGCCAACGCGCAACTGTATGACCAGACGGCCCGCATGGTGCGCGAATTGCAGGAAACCAATCGCCAACTGGAGGCCCTGCAAGAAACCAGCGTCTCGCTCACCCAACGCCTGGCACTGGCCGACGCGGCCCAGCACGTGGTCCAGGGCGTGCTGAGCACCCGGTCCTACTCGATGGCCCTGTTGGGGGTGGCGAACGAGGCCCAAACCGCCATCGACATCGTGGCCTACGCCGACGCCGATCCGGCCCGGCACGCCCAACTGCAAGAAGTGTTTGGCGCATCGGGCCAGGGGGCGCAGCTAGACCTGCTCGGCCCGGCCAATCTTGCCATACAGGCCATTCGCCAGCGCCGAGTCCTGAAGACCCAAGACTCGCGCGGCATCGCCGGTCCCACGTGGGGATTTGACGCCGCTGGGAACCCTGCACGGTCTGACAGGGGGGAGCAGATCAGCCAGCGTCAGACCTATGTGCTGGCCCCGCTGTACCTGGGCGATACCTTGAAAGGCCTGGTGTTGGCCGGCACCGAGCGCCCCGACGTGTCCGATTACGAGATCGACCTGCTGAGCACGTTTGGGCACCAGGCCGTCCTGGCCCTGGAGAATGCTCGCTTGTGGCAGCAAACCGACGCCGAAGTGCACCAGCAACTCCGCGAACTGACCATCATCCACGACTTGACGCAAGACATCAATCGCACCCTGGAATTGAACGTCGTACTAGATCGCGCCCTATCGCACCTGCTGGCCGGCACGTGTTTCGATATGGGCCTGGTGAGCCTGATCAACGACGACAAGACCGTAACCCCGGTAATCAATCACGGTATTCCCACAACCCTGTACACCCAGCCCCCGGAAACGCTCCGGGTCGAGGCCCGGCGTGTGCTCCAGACCCACCAAGCCATCATCGTCCAGGATACCCAAGCCGTGCCAGACTTGCACGATCAGGAAATACGCGCCTATGGCTTCTGGCCCCTGGTCTCGAAAGAGAAAACGCTGGGGCTATTGGTGCTGGGCTCCCGGCGCGAGCCGCCCCTTCCAGACCCCGATGTTCAACTGCCCGGCGCGGTGGCCCAACAAATGGGGATCGCCATCACCAACGCCCGGCTCTATGCCAACGTCGTCCAGGAACGACAGAAAACAGAAACCATCTTGCAGAACATTGGCGACGGCGTGTGTACGGTCGGCCCCGATCGAGTCCTGCGCACCTGGAACCCGGCGGCCGAGCGCTTGCTGGGCTATAGAGACCACCAGGCCATCGGCCAGCCCTGCGCCGACATCCTGCGCTGCCACGACGGCGAGGACAACCCCTTGTGTGACACCGGCTGTCCGCTGACCATCGCCTGGCAAGAACAGCGCGATACCTACTCTTATCTGGGCACGATATTCATGCGCGCCAGTGACGGCGCCAGCATCCCGGTCCTGAGTGTGACCAGCCCCTTGCCGTCACCGGGTGACGCGGCGCCAGACGACGCGGCGCCCGGCGGCATCATCGCCTGGCGCGACGCCTCCTACGAGGCCGAAATGGAGCGCCTGGAGAACGAGTTCCTCTCCATGATCTCGCACGAGATCCGCACCCCACTCACCAATCTCAAGGCAGCCGCCCAGACATTTGTGCGGCTGAACCGACAAAGCGACCCGGAATTGAGCCTGGACCTGGCCCGCATCATCTCGGAGCAATGCGACCGACTCTGCCAACTGGTGGAAAAGGTCGAAGACACCGCCCACCTGCCCAACCACAGCACCGCCGTCGCCACGCCGCTATTTCTTCCCACCCTGATACGTCAACTTGCCCAGGCCTTTCAGCTCAGCGAACAGCACCGCACCTTTCAACTGGACCTCACTGACGAGCCGGCCCTCTGGGGGCTGGTCAACCAAGTCGAGTTTAGCCGGGTCCTGAATAGCCTGCTGGATAACGCTGTCAAGTATTCTCACCCCCAGGGCACCATCACCATCCAGGCCCGAGCAGGTGCCACCGACGAGATTCTCGTGGCCGTGCTGGATCAAGGGCCGGTAATACCGACCAAACAGCGCGAGCGCATCTTTGACCGCTTTTACCGGGTCGACAATTCAGATGCGCGCACGGTATATGGGCTGGGCCTGGGCTTGTACGTCGCCCGAGGATTGGTCAACGGATGGGGCGGCCAGATCTGGGTGGACGAACACGAGCAGATGGGCAATCGCTTTCACTTCACCATACCTCACACAGAAAGGGCTACCCCAGCATGACCACCGAGTCGTCTCCTCCGCGCATCTTGATCATTGACGATGACCCCAACTTGGTTGACCTGTTGACCTTTAACCTCCTGATGCACGGCTATCAGGCGTTTTCGGCCCCGGATGGCACGGCAGGTTTGCACCAGATCTATGACGTGCGACCGGACCTGGTGGTGCTGGACATTAGCATGCCTGGTTTGGACGGCTGGGAAGTGTGCCGCCGCATTCGCGACATGAGCGACGTGCCCATCATCATGCTCACCGGCCGGGGCGAACTGGGCAGTCGCCTGCGCGGACTGAACCTGGGCGCCGATGACTATGTGGCGAAACCATTCGACCTGGAAGAGTTTATCCTGCGCATCGAGGCGGTGCTGCGCCGCAGCCGCCGGTCGGCCCCGGCGGCCAAATTCGTCTATTACGAGGACGCAAACCTGTGCGTAGACGAGGCTAACCAGTCGATCACCCGGTCCGGTCAGCCCATTTGCCTCACCGCCACAGAAGAACGCTTGCTCTTGACCCTGATCAAGCAGATAGACGAATTCGTGCCCTATGAGGAACTGATCGCTACGGTATGGACCGAAGATGACTTGCATACCCGGGGCCATCTCAAAGTACTCGTGAGTTCATTGCGCCACAAAATCGGCGATGGCAACCCAGCCCCCAACCATATCCTCAATCGCCGGAGTGTCGGATACTGTTTTCAGAGCCGCACCTCGCCGAACTTGGACTCGACCGAGCCCGAGTAATACTAACGACGTGCCCGACGGCCGGTCAGGCTGGCATCTTGCCCAACTCCAACCTCGTGCCATGGACACCTGTCCCCGCGCCGGTCAATTTCCATAACCAAATCTTCACGCCCGACCCATCACTATTATGCTATAATACGAATATAGGTGGTCTCCCCGCAGAGTGTTGCTGAGTATTCTACCGCCGAGAACGCCGAGTTCGCCGAGTTTTCCTTCTATTTCTCAGCGGTCTCCGCGTGCTCTGCGGTTGAAAAGTGGCCGTTTTCCTTCAACAACACTCAAGAGGGAGACTATCGGAATATAGCGCCAAGGATCTCGTCGCCCCGGTGTAGCCTTATCCCTGCCACGACCAACATGCCGGCGCCGACGGCCCAAGCCTCAATACTCGGTTACAAGTTGGAGAGTTCGGAGGGGAGACACATGATCGGAGCAATACAAGCGATCCCGCAGAAACAACGGGATCAAGTTATCGATCTGGCAGCTAGTGTGGCCTTGACCGGCTCCACGGTTATGATCCTGGACGCCATTCGCGGGCAGGTTGGCGGCATGTCTGTGCTGTTCTACTTTACAGACCTCGATTTTCTGGCGTGCCAGAGCACCGCCTATGGCGGCCTACGCTGGATTCAACACTATCCCGGTGATGTCATCATCCCGCTACCACATCATAGCTGCCCCATCAGCGGCCCAATCACGATAGACATGGCAGCGTAGGAAATACCGTGGAAACCCGTCACGAAATCTTGGTGATCGGCATCGAGCCCATCACCATCAGCCAAATCCAGTTGCAATTGGAGCAAGCCGGCTATGTCGTGACCACCCCATCCAGCTCTATCTATGACGGGGATTGGCTGACTCGAACCGATCCCTCGCTGATCGTGCTGGATGGGCAATCCGACGTACCCAGCTATGATCCCTGGCTATTGGGCCAGCAATTGCTAAACGTCACGCCATGCCCCATTGTGCTGCTATTGCCGATTAGCCACTCCCCCACCCAGTGCCGTGACGCGCTCCGCATGGGAATGGCCGATTGTTTGTGCCGGCCCTTTCACCTGCCCGAACTGGTCGCCCGGATCCAGCGCATCATCTGGCGCATGACCGAGGCCAATACCGGCAACGGCACACTGCCCCGGCTATCTGTCGATCCCTATACGCAGACCGCCGCGGTGAATGGCACGATCATCCACCTAACACGCACAGAATTCCGGCTGCTGTATGCCCTGTTCCTGCACCCCGGCGAATTCGTCCCTTACGACATGATCCAGGAAATGGTATGGGACGACGCCGACCCCGGCAAGCCGAATCGCCTCCGACAACTCGTCTGGCAATTGCGGCAAAAGCTAGAGGCCAACCCGCGAACACCCCGGCTGATCATCACGGAACCAAGCCAGGGCGGCTACTCGCTGCACACCTAGCCGTATCCACCATCTCCCCTATCTCCAACCCCGTCCAGGCCACAGCTTTTTTCCTCGGCGCAATAGTTGACAGCATTAGTCAACTATGATAGAATGGAAAAGGAATATCAAGCGACTGATACCATCAAGGAAAAGCGCCTGAAGGGAGACGCCAATGACCAACCGCCTGAGCCACGAGACCAGCCCCTACCTGCTCCAGCACGCCCACAACCCGGTGGACTGGTACCCCTGGGGTGAAGAGGCGCTGGAAAAAGCACACGCCGAGGACAAGCCCATCTTTCTCTCCATTGGCTACTCTGCCTGCCACTGGTGCCACGTCATGGCCCACGAGTCCTTCGAGGACGAGCGGGTGGCGGCCATGCTCAACGAGCACTTTGTCAGCATCAAGGTGGACCGCGAGGAACGTCCGGACCTGGACCACATCTATATGACGGCGGTGCAGGCCCTCACCGGCTCGGGCGGCTGGCCCATGTCGGTGTTCCTGACCCCGGAGGGACAGCCCTTTTACGGCGGCACCTACTTTCCCCCGGTGCGCCGCTACGGGATGCCGTCGTTCACCGACGTGCTGGAAGCCGTGGCCCAGGGCTGGCGGGACCGGCGACCGGAACTTGTGGCGAGCGGCGGCAAACTGGTGGACATCATCAGACAGCAGAGCGCGCTGGATGGCGGCCCGGAGCCAATAGTCTTGCACCCGGCCACGCTGGCGTCAGCGCTCCAGAACCTGCACAAGCGCTTCGATGCAGTGCACGGCGGCTGGAGCAGCGCCCCCAAGTTCCCGCAGCCGATGGCGATCGAGTTCTTGCTGCGCACTCATCACACCAGCGGCGATACTGGGGCATTGCAAATGGTCGAGAAAACTCTGGAAGCGATGGCGCGCGGGGGCATATATGACCAATTGGGCGGCGGATTCCATCGCTACTCCGTAGACGACCGGTGGCTCGTACCCCATTTCGAAAAAATGCTCTACGACGAGTCACAACTGGCCCGGGTCTATCTCCACGCCTGGCAGGTGACGGGCAATGAGTTCTTTCGCACTATCGCTGTGGAAACCCTGGATTACGTGGTGCGTGAAATGGCCGATCCAACCGGCGGTTTCACCTCCACGCAAGATGCCGACAGCGAAGGCGAGGAGGGCAAGTTTTTCGTCTGGACGCCGGCTGAGATCCGCGCCGTGCTGGGGGCAGATGCCGATGATTTCATGGCTACCTATGGCGTCACCGAAGGCGGCAATTTCGAGGGGAAGAACATCTTGGAGTTCGTGGGAGACATGGAACAGCGAGCAGATCTGGTCGAGGCCCGGCGCAAGCTGTTCGTGGCCCGCGAGGAGCGAGTGCATCCAGGGCGCGACGACAAGGTCCTCACCTCGTGGAACGGACTGATGCTGGCGGCCTTTGCCGAGGCCGCGCGGGTGTTGGGTCGCGATGACTACCGCCAGGTTGCCGAAAGCAACGCCGATTTTCTCTTGCGCGATCTGCGCCAAGACAACGGTCGCTTGCTGCATACGTGGAAGGCCGGCGACGCCAAGGTCAACGGCTTCCTGGAGGACTATTCCCATCTCATCGAGGGGCTGCTGGAGCTGTACCAGGCCACCTTCCAGCCGCGCTGGTACGAGGCCGCTCGCGAGTTGGCCGAGACCATGATCGCGCATTTCGGCGACCCGGATGGCGGCTTTTACAACACCTCTGACGAGCATGAGGCGCTGATCACCAGGCCCCGGGAGCTGCAAGACGGCGCCGTGCCCTCCGGCAACGCCATGACCGCTACCGTGCTGCTCAAACTAGCCGGACTGGCCGCCGAGCCGCGCTACGCAGAGCTGGCCCACGAGAGCCTGCGTCGGGTGCAGCCCATGCTGGCTCAAGTCCCACTGGGTTTTGGGCAATGGCTGCTGGCGCTGGACTATGCCCTGGCTCATCCCCGCGAGATCGCCATCGTGGGCGACCCGGCGGCAGGCGACACCCGTAGCTTGCTGGAGGCCGCCACAACCGGCTACCACCCACACCAGGTGGTAGCAGTGGGGACCTCGGTTGACGTGCCCTTGCTGCAAGACCGTGCCAAACTGGATGGGCACGCCACCGCCTACGTCTGCCGGGATGCCACCTGTCAGGCACCGGTCACAGACCCGGACGAACTGCGAGTGCTGCTCAGATAATGGGACCAGCCAGCACCTCAAAGGACACCAAGAACACAAAGGCAGCCAGCCTAGTGTTCTCGGTGTCCTGATTTTGGATTCTGGTTTGTCCAGGTCAGGATGTTTCCAGGTAACGCTCGCGCTCCCACTCGGTCACCTGGATGCTATACTCGCGCCATTCGCGCCATTTGGCCTCCAGGTACCGATCCGCGGCCTGCGGTCCCAGCGCCTCACCCAGCACCGAGTCGGCTGCCAATGCCTCCAGTGCTTCGCCCAGGTTGCGGGGTAGCGTGTCGATGTGCAGTTCGTGCAAGCGCCGGTCGTCAAAATCATAGACGTTTTCCTCCACCGGCGCTGGCGGCGTGAGCTGGCGTCGAATACCATCCAGGCCGGCGGCCAGCATGCCGGCAAACGCCAGGTACGGGTTGCAGCTAGGGTCCGGGCAGCGCAGCTCGGCGCGCACCGCCTGCTCCCAGCCCGGCGAATAGCGCGGGATGCGGATCAGCGCGGACCGGTTCACCTGGCCCCAGCAGATGTACGCCGGGGCCTCGTAGCCAGGCACCAGCCGCTTGTACGAGTTGACGGTGGGAGCAACCAGGGCCGCCAGGCTGGCCGCATGGACCAATTGCCCGGCGATGAACTGGTAGGCCGTGGGGCTCAGGTGATAGGGGTCATCGGCGGCGAAAAAGGCATTGTGGCCCTGGGCAAAGAGGCTTTGGTGCGTGTGCATCCCCGACCCGTTGATGCCAAACACCGGTTTGGGCATGAACGTGGCGCACAGCCCGTGCAACTGGGCCACTGCCCGGATGGCATACTTGGCCGTGATCACGTGGTCGGCGCTGGTGAGGGCGTCGGCATAATGGATGTCGATCTCGTGCTGGCCGGCCGCCACCTCGTGATGGACCTTTTCCACCTGGATGCCCATGCCCTCCAGGGTGGCCGAGATGTCCTGCCGCACCCGGGCCGCCGTATCGCGCGGCGAAAAGTCGAAATAGCTGCCCACGTCGTGTGGCACCGGCTGGATGTGCGGGTGGCCGTCCATGCGAAACAAAAAGAACTCGAACTCGGGGCCTATGTTGAATTGGAAACCCAACGCCTCGGCCTGGGCCAATGCTCGCTTGAGGATATGACGCGGGTCGCCGGCGAACAACTCGCCCTGGGGCGTATAGATGTCGCACAAGAGCCGGGCCACGCGGCATGAATCTGGTTCCCAGGGCACAATGCAATACGTGGCCGGGTCGGGCAGCAGCATCATGTCGGTTTCATAGATACGCGCAAAGCCCTCGATGGACGAACCATCGAACCACACGCCCCGTTCCAGGGCCTCGTCCAGCCGCTGCACCGGGATGGTCACGTTCTTGACGGTGCCGGGGATGTCGGTAAACTGCAAACTCACGAATTGGACGCCATCGGCCGCCATGCGCGCGGCCAGCTCACGTCGTGTATGCTGATCGTTCATGGTCAACGCCTCCTCATTTTTATGACGGACCGTGCTCCGTCGAACAACCCGGGTAACGCATAGAAAAAGGCACCCGGACCGCGGAACCGGGCGCCTTTGCCTGCTCCCAAACCTTGCGGCTGGCAAGATGTTGGTCAATCCACGCCGGTGATCACTCTATCTCCATCTGGCGGGCCAGGATGATGGCCTCGGCAACGTCTTTCATGGGCTTGCGGGTGTTCATGCTCATCTTTTGGATGCGGCGAAAGGCTTCGGCCTCGCTGAGACCCTGCGCGTCCATGAGGATGCCCTTGGCCCGGTCCACCAGCTTGCGCGTTTCCAGGGTCAACTGCAAATCGCGCATCTCGGTTTCCAGGGTGCGAAACTCGTCAAAGCGGGCCAGAGCCACCTCAATGGCCGGGGCCAGGTCCATTTCTTTCCACGGCTTGATGAGATAGCCCACCACGCCGGCCTCGGCGGCCTGCTCCACCAGTTCCTGCTGCCCATAGGCGGTGATGAGCAGCACCGGGGCCAGTTTTTCCCTGGTCAAGATGCGCGCCGCCTCGATCCCATCCATCTGGGGCATCTTGATATCCATGACCACCAGGTCGGGCCGCAGCTCACGGGCCATGTTGACCGCGCTCAACCCATCACCCGCCTCGCCCACCACCAGGTATCCCAGTGCCTCCAGGCTCTCTTTCAGGTCCATGCGCACCAGCGCTTCGTCTTCGGCAATGATGATCCGTTTCATGCTGATGGTTCTCCAATCGTATTAGAATTCGCCCAGCGGTGATGATGGTTCGGGCAAGGGTGCCTTGGGAAAGCTGACCACTGCGCGCACGCCATCGTCATCGTTGTATAGACGCAAGCTGCCCTTGAGATCTTCGGCCACCAGCGTTTGCACGATACGCAAGCCCAGGCTGCCATCGCGCTGCACATCAAAGTTGGGCGGCAGAGCCACGCCATTGTCCCACACATCCACGCCCACCGCTGCTCCCTGATCACGCAGGTGAACCACCACGATGCCGCTGTCCTGGCCCACAAAGCCGTGTTCCAGCGCGTTCTGGATCAGCTCGTTGACGACCAGCGCACAGGCTGTGGCCTGCTGGGCCGGCAAAAAGATGTCATCGCTGAACCAGTTGAGCTGGATTTGCAGTTCGGGATCCAGCGCACTGCGGATCAACTGGTGAACCACCTGGCGCGCCACGTCACGGATGTTGATGGGCGTACCTTCGCCCTGGGCCAGGAATTCGTGGACAATGGCGATGCTCAGGATGCGGTTGATGGTGGTTTGCAGGATTTGCTGGACCTCTTCCGACTCGCTGCGCCGGGATTGCAAGCGCAAGAGCGCGGCGATGGTTTGCAGGTTGTTCTTGACGCGATGGTGGATCTCCTGGATCATGGCCGACTTGATCCGCAGTTCGCGTTCTTTGCGGCGGGTTTCTGTGGCATCGTGGATTGTGAGCATCACGCCCCAGTAGTCGTTATCGGCGGCTGTGGCAGATCGGAGCCGGCCCAGGAGCCGGCCCACGCCGCCGCCCCCTTCGCGAATGGGAATGGCCTTTTTGATCCAGATAAAGCCTTCTTCTTCACTCTCTTGTTCCAGGCATTGCCCGGTGTCCAGGGCTTGTTGGAACAGCGCAGCATCGACTGGCAGGCTGGCAACGGCCGTATCGACCAGGTTTTCGCCGTGCCCGATCTTGCGATAGAGGTTGGTGGCGATGCCGCTAACATAGCGAATGACGCCGGCCGCGTCGATGACCATGATCCCATCGTGCTCGCCAAAGAGCGAGAGAGTTGCGGCCGGGCACAACTGCCCCAGCAAAGTCATTTGCTGCAAGTGGTCCAGGGCTTGCTGAAACACCGGATTGCGCCGGCGGTGGCGCTCGTATTCCAGCAGGTTCGTCACCAGGCCCAGTGCCCCCACGACCCGCTCACCATCGTGGCTGCGGACCGGGTACGTCTCTTGAAAGCTGGGGATGGCGCGGTCTGTGACGTCGTGCGTATCGTGGACCGGCCGGCCCCGGCGCAGGGCGCGAAAGAGCAACGCATTGTCATCTTCCGAGACGCTCTGGCCGACGAGCGAGTCACGAAAGATGGGCGATACCGAGTGCGGCCGGGCCTGAGCGATAATCGTCGCCGGGCCGGTCCCGTCGCCGATATAGAGCAGAATGTCAGACCGGCTCAGGTCAGCCAGCAAGGGCAGGCTGGCGACGATGCGGGTCAACCGCTCGCGGTCTTGGAGTCCCAGCTCGAATTCGTCTGGGATGGGCAGGGTGGTCATCTTTGACCTTCCAGGTACTGGACCTCGTTGTCGTGCAGATTGGGCTATGTCAGGGCCGCGCGGATGCGGCGCAGCAGTGGGCCGGTGATGGGGTCATCCAGAATGAGCGCGCCCCACGCGGCCTCGTCGTCAATGTCTACCCAGCGCACCGCCGTAATGCCATAGTTGGCAGCGGCCTCGGGCTCTGGCTCGATGCCCGGCCGCGCCTCGCCGTCGATGGCCTGGCAGAGATAGGTCTTTTGGCGTTGGTATACCCGGGCGCCGGGGATGGTGCGCTCGTCCAGCAGCAGCCGCTCCACCACCACGTCCAGGTTGGTTTCCTCGCGCATCTCGCGCTGGACGCACTGTTCCTCGGTTTCGCCGGGTTCGCGGCCGCCACCGGGAATCAGCCAGTACGTCCGGCCACTATCATGTTCGCGATGACAAATCAGCAAAATGCGGCGCCCGCGCATGATGGCGCCCTGATAGCGGGTGGTACGGGTCATCGATTAAACCCTCTCGTCCCGTTACGAATCAACGCGCCGGGCGATTGATGCGAATCAACGTCTGAGCAATCGGAGCATGCTCCTCAAGCGCGACATGAATCCGCTGTGCCAGACCTGCAAAATCAGGATCCACCGTGCACACGATGATACCACAATGTTGGGCTTGCTCATGATGCAAACGAACGAAATGCCGGCGATTGCAGGTCAACAGCACCCGACCCTCAGCACAAGCAAAGGTCAGCACTGCTTCATCGGACAATGATTGATTAGATTGGCCCATTTCCTGGATGGTCAACACGTCGTGCCCCAACCGACGCAACTCGACCACCGCTGGCAGCGGGAAATTCTCGTTGGAATATAGCCGGGCCATCTACGCCGCCTCATTCAACTGGATGTGCTGCTCGACCTCGTCACGGTGCGTGCGATAATAAGCCCAGGCATTTGCCAAATCTTCGGCTCGCAGCGTAGGATAAGCACTAAGCAATTCGGCTTCACTCAGCCCCAACCGCCGGGACTGCACCAGAACCCACACGGGAATGCGGGTACGGACAATGCATGGCTCACCACCACAGATCGCCGGGTTGCTCTCGATGCCAGGAAATGCGTCCCCCAGATCGCGCACAACCCACACGAGTAGCTGGGCTTTTTCGGCCCGAGTCATCGTCATCAGCAGTCTCTCGGCTTCGCTAACGGCGTCCATGTTTCACCACTCACTTTCTACCATCAGCCGGACAGTTGCCCATCCACCAGCCCGGCCACCTGAGCCAGGGCCTCGTCCAGACGGGCCGGGTCCTGCCCGCCGGCCTGGGCAATGTCGGGCCGGCCGCCGCCGCCGCCACCCACGACCTGGGCCACCGGGCGGATCAGCTTGCCGACGTGGATGCCCCGGGCCACGGCGTCGGGCGTGGCTGCCGCCACCAGCAGGGGCTTGTCGTCAATGACGGCGCCCAGCACCACCACGGCGTTGCCCAGCTTGTCGCGGAGCCAGTCGGTCATCTCGCGCATGGCGTTGGCGTCGGCGGCCGCTACGCGGGCGGCCAGCACACGCAGGCCGGCCAAATCCTGGGCCTGCTCCAGCAGCGCGTCGATGCCGCGCCGGGCCAACTGCCGCTGCAAGGTTTCTACTTCTTTGCGAGCCTGGCGCAGATCGCTCACCAACGTCTGCACCTTGGCAGCGGCATGGTCAGGGGTCGTTTCCAGGGCCTCAGCCACAGCTTCGAGCGTCGTCAGTTGGCGCTCAACCCATTCTTCGGCGCCCCGGCCGGTCACGGCCTCAATGCGGCGCAGGCCGGCCCCGATGCTGCCTTCGCTGGCGATGTCAAACATGCCGATCTGGCCGGTGTGATGCAGGTGCGTACCGCCGCACAACTCGCGGCTATACCCCTCCACCTCGATGAGCCGGACCTCGTCGCCGTACTTTTCACCAAACAGGGCCATCGCACCCCGGGCCACGGCGTCGGCATAGGTGGTGCGAGAGGCCGTGACCGGGCGGTTTTCACGAATGACGGCGTTGACCCGGTGCGCTACCTGGCTGATCTGGGCCGGGGTCATGGACTCCAGGTGCGTAAAGTCAAAACGCAGCCGATCGGGGGCCACCAACGAGCCGCGCTGCTGGGCGTGCGGCCCCAGCACCTCCTGGAGCGCCTTTTGCAACAGGTGCGTGGCCGTGTGGTTGCGAGCGATGTCCAGGCGCCGGCCCTCGGTGACGGAGGCCCGCACCGTCTGCCCGGCCTGAATTGCACCCTCGGTCACGCGCCCGCGATGGACGACGAGGTCGGGCAGCGGACGCCGGGTGTCCGTCACTTCCACGCGACCAGCCGGTCCTACCAGTTCGCCGGTGTCGCCCACCTGGCCGCCGGCCTCGCCATAGAACGGCGTGCGGTCCAGCACCACCTCCACCTCGTCGCCTGTCGCCGCCTGGCTCACCATCTCGCCGGCGCGCATGATGGTCTGCACCACCCCGTCAGCGGCCAACGTCTCGTAGCCCAGGAACGTGGTAGGCGGCAGGTCCAGCGGGCGATAGCGTTCGGCCAGTTCGTCCAGGCCAAAACGCTGCGCGGCTCGGGCACGCTGCTGCTGCTCGGCCATGGCCTGGTTATACGCGACTTCGTCCACGGTCAAGCCGCGTTCTTCGGCCATGTCGCGGGTAATGTCCAGGGGAAAGCCAAAGGTATCATAGAGCTTGAAGGTCTCGCGGCCGGGGACGATACGCTCGCCGCGCGATTCCAGGTCGGCAAAAAGGACCTGGAGGCGTTCGGTGCCGGCGTCGAGGGTCTGCAAAAAGCGTTCTTCTTCCTGCACCACCACACGGCGGATGAAACCGGCCTGGTCCACCAGCTCCGGGTAGGACTGGCCCATAACCTCGGCCACAGCCGCCACTGTCTGGGCCATGAACGGCTCGCGAAAGCCCAACAGATGCCCGTGGCGAATGGCCCGGCGCAGCACCCGGCGCAGCACATAGCCGTGGCCCTCGTTGGCCGGCAAGATGCCGTCAGCGATGAGAAACGCGGCCGCCCGGCTGTGGTCCGCGATAACGCGGTACGAAAAGCCTTCCGGAGCCGCCTCCACATAGGGCGCGCCGCGCAACTCGGCCACCACGCGCAGGGGCGGCGCGAAAATATCGGTATCATAGTTGCTCTCGGTGCCTTGCAACACGGCCAGGATGCGGTCCAGCCCGGCCCCGGTGTCAATGCTGGGCCGGGGCAGCGGCGTCATGACGCCATCGGCGTCGCGGTTGAACTGCATGAACACCAGGTTCCACAACTCTACCCAGCGCCCGCACTCGCAGTTGGGAAGGCAATCGCCGTGACCCCACCGGCAGGTGCCAGACCGGTCGAGGTGGATCTCGGAGCAGGGGCCGCACGGGCCGGTGTCGCCCATGGCCCAAAAGTTGTCCTTTTCGCCCAGGCGAATCACCTGCGATTCGGGAATGCCTTTGACCTTGGCCCAGAGGGCGGCGGCCTCGTCGTCGTCGGTGTAGACGGTGGGATACATGCGGTCCGCCGGCAGGTCCAGGACCCGGGTCAGATATTCCCAGGCAAAGGGGATGGCATCGGCCTTGAAATAATCGCCAAAGCTGAAATTGCCCAGCATCTCAAAGAACGTGTGATGCGTGCCGTCGCGCCCCACGGTCTCGAAATCGTTGTGTTTGCCGGCCACGCGCATGCACTTTTGGGACGAGGTGGCCCGCGAGTACGGGCGTTTCTCCAGTCCCAGGAACACGTCCTTGAACTGGACCATGCCGGCGTTGACGAACAGCAGCGTGGGGTCGGCCGGCACCAGGCTGGACGAGTGGACCCGGGTATGGCCGCGCGCCTCAAAGAATTGGAGATAGGATTCGCGGAATTGATTGCTGTCCATGGTATCCTCGGTGAGAGTCATGCGTCAAACGACAGGCGTCACGTGGCGTTTGCCTGGTCGGCATCCTCATCTTCATAGCCCAGGGCCATGAGAAAGCCGATGGCGCGCTCGGTCTTGGGGTAGCGACGCACGAGCTGCCAGAACCGGGCCGAATGGTTGGGCTCTTGCAGGTGCGCCAGTTCGTGGACGATGACGTAATCACGCACCCAGTCTGGCACCTGCTCTAGCCGGTTGCTGAGACGGATGGTACCCCGGTCCGGCGTGCAGCTCCCAAAGCGCTTGTTCTGATTGGACACGTAGCGGATGGCGGTCCACCGGAGCTTGCCGTTGAAATAGCGACGGTTCAGCTCCTGGGCGCGCTCCATGAGCGACCGGTCGGCCTTTTGGCGCTCGCGCTCCAGCTTGTGCTCCAGTTTACCGCGCAGTTGCTCGATGATGGGCGCGAGTTCGGCGTCAGTGGCGTGGGCCGGGGCCTGCACCTCCAGCACGCCGTTCACGAGCCGGGCCGAGACGGTTTTCTTGCGCCGCTTGCTGCGGGTGATGTGAATGTCCACAGGATCCCCAAACGCGCTCTATGATACCACAAGTGGCGAGGTTTGACAACGTGACGGGCAATGTCACGCGCCCAGCACGTGACGGCGAGCCACAGCCAGGGCCTCGTCCAGGTGTGCGGCATCCGGGCCACCGCCCTGGGCCAGGTGTGGCCGGCCACCGCCCTTGCCGCCAAGCACCTGGCACGCAGCGCGCAAGATAGCATTCATGTCCAGGTCCAGGTCAGGGCCGCGGCCAAAGGCCAGTTGCACCTTGTCACCGCGAGCCGCCAGCAGTGCCACCGCGCCGGGCTCTTCCGTCAGGCGCAGGGCCAGGCGGCGCACCTCCTCAAAGGGCCGGTCCTCGTACACGCG
The DNA here is from genome assembly GCA_018823415.1 of Chloroflexota bacterium. Taxonomy (GTDB): domain Bacteria; phylum Chloroflexota; class JAHJIN01; order JAHJIN01; family JAHJIN01; genus JAHJIN01. The sequence goes on along the minus strand of JAHJIN010000414.1, from coordinate 3,546 downwards.
CAGCACCAGGCGCAGCGAACCATGCACCTCGGCGGTGGCGACCAGTTCCCGGGCTTCGTAATCCAGCAAGGCATTGCCGCGCACCTCGGCCAGATGATGATACTCCTGAGCCTCGGCCAGCCGCCGGCGCACCATATCGGCCAGGTCTGTATCGGCCACGCTGAGTTCGGTAGCCAAGTCGCGCACGGTGGTCGCCAAAAAGCAATAGTCGCGCAAGGCCCGGCCGCCGCACAGGAACTCGACCCGCAAGCCACCCTTGTAGCGCTCCCAGCGCCGTACCACCACCAGGCCGATCTGCCCGGTGGCTGTGACATGGGTGCCGCCGCAGGCCGTCACGTCGAATCCTTCCACCTGGACCACGCGAATCCGCTCGTGCGCGCCGGCCGGCTTGCGCAGTCGCAGCGCGGCCAGCTCTCCCTCCGTGGGGAACCAGGCGCGCACCGGCAGGTCGCCAAAGACCACGCCATTGACGATTTCTTGCACCTGGACCATAACCTGATCCACCGGCTCGCGCGGCTCCCGGTCCAGGTCGATAGAGCTATACGTATCGGCCAGGTGAAAGCCGACCGTCTGGGCGTTCCAGCGCTTGAGGCACGCCTGCGACAGGATGTGCTGGCCGGTGTGCTGCTGCATATGGTCAAACCGGCGCACGGCGTTGACGAGACCCGCCACCATGCTCCCGACCACTGGCGCCGGGCCATCCAGCACGTGGAGCACGGCCCCATCGCCCGCGCGCTCGACGACGTCGACCACCGGCACGCCAGCCAGGGTGCCGGTATCGTGCGGCTGGCCGCCGGCCGTGGGATAAAAAGCCGTCTGGTCCAGGACCACGGCCGGCCGTTCGGCGTCCGTCGTCAACTCGACCACCTGGGCCTCGAACTGCATCTGGAACAGATCGTCATAATACAAACGTTTGGTCATCATTTCCTCCCGGCTCGAACTTTATTTTACACTATCGCCCCCATTGGCGCAACTCGCATATAAAAGCGACCCCTGCAAGGGGTCCTTTAACCTCGCCGTGGGATGCTCACCGCCCTCTATGGCACGGCCGAGTTCCGCGAAGGGATGAGCACGTTCATGGAAAACGGCCACCGGACTTGGGGGAGTTTCGGAAATAGGGGCCGCACGCGGACAGGCCCAATTCATCGTTGTATTGGTCACTGCAATGAAATTACTCACCACCGCAGCGAAAAGTCTCATTCACTGCAATCAAAATCCTAAAGGACAACAGCAGCGGAGAACGGGTTTCGCCCGGCCTAGTCATCCTCGTGAGGATTGCTCCACCACTCCATCAGCTTGAGTATCAGATACAAGCTCCCGATGAGCATCACCACGGTCCCCATGCAGACCCAGCCGGCCAACGCCGGCCCGGCGCCCCAAAAATACCAGATCAGGCCGCCGCCCACCACGAACAGCAAAAACAGCGCGCCAATGACCAGGTTCCGGTCCGTCTGCTGGCGGTGACGGCGCAGGTTTGTAGGAGGCCGGGAGGTTGATGGTTTATTGTCAGACACGGGTATGCTCCTGTCGCCATGCGTGTTCGAAGGGCTGGCGCGTTAGAACCGTATCACCAAAGTCAGTCGTCAGCGGTCAGTCCCATTATACCACACCCGCTGGCAGACCGCACGGCCTGTGGTATAATAGCCGCCGGGAGACCCTGTCATGAAACGATTCGTCATCCTGCTGGTTTTGCTCATCATCGTCGGCGCCGGCCTGCTCGCTACCCTCAAGCTGGGCCTGTGGGACGCCCTCAAAGAGGTCGCCGGGGTGCGCGACGCCCAGAACGAGGTGTTGGCCGTGTATGGCCGGCTCACCGCCCCCACCTTTGACACGGCCGACTATACCCCCATGCCCTACTCTGGCATGAATCCCTACGGCGTCAACACCTTTCTGGAGCAAGAAGTCGAAGAATGGAAGGTCCGCCAAAGCCTGAAGCTGATCCGCGACGCCGGGTTTGGCTGGATTCGCCAGGAATTCCCCTGGAACGACATCGAGGTGCTGGGCAAGGATAATTATGTCAACGAGTACGGCCAGCACACCTGGGACAAATACGACAAGCTCGTGGACCTGGTAGAGGAATACGGCCTGGAGATGATCGTGCGGCTGGATTTGCCGCCGCGCTGGGCGCACCGGGACTATGACCAGCATCCCCTGGGGCCACCGGACGACTTTCGCGACTATGGCGATTTCGTCTACAAGGTAGTGAGCCGCTACAAGGGCCGCATCCGCTTCTATCAGATCTGGAACGAACCCAACGTCAACTATGAGTGGAGCGGCCGCACTGTGAGCGCCCGATCCTACGTGGACCTGCTCAAGGTGGCCTACACCCGGGCCAAAGAAGCCGACCCGGACTGTGTGATCCTCTGCGCGGCCCTCTCGCCCACCATCGACCCCGGGCCGGTGAGCCAGAACGACGTGTCGTACCTGGAAGAGATGTATGCGGCCGGCGCGCGCGACTATTTCGACATCATGGGTGTCAACCCCTATGGCATGTTCTGGGGGCCGGACGAGCGCCGCATCGGCCGCTATGACCACGTGAACTTTTCCCGGCCCATCCTCACCCGCGAGGTGATGGTGCGCAACGGCGACGCCGCCAAACCCATCTGGGGCATGGAGATGGGCTGGACCGTGCTGCCGGAGGATTTCCCCAAGCCCCCGGCCTGGGGCCGCGTCACCGACGAGCAGCAGGCCCGCTATCTGGTGCGCGGGTTCGAGCGGATGCAGGAAGAATGGCCGTGGATGCCCCTGGCCTGCGTGTGGCACCTGCGCATGGTCCACGACGTGAACAAGTACCAGCAGCAGTATTATTTCCGCATCTTGGGCGACAAGTTCGAGCCGACCCCGGCCTACGAGGCCCTCAAGGCTCTCGCCACGGCCCTACCCCGGGTCTACAAGGGCTATCACCAGGAGGACCACCGGGCACTCCATTGGACCGGCGACTGGCAGACCCAGCAGGACGACCGGGCTGTGCTGGGTGCCTATCGCCAGGGCGCGGACGGCGCGACGCTGAACTTTACCTTTGTGGGCGACGCGCTGGAGCTGGTGGTGCGGCGCGCGCCCGGGGCCGGTCGGCTGCGCGTGACGGTCGATGGCGCGGAACACATCATGGACTTGGGCGCCGACGCCGAGGCGTGGCAGGTGATCGTGCCGGTGGCGAGCGGGCTGGCTTATGGCCCGCATGAGGCCCGGGTAGTCGTGGAGGGGACCGGCAACGTGGATGGCCTCATCGTCCGCGTGGCCCCGGACGATTTCCGGGAGCGGGCGGCGACCGGCGCGCTGGTCGTGGGCTTGTTCATCGGCCTGTTGCTGGTTGCCGGGGTATGGGTGGTGCGCCGGCGGCGTAAATGAAAACAGACCAACCTCTCCCCCTCCCCGACCGTCTACGACGGTCACCCCTCCCCCTCTCCCCATATGCGTCAACTTACGGGCCCAGGGCTGGGGTAAGACCCGGGAGGAGGCCCGTGAAACGCTGGGCGGCGGCAGCGAGTTGTAGCGGCCGCTGGCGCCGTGAAGAACGCAGGTGGCGCAGAAAAGGCGTGGGGTCGC
>JAHJIN010000413.1 GCA_018823415.1 Chloroflexota bacterium | reverse complement strand
GGTGGTGCCGGAGACCGGGCCGCCACCCGTGACGGGGCCGGCCGACGCGGTCGCCGGGCCCCCAGGGTCCGCCAGCCGCGCCCCAGCACATCACTGGACGCCGCCACGTAACCCAGCGCCACGGCTGACCACCACGACCCGGGCCAGCCACCAGCCCTGCGCGGCTCCGCTAACCGGGTAGCCTGCAGCACCGGGGCCGGGTTTTCGCTCGCGAGCGTGCCAGGGGTCCCCTGGGTCAACTGCACGCCCAGCATCAGGATGGCCACCAGGCCCACGATCCGCCATTTCATAGCGCGACCTCCCGCAATCAAGCGGAGGCATTGTACCATACCATGGCGGTTCTGGCCTGGAGTACGGATCCATCGAGTTTCAAACTATACCCGAAAGGATAAAAGCGAAACATGATTGCCCGAATCTGGCATGGATGGACAACCCCTGGGAACGCAGATCAATACGAGGTGCTGCTCAAGGAGGAAGTCTTTGTCGGTATTCAGAATCGACACATCCGTGGCTTCAAAAGCATCCAGTTGCTTCGCCGCCAAGTCGATGAAGAAGTCGAATTCGTCACGGTCATGTTGTTTGATTCGCTGGATGCTGTCCGTGAGTTTGCGGGAGAGGATTACGAATTAGCCGTTGTGCCGGAGAAGGCAAGAGCAGTGCTCTCCCGTTTTGATGAACGATCACAGCATTATGAACTCAGAGCGGAGAGGAGCGGGGAAGGCTAACATAGTGGGCCGTTGAGTCATGAGCAGGCTCAAGTGAGCCAATCGGAAAGCGTGATCTACTTGTAGCCGTCTGCCCTACAATCGGTTCGGCCGCGGACCGCGTGAGGAGAATGGAAATGACCGACTTGAAGAAAACCCGGAGCGCCACCCGAGTGGTCGCCTCCACGATCGGGGTGCTCGTGGGATTGTTTGGGATGGAGCACGGGTTCTTTGAGATCCTGCAGGGCAATACGGTGCCCGGCGGCCTCATCATCGATGCCATTGGCCCGGCGCACGAGTTCTGGCCGGGGGCGATGGAACCGGCCTTGACCATCGTGCCCAATTTCCTCGTCACGGGCATCCTGGCCGTGACCGTGGGCCTGCTGACCGTGATCTGGTCGGTTGCGTTTATCGATCACAAGTACGGTGCCTGGGGTCTCTTGTTGCTTTGTATCGTACTGCTCCTGGTGGGCGGAGGGTCTCCACCGCTTATCGCCGGAACAGTGGCCTGCCTCGTCGCCACCCGGATCGGCAAGCCGCTCACGTGGTGGCGCACACACCTGTCCGATCGCGTCCGAGGCGTGCTGGTCAGGTCCTGGCCGTGGTCTCTCATCGCGTATGTGCTATCCACTCTGGCCGGCGTCGCGATGGCCATCCTGGGGTATCCCCTGGCGTGGTTCTTTAGCCTTGACGTCATGGCCATCATCTTGTATGCTGTCGGCAACCTCTCGCTCGTATTCCTGGCGGTTGCCGTCCTGTCTGGATTCGCGTACGACATCCAGAAGCGGATCGACTCGGAAACATAGCCTGCACCTATCCAAGGAGAACATCATGTCAGAGATCAAGATCATCGCCCTGCCGATGCCCTTTCGATTGGGCAGCGTAAACTGCTATCTCGTGGAAACCGACGCCGGCTTTGTCCTGATTGACACCGGCGGGTCCAACCAGCGCGCCGTGCTGGAAAAGGAACTCGTCGGCGCGGGCTGCCGGCCGGGCGCGCTCCGGCTCATCGTGCTCACCCACGGCGACTTTGACCATATCGGCAACGCCGCCTATCTCCGTGAAAAGTTTGGCGCAAAAATAGCCATGCACCCGGACGACGCCGGCATGGCCGAGCGCGGAGACATGTTCTGGAACCGGAAATCGGGCAATGTGGTCTTGAAGATGATCGCGCCGCTCCTCTTTCGCTTTTTCAAATCGGACAGATTCAAGCCCGATGTCTACCTTGAGGATGGCCAAGACTTGTCCGACTATGGACTCGACGCGCAGGTGCTTGCGATTCCAGGCCACTCGAAGGGCTCCATTGGTATCCTGACGGGCGCCGGCGACCTATTCAGCGGCGACCTGATCGAAAACACGAAACAACCGGTCCTCAATTCCATCATGGACGACCTGACAGCGGCGAATGCCAGTGTGGAAAAACTGAGCGGCCTGGCCATCCATACCGCATATCCCGGGCACGGCCAACCGTTCCCGATGGCCGAGTTTCTTGACGAACACAGCAGAATGGAGGGTTGACATGCGCACGCTGATCGTTTATGACTCGCTCCACGGGAATACGGCCCAGGTGGCCCAGGCTATCGGCGACGCGCTGGCCGGTGAGGTGGTCGTGCGCCGCGCCGGCGAGGCCGCCGGCGCCGAAGTGAAAGCGTTCGACCTGCTCATCGTCGGGTCGCCCACTCACGGCGGCCGGCCGACGGAGGCGATGCAAGGCTGGCTGGACCGGATCCCGCCGGCCGTCCTGCAAGGTATCCTCGTAGCCGCGTTCGATACCCGGTTCTCCACGAGACTGGTTCGCGTCTTTGGCTACGCGGCGCCCCGGATCGCGGACAGCCTTGAGAAAAAGGGGGCGACGCTCCTGGTGCCGCCGACAGCCTTTTTCGTCAAGGGAAGAGAAGGCCCCCTGAAAGAGGGTGAGCTGGAACGCGCGGCCCGTTGGGCGCAAGAAATCATCGCCAGCAAGCTTTCGGAGAAGTCAGAGCAACAAGGAGCACGAGCGCTACCCTCCCTGGACCAGCCCCCAGGATAGTCAGGGATCCACTGGTTGTCAAGTGGGGGTGGGCTGACACCTCCCACACCATATATTATACGAGGAGCAATACAATGCCAGGCACCGGAGCAGGTGGAGACTCGATCCTTTATCGCATATACATCGTCGGCGGCCTCATCGGCATCGTCGTTGCCACGATGGGCACCGCCGCACTCTTTGACCCCCACGGAACCAAGGGAGCGACACTGTACGTTGGGTTCACGTGCGTCACGCTGTGGTTCATCGGGGTACTGGCCTACTGGTGGTGGCAGTTCCTGTTCAGGAGTTATGGCAGCCCCAAACGTTTGGAGGAGCAGGAACCCGGCGGCGTCCCCGAGATCAAGGCCCTCAAAAGCTGGTCCACATTGTCGGAGGCCATGGCCGTTCACGGCGGAAACGTCGACGAGCAGGCCAAACTGGAAAAAACAGCGCGCCGCGGCATCATCGAGTTCTTTGGCTGGCAAAACGTGCTCGCCTTCTATGTCATCGGCTCCATGTGGCTCCGTCTCTTGGGGATACTGTCCGACACTGCCATGCTGTTCATGGTGATCGGTGTGTTTGTCCTGCTCGCCATCACTGTGGTACGCACGTATTTTTTGATCGGCGGAGGCGCCCGGGCCGGCAAGCACGCCTACCTGGCCCCGCTAGGGCTGGCGCTGGTCGATACGCCAAGCGCGGACCTGGACATGGTGGTTCACCACGTGCAATCGGATGCAGCCGATCTTGTGGTATTTGGCGGCACCCGCCACGGGCGACCAGTGCAGATCGTCATCGACGGCAAAACCACCTATGCCATGGTGCGCTCCTCCATCCCACCCTTTGCCATCGAGAGCCAGAAAGGCAAGCTCGTCGCTGCCCAAGACGCCCCCGAGCTCATCTCCAAGGCGCTGAAAAGTCTGCGCAAGGCCAAACGCTGGGTCAAGGTGAACGTACAGGCCGGCCCAGAGGGGATACTGGTCCAGCGTACCCCGGGCAGACGCCAGAACATGTGGCTGTACGACCTGTGGCTGGCCGAGTGGTTGTTGGAACAACTGGGCCCTAACCCGTGAAATTCTTGTACAACGAGCAAGAATCTCCAGGAGTATCAACCTGGTTGGGTCTAGTTTATCGAGGTTAGGCACATGTCACAATCAGCACAGAATTCCGGTTGGCGAGGTCTCTACATAGCAGGCGGCGCGGCTATCCTGATCGCCGTCGTGGTCTTTCGCCGGCACTTTGGGGTAGAGGTCGCGCTCCTCATGGACATGGGCATTGTGGGCGCCAAGCCACCCGTCAGCGCCCTCGACTGGTTCACGCTGCTCCAGGATAACGTGGTCCTGGGCCTCATCTTGCTCGACCTCTTTGACATCGTCAATTATGTGCTGGTGGGCCTGATGTTCCTGGCCCTCTATGGCGCCCTCAGACGAGCCAACAAGAGTGCCATGATCGTCGCGACAACCTGTGACCTGGTGGGGGTCGCCGTCTACCTGGCCTCGAATCAGGCGTTTGCCATGCTGGCCCTCAGCAACCAGTACGCGGCCGCGACCACCGAGGCGCAGCGGGCCATGTTCCTGGCGGCCGGGGAGGCGCTGCTGGCGATCCACAATCCCGGCGGTATCCACCTGGGCCTGCTCCTCGTGGCCCTGGCTGGCCTGATCGCCTCGCTGGTCATGCTGCAAAGCAGCAGGCGGAGCGGTGTCTTTGGCAAGGTCACCGCGACGACGGGCATTGTGGCCAATAGCCTGGTACTGGGCTATTTCATCGTCATGGCCTTGGCACCGGCGATTGCCCCCCTGTTCCCGTCCATCTCGGCCCCGTTTCGATTGATCTGGTACATCCTGATCGCCTGGCGGCTCTTTCAACTCGCGCGGGGCGTCCCGGAGGAGCAACCATGAACCACGCGACACGAGTTACCGTAGCCACGCTCGGTGTGATCTTTGGGATATCCGGCATGAGCCACGGGTTTTTCGAGACCCTGCAGGGGAACACGCCAACCAACGGCATGTTCATCTCGGCCATTGGAGATGCGCACCGGATGTGGGTCCACGGCAACGAATATGCGTTGACGCTGATCCCCAATTTTCTCATCACCGGCATCCTGGCGATGGCGGTCGGCCTCGCCATTGTGATCTGGTCGGTGGGCTTTGTACACAAGAAGCACGGCCCGCTCGTTTTTCTGCTGCTCTTCATCCTGCTGTTCCTGGTGGGCGGCGGCGTGGCCCAGATCGTGTTCTTTATCCTGATCTGTGCTGTGGCGACCCGGATCAACAGTCCGTTGACGTGGTGGCGAAAGATTCTCCCGGCCGGCATCCGGCGGGTGCTGGCCCGGTTGTGGCCATGGTCCCTGATCATCGGTTCGCTGCTGATGCTCGGCACGCTGGCGACTGCGGTGTTTGGGTTTGTGCCGGGGTTGAACGATCCGGACCAGGTTCTCACCGTCATGTTGCTCAGCTTGGTTGCTGGGTTCAGCACGATTCTCTTCACTTTTGTTGCCGGGTTCGCATATGACATCGAGAGACAGGCCAATAAGGAGATGTGAAGGCATGGACAAGTCTGGTGTCGAAATCGCAGATGCCCACTGGCAAAGCCTCTACCGGGCAGGCGCTCTGGCCCCCCTGATCGCCCTGATCCTGTACTCTAGCCAGTTTATCCTCCTGATCTTTGGCGAACCCTTTCCAGCCACCGTCGAGGACTGGTTCGCGCTCGCTCAGCGCAACCGGCTCCTGACCCTCTGGTACCTCAACGCGCTGGACATCGTCTCTTTCGCGCTCCTGGGCCTCATGTTCCTGGCCCTCTACGTGGCTCTCAAGCGCGTTCGTCCCGCCTGGATGTTGATCGCCCTCTATTTCGCCCTGCTCGGGGTGGTCGTCTTTATCGTGCCCCGGGTGCTCACCCTCTCCCTGCTTCCGCTCAGCGATCTGCACGCCGCTGCGACCATCGAGGCACAGAGGACCATCTACCTGGCAGCGGGAGAGGCCCTATCCCAGGTAAGGAGTCGTCCAAAAACAACTTCGGGTTTTCGCGCTTCAGATTTTCGTGTATAATGCTCCTGCCCGTTAAGGGCAGGAAGGTCAAAGATATGTCAGCACCAGATGTGTACCAATGCCAATGTCCAGATTGCCAACAACCCGGCGACCATCCCCACAAAGAACTTCATCACCAGATGAATCTGTTCCTCAGTCGGTTGGATGAACAGCAGCGGCGTTGGTATGTAGCCTTGGAAGCCAAGAAACTCGGTCATGGTGGCGCCACCCGACTGGCCCAGATCACTGGGGTGCACGTCGATACCATTCACCGCGGGCGCGCGGAGCTGGATCGCGAGTTGGCTGACCGGCCCGTGGATCGGGTGCGCCTGCCGGGTGGCGGCCGGCCGCCAGTGGAAAAAAACGCCGGGTATCGCACCAGCCCTAGCGTCCCTGGTGGCCGGCGAAACTGCGGGCGACCCCATGAGTGACCGGAAGTGGGTGCGTAGTAGTTTGCGCCAATTGAGTAGGGCCTTGGCCCAAAAGGGCTACCAGGTGAGCCGCATGACCGTGCGGCGCTTGCTGCGTCAGGCTGGCTATTCGCTGCAGGCCAATCGCAAACAGGATGATGGTCCCACGCATCCCGATCGGAATCGCCAGTTTCGCTACATTGAGCGGGTGACAAAGCTGTTCTGCGCCCAGGGCCACCCGGTGATTAGCGTCGACGCCAAGAAAAAGGAACTGATTGGCAACTTCAAGAACGCCGGGCGGGTCTGGTGTCAGCACGGGGCCATGGTCAACGTCCATGATTTTCCGGACGATGCGGTGGGGCGCGCCGTGCCTTATGGGATCTATGATCTGCAACACGACCAGGGCTATGTCTATGTCGGCACCTCTGCCGATACTGCCGAGTTTGCGGTAGAGGCTATCTGTCGCTGGTGGCGGGATCCAGACCGCCCCACTTTTCCCGACGAAAGCAAGCTGTTGATTCTGTCAGATGCTGGAGGCAGTGATGGCTGTCGCTTTCGCTTGTGGAAGCGGCAACTCCAAGAGCAACTCGCGGATCGACTGGGTATTGAAGTCATGGTCTGTCACTATCCGACGGGGGCTTCCAAGTGGAACCCCATCGAGCATCGCTTGTTCAGCCATATCAGTCTGAACTGGGCGGGTCAACCATTGCGGTCTTTCGAGACGATGTTGAGCTACATCCGTGGCACCACGACCACCACGGGACTCCAGGTCCGCGCTTTTCTGGTGGATCAAGTCTATGAGAAAGGGATCAAGGTTTCGAATCAAGAGATGCAAGCCCTGAACCTCCACCGCCGTCGCATCTGCCCAACCTGGAACTATGTGATCAAGCCACGGGTGGCGTCGCCATGATCGGGTTGCCAATGTCCGAAGTTGTTTTTGGACAACTCCT
>JAHJIN010000412.1 GCA_018823415.1 Chloroflexota bacterium | reverse complement strand
CGAGCCCGCCAGCTAGATCGCTGCTTGGACAAGGGCACAGCCGGCTTTGAAAAATGGGTCGGCTGGGGCTGTATTGTCAATAATCTCGTTGCTATCGTTCAGGCCAGTCTCCAGCCGCAGCGGCGCAAACGGCGACCAGCGGCATCTGTGGCTTGACAGGGTTTCCAGACAAGAACTAGCTAGCTGTGGGTAGCGGGGTGGGTATCCACCCCGCTGTCGCATTTGCTACGGTAGAGCTCCCTGAGCCTTGGCCTCGGTTGCCCCCCGACGCGGAATCATCGCAGTCGCCCCCATTCCCTTCATTGCACCCGTCCCTAACCACCCCATTTTTGCCCGGCCTCGTTGCACCATCTCCCCTCCATCCACCTTCCCCGGCCTGCACCTGGCACCTCTGTCCCCCCTGATTTGCCAAGCCATCATGCACGCCGGCCTTGCTAAAAGACCCGGAAGACGTTGCTGAAACACTCCCGGTTGCATGCCACTCTTGCAGGTCAATCCGGACACCAGATACTAAATGCTTGAAAACTTGCGCTCAGGCCCTTCCCAGTCCACTCCACCCCGGCCCCCACCTTGCAAACACATCTTGCACCAACGGCACGCCAGCGGCCCCTACCGCTCCGGCTCTCACCATCCCCGGTGTCCTCAAACCTTGCCACACCCCTCCCCGCCCGGCGAAACAACCAACCACATCCCACCAAAAGCCCCCAGAATGTCCGCCGGCCCCATTCACGTACCTTTGCTCACGATCTTGCCCCATCCGTGTATTGCCACCCTGCAACGAGTGTGCTATAATATTTCCAGACAACGCAAAAGGCTCCCCCTACCTGTTGAACGGAGAGGAATTTTAGATGGATAGCTTGACTCAACGTGGCATCGCTGCCGCCAAGTCAGGACGGAAGGCAGAGGCATATCGGCTCCTCACTGAATCCGTCAAGACCAATCCGCGTGATGCACTTGCCTGGCTATGGCTATCCGGCGTTGTGGATAATGATGACGACCGACGTACCTGTCTGGAAAATGTACTTGGCATTGACCCCCAAAACGAGAGCGCCAGGCTTGGCTTGACAATTCTGAGCGCACGGCAGGAACCGACTATCAAGCCACTATCAGGAACAGAACTACCATTAGAGATGGAACGTCCAGTTGCGCCCGAAGATGCTAGCATGGGCGGTCTCACAAAGACTTTTCTTGGCGGTATATGCGAGAGCACCAGTGGATGCTTGTCAATGTTATCTTTGCTCCTTTATGGGCTTGTAGCCTTCTTTCTACTGCCAGTTTGCGTATGTAATGGAACTTCGCTCTACATGACCAAGCTACTATATGATCTACTTCTGATACGTTATCTAGTCGATCCAAGTGCTCTACCCACCCATTTCGGGTACGTTGTCCTTACCGGCATAGTAGCATACCCCCTCGGTTTGATTATGGCACTTCTGACGGCTTTCGCAGGCGGTCGCTTTTTAGTCATGTGGCGGGGTGCGTCTTGGTCGACCAGGTCGCGGCTAGTGACACTCGCTGTAACGCTGATTGGCCTAGTTGTCTGTTGCACTTGGCTTTTCACCGTTTCGTATCAGCAACTTGTTGATCCCATCGTACAATCGGTACCGCCTACACCAACAAGCAATATCGATTGGATGACCGGGGGCACCCGAAGGCCGGGGAGGTGATGGAGAACCTGTTCGCGAACAGGCAGCTAAAAACCATGTAAGTGGAGCTCAGCCTGGAGTTTTCGGCCAAGCTGGTCCACCCACACTTCCACCCTTAACAAGGGCCGTGCGTCGGCGACGGGCGCGGGGGAACGCGGCCCACCGCTAAAACCATGCGGTGAGCCGTCTGCCTACGGCTCCCCGACGCCCGCGCCGCACTGCCTTTCGCTCCTCCCTCCGCTCGGCTCCCCCGCCATATCATCAGGGTTTACTGTGACCCGCACCCTCTTACCGCGCTATGCGCGGGTGGCATGACTAGGCGAAGCGTGGCGCCACCTTGTCCTTCCCGCCTGGCTCTTGCCTCCCACCGGCCGGGACATCCGGGCAAACTCCATGCCGCCCAGTCCAGCGGCGGCGCTCGGGCCTGCGTCCCACGAGTGCGGGGCCTGTCAGGGGGCTGGCTTCGCTCGTCGCACGGCTCGCGTGGCCTCAAGCTCTGACGACAGTGGACAGGCGCACCGGCCGTCGAAACTCCGGCCCGTGTACCCTCGCAGGGGGCGCCGGCCATGTGGCCCGCGCGCCCTCGCGTGCGGCGCAACCCGCCCATGCCCTCCGCGGACACAGTGCCCGGCGGGAAAAACCCGCACTTCGGGCATCGGCAGCGCCACCATGCCAGCAGAGGCGCCGGGATCGGCAAACGATTCCCAAACCACGCCTTCGCGGTTTACCAAGGTCGGGTCTACCGGTCCAGCAGATCGAGTCCCCGGGTCGCCCCCAGCCCAACCGGACCCTACGACATGCGACGTGTACGACGGGCTACGACGTATATGACACACGTGGACCACATACAAGCCCCGACTCACACCGAGCCGGGGCTTGGGAATTCATGGTCCCGACGTGCCTATTCGATCAGATGCGCCAACTCGTCAGCCACCCGCCGGGGCTGGGTCGGCTGGGCCGGTTCCATCAGCCAGCCTCGGGCCGCCCACGCCTGGGCGAGCTTGCGCAGCCGGTCCCGCGAGAGACGCCCTTGCCCGCGCGGGCCAAACTCGGCGTAGAGCTGGTCGATGAGAAAATCGCCAGCCAACTGCTCCACCGCATAGCGCACCAGGGCTATCTCGGTGGCCGACAGCGGCGATACCCCAACCTGGCCCTGCACCTGTTGGGCCACGGCCTGCAACGCCTCGTCAGCCACATAGTAGCCTTGCAGCGTGACCAGGCGGCTGTCCACCCGGGCTAGCAGCCGGCCGCGCACCGTGCGCGGGATCTCGTGCGCCCCGCTGGACCCCAGGATAACCCGGCTGTGATCGGCCGTCGTCACCCGGAAGGCGATGCGGGTCGAGCAGTTCTCCCGGACCAGGGTATTCAGGACCTCGGCCTTGGGGTGAGTGGTCGCCAGCACCAGCACCAGGCCAAAGCTGCGAGCCTTGCTGATCAGGCGCGTCAGTCCCGTGTAGAATGGGCTCTTGAGGCCGGCTTGCAGGGCCAGGTCGGTGAGTTCGTCAATGACCACCAGCACCAGCGGCAGCGGCTCGGCGGCCCGGGCGTTGTACGCGGCCAGGTTACGGGCCAGCACGGACTGGAACAACGCGGCCCGGCGATCCAGCTCGGCCAGCAGGCGCCCGATGATGGCCGTAGCCTCGTCCACTTCGGTAGCGATGGGCTGGCCCAGGTGCGGTACATTGGCCCACAGCGCAAACTCGACGATCTTGGGGTCCACCAGGTAAAGCTGAAGTTGGGTCGGGTCGTGGACGGTGAGCAGCGCGGCCAGCAAGGCCTGCAGCCAGGTGCTTTTGCCGCTGCCCGTCTCGCCGCCGACCAGGATGTGCCCGGTCTGCAGCAGCGAACGCCACACCGGGCCCGCGTGGCCTACTCCGATGGGGACCAGGTACGGGGCAGCGGTAGGGCGCTGCTCCAGGTCCAGGGCCACGTAGCGGGGCAGCCGGGTGCGCGCCGCCGGCTCCAGCACCACGCAGAAGGTCAGCCCGGTGGTATTCAGGCGGTGCACCGGCTTGCCGACCACGGCGGTCAGGTGGTGCAGCACATCGTCGTGGGCCAGCCGGGCCACGTTCACCCGGGGCGGCAGCCGTTGGGTGTCTACTTCGAGCAACCCATAGCGGTCCCCGGCCACGGACAGCGACTTGTAGCTGATCTGGACCAGTCGGCCGTCCTGGGTGGTGTAGGCGTGGCCGAGCCGGGTCAGGGCTTGCTGGACCAGCCGGGCGGCGCGCTCGGTCTCGGCGGTGGCGTCCAGGGTTGGTGGGGTCATGGTTCACACTCCGGCCCGGCCTCACCGGGCTACGCGGCGTCTTCCAGCTCCCCGGCCTCGATGAGCAGCCGCTCCACGTGGGCCGGGTTCACGGTGCTGATCCGCACCGGCGGCAGAGCGGTTTCTGGCTCAGGCCGGGGCACGGCGGTCAACCGGCCCACGGCGGCCAGGCGCTCCGGCGGCGACACGGCGCTGCCCGGTTGGGCCAGGG
>JAHJIN010000411.1 GCA_018823415.1 Chloroflexota bacterium | reverse complement strand
TATTGTGTCCGCGGACCTTGACCCGCTGCGAAAGCCCTCATCAACGCGTGCTTGTGTATATCACAAGCTGATAGTATAATGTCCCACAGCCTGAAAGGACGAAACCCTGATTCCAGCCATTGTGGAGGTTGTTATCAAATGGAACACTCTGACCTCATTGTTGATGCTTTTCTTCTCCTGCGCCAATCTCTCTTTGACGACAGCATGCACTCGATCCCAATCGATTTAAGACCTAAACGCAATACCCAAGACGATCCCCTGGATGAGTATATCTCCAGGTTGTTGGAACAGGGCCTGGCCGATGCGGTCTGTCACAAAGCTCCGGGTCCACTCATCAACCCCGATTTGGTTTTATACCGGCCGGAACTCTATGACCGCCAACCGCGCGAGAAGCTCATCGACAACACGACCAGGATTGTTTCGATCGAGGTAAAAAAGCTGGAAAGAACCAATACCGGCAAGATCGCCAGATCGACCGGGTTGGATTACAACACCACACCCCCGTGTGGCACGGTGCGCGTTTATGCCGCGAATGATAACCCCCTGGACATCATGATGTTCCCCCGGTTTGGTGGATGAGGAGTTAAACACGGATCGTGTTGTTATGGTAGAGTTGCTCATAAGCCTCCGGGCTCTCGTATCCGAGCGCGGAATGCAGCCGGCCCCGATTATACCATGCCTCGATGTAGTAGAACAAATCCGGGCTCGCTTCAGCACGGGTCAGGTACGAACGGTGATGCACCAACTCGCTCTTCAGTGTCCCAAAGAAGCTCTCCATCGATGCGTTGTCGTACCAGGTGCCCGCACCGTTCATGCTGGCGACGATGCCGTGGACGGCCAGGACGGCCTGGTACTCGCTGGCGGTGTACTGGCTGCCCTGGTCCGAGTGGTGGATGAGGCCTGCCTCTGGTCGGCAGCGACGGATGGCCATGTCCAGTGCTCTCAATGTAAGATCGCACGTCATCCGCGGCGACATCGCCCAACCCACGATCCGCCGGCTGAACAGATCCATGATAGCCGCCAGGTAAAGCCACCCCTCCTGCGTCGCAATGTACGTGATGTCGGCTACCCACTTTTTGTTCGGCGCGTCCGCGCTGAAATCACGTTTCAGGATGTTCGGCGCTGCTCGGTGGGCCTTGTTCCGCTTGGTCGTCGCTCTATATCTGCGCGTTTGCTTCGCTTTCAAGCCCGCCGCGCGCATCAGCCGCGCCACCCTGTTCTGGCTGCACATCAGCCCCAGCTTCCTCATCACCTGATAGATGCGCGGGCTCCCGTAGGTTTCTCCGCTCTTCTCGAACTCCTCCTTGATCTTGGCCGTCAATGCTCGATTCGCCATCTCCTGCTCGCTGGGCGGCCGGCCACGCCAGGCATAGTACCCGCTCGTGGACACTTCCAGCACCTTGCACATGAGCTTCACCGGAAACTCG
Organism: Chloroflexota bacterium; assembly: GCA_018823415.1. Taxonomy (GTDB): domain Bacteria; phylum Chloroflexota; class JAHJIN01; order JAHJIN01; family JAHJIN01; genus JAHJIN01. The sequence continues at coordinate 916 of JAHJIN010000411.1, read as the reverse complement.
TCCCGATGGTCCTCGATGAACTGAAATCTCATTTGCTTGGTCGCGAGAAGATGGCGACTGCTTTTTTTAGGATATCGCGCTCCTGCCGCACGATCTCCAGTTCTCGCTCTAGCTGCCGGAGCCTCTCCTGGTCAGGGGGCAAATTGCCATGACCAGGAAAGGCGTTCTCGCCGTCGGCTGCCAGTTTCTTCTTCCATTGCCGCAGGCAGCCCTCGCCGATCCCCAGGTCCCGTTCGATCTGGGCCATGCTCTTGCCCGTCGTTTCCACCAGTCGCAACGCTTCGAGCTTGAACTCGTGGCTGTACGTCCTTCTTGTCTTCGTCATCATTTCCCTCCGAGAATATTATACCACAACGCTGAACCGGATTATGATCCAGTCCACTTTCTCGGGGGAAGATCATCATGCCCGTGGAAGCGGTCGCCGGTGGTGTCACCGTCGCCGGCGTGGCCGCCGCCGGTTCCTCGAACGGGGGCAGGACGGGAGGCCCGGCTTCCCAGGGGGAAAGCCCATCGACCCAGGCTACCTCGGCCTCGCGGGGCGCGGCGGAGGCGGCCGCCGGGCCGAGCAGCAAGGAGAGAATGACAATGGCATTCAAGAGCAGCGCGAGTGGGTGCACGGCTGTGCGACGAACGGTGCAAACCGACAACTTTTGGACCATGGGTTAGCTCCTTTGCTCCACCTGCGAGGCAGGGGGGAATGGTCTACCGACTGGTCCATTATATCACGTGCTAAGATATTTGTCAAGAGAGAGAGAGAGAGAGAATAATCTTGCTAAAAAGCGATGCAAAGTCCCAAACAGCCGGATGGTTGAGGCGCTGGCTTGCTCCAGGCCGCCAAAGCGCAGCCCAAGCCTGGATGCCGGCCTCGAGACCCTCCCGAAGGCGGCCTGCGGAATTAGGACCCTGCCCCAATTAG
>JAHJIN010000410.1 GCA_018823415.1 Chloroflexota bacterium | reverse complement strand
GGCTCGGACATGAGACAGGGCCTCCTATGGCGTAATAGGTGCTCTGGGGTGTAGCACCCGTCACGGAGAGGCCATTATATAACCGCAGCCTGATTTTGAGAAGCCGCACTCCCCGCTCGCGGCGTTAAGTTGACGCATATGCCCCCGGCCCCTCTCCCTGAAAGGGAGAGGGGTGCCATAGAGCCAAGTTGATATGGGCATTAGATGAACATGCCTGAAGGTTTGTCCAAGAATATCAAATACTATCGCTATCCTTGGTCAGAAGTGTTCCTGCGGCGTCTGTTTGGTGGCATTCTTCTGGCACTTGGATTGCCCACGGCTTTTGGCGGCTTGTGGTTGCTCGTGTGGGGATTGTGCAAAATAGCCAGCCTGTTATCAGCCTGGTTGTCTGGGCAGGTGACTTTCGAAGCATTCTTTTCGACTGTCTTCCCAATGGTCGTGACAGGCGTGCTGGTCTCACCTTTTCTCGTAATCCTGTTGGGTGGCGGGGCTACTGAGCTTAACAAGCTACCGAGTATTGGAGTTGATGACTCGGGAGTCTATGTCCAGCTTTTCCCGATCAAATGGATTCGTGTTCCCTGGGTCGATGTTCTCGATTTGCAACTCGCCCCGCCGAGGGTCCGCTGGGCTACTGATGTATTGCGTCTGAAGACGGAACCTTTACTATTCGGTCGATTCAGCTTTGCTCTCTGGGTTGGATGGTGGGCTGGTATCCCCATTTCTCCCCAGATTCAGGGATTCGATGAGTTGCTGCAAACGATCAAAGAACATCTCGCAGTAGTGGAACAAACAAACGAAGGACAAGGAGGTCAACGTTGAAACAACTGTTATCCGGCAACGCCGCCGTGGCCCTGGGGGCCTATCATGGTGGCATACGCGTGGCGGCGGCTTATCCGGGCACGCCGTCCACCGAGATATTGGAGCATTACGCCGCGTACCCGGGCGTGTATGCCGAATGGAGCCCCAACGAAAAAGTGGCCCTGGACACCGCCATCGGCGCGGCGTACGCCGGCGCCAACGCCATGTCCACCATGAAGCACGTGGGCGTGAACGTGGCCGCCGACGCTTTGTTCTACGCCAGCATGACCGGCGTCCCCGGCTCGCTGGTGATCATCACCGCCGACGACCCGGGGATGCACTCGTCGCAGAACGAGCAGGACAACCGCAACTATGCGAAATTCGCCAAGCTGCCCATGCTGGAGCCGTCGGATAGCCAGGAGGCGTATGATTTTGTCCAGCAGGCCATGCACCTGAGCCACCAATTCGAGACGCCGGTCTTTTTGCGGCTCACCACCCGGGTCTGCCATTCGTACACCGTGGTGGACGTGCCGGAGGGCGAGGAGGCGCTGCCGCCGGCCCCCCCGGCCGAGCCGCCCCGGTGGTGCCGGGACATCCCGCGCTACGTGATGGTTCCGAGCAATGCCCGCCGCCGGCACCCGGCCATCGAGCAGCGGCTCAAGGACCTGGCAGAATGGGCCGAGACCGCTGACGTGAACCGCATCGAGCCGGGCGACCCGGCCATCGGCATCATCACCGGCGGCATCGCCTACGAGCACGCCAAAGAGGTGCTGCCGGGTGCCAGCTATCTCAAGCTGGGGATGAGCTATCCGCTGCCTCGCCACAAAATCCTGGAATTTGCCGCCAGCGTGGACCAGGTCGTGGTCATCGAAGGCCTGGACCCGTTCTGGGAGGAACAGGTACGGCTGATGGGCGTGGATTGCCAGGGCAAGCTCGACGAGGAATTGTTCCCGCTGTGGGGTGAGTTCAGCCCGGACGTGGTGCGGGCCGGGTTGGCCCAGGCCGGGTTCGTGGCGCCAGCAGCCGCCCTGCCGGACGTGATGTCCAGGCTCCCCGATCTGCCGCCACGCCCGCCGGTCCTGTGCCCCGGCTGCCCGCATCGCGGCGTGTTCCACGTACTGAAAAAGCTCAAGCTCGTCGTCTTTGGCGACATTGGCTGCTATAGCCTGGGCGTGACCCCGCCGCTGTCCATCATTGACACGTGCGGCTGCATGGGGGCCGGCATCGGCCAGCTACACGGCGCGGAAAAGGCCGGCCTGGCCGACAAGGCCGTGGCTGTCATCGGCGACTCGACGTTCTTTCACACCGGCATGCCGGCCCTGCTCAACGTGGCCTACAACCGGGGGGCCGAGTTGGTCATCATCATGGACAACCGCACCACGGCCATGACCGGGCACCAGGAACATCCGGGCACCGGCCGTACCCTGCAACGCGAGGACACGGTGTCTGTCGACACGGCCGAGATGGCCCGGGCGATGGGCGTCCGTCACGTGACGGTGGTGGACCCCTATGACCTCAAGGCCACGGAGACGGCCATCCGCGAGGGCCTGAACGCCGACGAGCCGGCCGCGGTCGTCACCCTCGCTCCGTGTGCCCTGCGCGTGCCTCGCAAACCGGCCCTGGTCATCGACCCGGAGCGGTGCAATGGCTGTGGGCTGTGCCTGCGGGTGGGTTGCCTGGCCATCTACCGCGTCAGCGAGGATGAGGCCCGCATCGATCCGCTGCTGTGCACCGGTTGCACGGTGTGTCAGCAAGTCTGCGCTCGCAAGGCCATTAAAGTAGTGGCAGAGTAGGAGTATCGATCATGGACAAAGTCGATTTTCTGGTAATAGGCGTCGGCGGTCAGGGCACCATCCTGGCTAGCGATGTGTTGGCATTAACCGGCCTGGCCCTGGGCTACGAGGTGAAAAAGAGCGAGACCCACGGCATGTCACAACGCGGCGGCAGCGTAGACAGCCACGTGCGATGGGGCAGCGAGGTCCATTCGCCCCTGGCCGAAATCGGCACCGTGGACTATATCATCAGCTTTGAGGTGTTGGAAACCGCACGCTGGGTGAATTATCTCCGGCCGGGCGGCACGATCCTCATCAACGAGCACCGTATCCGCCCCCTGATGGTGGGCCTGGGAGAGGCCCAATATCCGTCGGACGAGGCATTGCTGGAAGCTTTTCGCGCGCGCGCGGATCGGGTGTACCTGCTGCCGTGTCTGGCCGCAGCCCAGGAACTGGGCAACGTGCGGACGATGAACGTGGTGTTGCTGGGCGCATTGAGTGAATTGATGGGCATGGAGCCGGATCCGTGGCTCCAGGTTATCGAGCAGCGTGTGCCGGCACGGTTCGTGGAACTGAATCGGCGGGCCTTTGCCCGGGGCCGGGAACTGGCGCAATCGTGAAGGCACTGTTGAATCGCGCCCCTGCTGCCCGGCGACCCGGCGAATGGAAATCGCATGAGTGAAACTGCACCAGCATCTAGTGACCCGGACCGCATCCGGCAGGGCTATGCCTGGGGCCTCGTTCTGCTGGTACTGGGCCTGACCTGGGGCATCCCCCTGCTGCCGGAGGGACTGGCCGGCGCGGCTGTGGGTCTGATCCTGCTGGGGTTGAACGGCGCGCGGGTTCTCGCCGGCCATCCCACCAGCACGGTTACCGTGGCGTTGGGCTGCATCGCCGTGTTTGTGGGACTGGGCGCCGCCGCCGTGGACTATGCCGACCTGTACCTGCCGGTGCCGGTGGTGCCGCTGCTACTGCTCGGCCTGGGCCTGGCGCTGGCCGGGCGCGCCTGGGCGCGACGATGATCGTCGGCGTCCTGGGCGCGCTGCCCATCGAGGTGGCCCCGGTGCGGGCCGCCATGCAGGTGTCCGAGACCGCCACTGTGGCCGGGGTGCGTATGTGGCGTGGTACGCTGGCTGGCAGGCCCCTGGTGCTGGGCCAGATGGGCGTGGGCAAGGTCCAGGCGGCGATGGCCGCTCAGATGCTCATCGACCGGTGGCAGCCGGTGGCGCTGGTGGTCACCGGCACCGCCGGGGCACTGGACCCGGACTTGGGTGTGGGCGACGTGGTGGTGGCGCGCGCGGTCCGGCCCCACGACGTGGGCGCGCACCTGCCGGACGGATTCCAGCCCACCGGCGTGCGCACGTTTGACGAGCGGGGCCGGTCGGTGATGCGCCGGGACCTACCAGCGGACCCGGCCCTGGTGGAACGAGCGCTGGTCGCCGGGGAAGGATTGCCCTTCCGGGTACTGGCCGGCGCCGTCGTCAGCGGCGACCAGGTGATCCTCCACGCCGAGCGTCGCCAGTGGCTGCGCGAAGCCTTTGCCGCCCAGGCCGTCGAGATGGAGGGAGCCGCCGTGGCCCAGGTGGCAGCGGCCCACGGCATCCCCTGGGTCATCGTGCGAGGCATCAGCGACGTAGGTGACGTGGTGGTGCCGCTGGACGCGCTGAATCGCTATGCCGAGGATGGTGCGGCGGAAACGTGGGGCCGGCGCTTGCGCGTGTTGCTTGCGGACCCGGCCGTCGTCTGGCGGGCCGGGCGGCTGCTGGGCGACCTGCGCCGGGCGGCTCGCAACGCGGCGCAGGTGACGTTGGCATTGGCCCAGTCGGTATGATATAATAGGGCCTAACGTAACGGTTGTGCAATCAAATGCGATTCGTTGGAAAACGGCATCGGATGGCATGATTCTCACTCAAATGGTTGCGAATAATCATATCTGCACAGTTGGAGCACTCGACCGGCGAACACACTGGACGGGCTGAACCT
>JAHJIN010000409.1 GCA_018823415.1 Chloroflexota bacterium | reverse complement strand
CTGGGGCTGGAGCCGGAGCGGATGACGTTGGACTTGCATGAAGGCGGGCACGAGATCCGGGTGCAGGAGGGGCTGGAGTTCTTGCGGCGATGGCTGTGAACAGTGGGACTTGGGAATCGGGGGAACGACAGGCAAGCGACATGCAGGCGACTGACCCACAATCTGGCGGGAACGGGTTACGGCCAGGGCTGAGCGTGCTGATTCCGGCGTTCAACGAGGAGGAGTTGCTCGCCAGCGCCGTGGCGCAGATTCGCGCGGCCGCGGCGGAGGCCTGTGATGACTTCGAGTTGGTCGTCGTCAACGACGGCAGCGCCGACCGCACCGGGGAGATCCTGGACGGGTTGGCCACGGCCGATGAGCATGTCCGGGCGCTGCACCACGAACAGAACCGGGGGATCGGTGGGGGCATCACCACGGCCGGGCAGAACGCACGGTGCGACCGGGCGATCATCTGCCCGGTGGACAGCCCGCTGTCGGCCGAGCAACTGAGGGCTTTCCTGGCCGCCTCGGGGCCCGAGACGATCGTCGTGGGCTACCGGCCCCGGCGGCTGGGCTACCGGGGGTGGCAGCACGTCGGCAGCGGTGTGTACCACCGGCTGGCGTGCACGTTGCTGGGGCTACGGCTGCGGGACATCAACTGGATCCACCTGTACCCGACGCGGCTGTTCGGGGAGCTGCAGATCGAGTTCGGGGGGATCGTATACCTGGCGGAGGTGCTCGCCAAGGCCCGGCGGCTGGGCTACGGGTTCGTCGAGATCGAGTCGCCGATGGCGGCGCGCTTGAAGGGCGTGGCGACGATCAGCAAGCCGCGCACGATCTGGCGCACGTTCTGGGACTTGTGGCGGTTGTGGTGGCGGCTCACCACCGGTCGGGACCGGCGGTGAGCCGCGGGGTCGGCCCGGGGAGCGCTACTTGTACCAGCCGGCTTCGGGCGGGCCGGCGCCGCGCCAGCCGTTGGCGGCGTCGGGCACGACCACGCTGTGCCACTTGACGTGCCCATCGAAGTAGGCGAAGTTCGCGCCGTTGTTGTGCCGGTCGGTCAGATAGTGGTGGCTCTGCACCGGCGTCTGCCCACCGTAGCAGCCGCAGCCGGTCGTCACACAGAAGGGCGCGAGGATGCGGGTGCAGCCGTTGACGCGGTCGCCCAGCATGTACGTCTCGGCCAGGCTCGGAATGTCGTCATACTTGCGCGTCCACCCGGCCCGGTTGTAGGCGTAGATGTTCCAGCCGTAGTTGGCGCCCTGCGTGCAGCTGATGCCGGCCTGGTCGGCCGAGGTGGCACTGGGGCACAGGAAGACCTGGACGTTCTTGACGTACGGGAAGAGCATGTCGGTCCAACGGAAGGTGAAGCCCAGGTTGCACCAGCCCAGGTTGGGGCCGCGGCCGTCGTAGTCCGCGGCGTACTGGATAGCGGCGAGGGCGATCTGCTTGCAGTTGGACTGGCAGCTCGCCTGTCGCGCCTTCTCCCGGGCCTTGGCGAACACCGGGAAGAGGATCGCGGCCAGGATCGCGATGATCGCGATCACGACCAACAACTCAATGAGCGTAAAACCGGCACGGCGCATGGCGTACCTCCCTATGGTTGGATCGCGGTCGTCCAGGGCCTGTCACACCCACGGACGGCAATTCGACGCTGGTCACGCATCTTCCTGCCGGCGTACTGACTCTGTACCAAACTAGTGGCACGTCCAGTAAATATCACTATAGTTTCTCGCCCCAGCCGTAGGGTGTGGGGTCGCGGTTGAGATACTCCGTCGCCGCCCGCAGTCCTTGATCGATCTGTTCCGGCGTGGTGTAGTTCGTGTTGTCCAGGCCAGTCTGCTTGAGCGTCGAGAAGTATGACTCGATCAGGTTCAGCCAGGAGCTGTTGGTCGGGAGCCAGTACAGTCGCAAGCGGCGGCGTAGCCGGTAGGGCAACTCGCGCAGGGCCTTGGTATGGACGCTCAAGTTGTCCAGCACCAGATGGATGCGGCCCTGCGGCCAGAAGGCGAAGAGGTACTGCTCAAAGAACTCACCACACTCCACGGCGCTCTTGTGCGCAAAGCCTTTGCCCACGCCCAAGCCCGTGGTCGGACAGAAGGCACCGAACCATTGCAGGGTGCCATTGCGCTCGTAACGATCGGGTCGGCGCGCGGCCTTGCGCCCCCAACTCTTGCCGCCGCGCGGGATGGTCTGCAAGGGGCCCATCTCATCGAAACACACGATGTGGCCCCGGCGCGGCGGATGGCGATACAGATCCACTATCGCCCCTTTTTGCTTCGAACTCCGGATCGCTACTCTCGCACCAAGTGCGACCGGCCAGAAAGCGTAACCCATGGCGCTGGAGGATGCAGCGCACGGTCTCATGGCTGATGTCGGGCAAGCCCTCGTGCTGACGCAAGTGGTCGGCCAGCTTCTCCAAAGACCAGGTGGTGAAGCCCAACCCCAGGTCCGCCGGACGAGACGTGGCGATGTCGATCACCAGGTCCTCAGCCAGGCGCTGGTACACCCGCGGCCGTCCGGGACGAGGGCGCGTCTGTAGACCCGGCAGCCCTTCGGCCTCAAAACGCTTCACCCAAGCGTGGGCATTGGTATAGTGCATGCCCACATAGGTCGCGGCCTGGGCGATGCTGTAGCCGGCGGCCACCAACCAGATGAGACGACAGCGGCGGAAGTGCGCCCCCGGCGTCTTCTCAGCGCGCAGCCGGTCCTGCAAGGCGACCAACTCATCCGGCAACAACAGGCGGAGTTCGTGGGCGCGGTTCATGCCGCCATGATGCGCCGGAAGCCCACCCCGCGTCAAGATTAAATATAGCAATACTTACTTGAAAGACCACTAGCGCGCACATTGCCAACGCGCCAGCGAGGTGCCCCAGTCAGTCCACTTGGCCGGCCATGGCACGCCTGGGTCAGCAGATGCCTGAATACCGTACCTTCGTCGCCATGCCGCTGATCAAGTTCCTACTGCGTTCAGCGCTCCTCGTGCAGGAAGTGGCAACATGCTGCCGAACAAGGTATTGGCCCGTGCTCTCAGGCGGCTGGTGGACGAATGTTGCGGGAGGCTCCAGCATGCGACACTATGCGTCCTACCCCCGGTTTCTCGTGGCCCTTGCCGTGCTCTCTTGGGGGTGCGCTTCGGCCTTTGCCCAGGCGCCCAACCTCCGCATGCAGCGCGTGTTGGCCCGATTCGTGGAGCAGACCGGGTACCCGATGATGGGGGTCGGGTCGTGGATTAGCGGCAAGGGGTTTGACGCGGCCACCTCGGACTTCGATATGCGGATGGTGTGGCCCGGTGGGGGTACCCGGGCCCAGCAACTGGCCGACTGGCGGGCGGCGCGCACGGAGATGATCAGCCTCATCAAGAGGGAATTCGGGGACGAAGCCGGCTCCATCCTGCAGCGCACAAACCTCTATGCCCCCAATCAACTGATGCGCGGGGTCGAGAACTCCGCTGACGCCCTCGAACGGTTTGGTGCCTGAGGGGGCCACGCGTCCTGGGCTCTGGGGGCCTGGCATTCCGCAACTACTACATAGGCTTCGATGCAGATCGTGTCGTGCGCTATGTATGGGTGGAGAACAGCTGAGTTGCCGGAGAGGGCCGACCCCTTCGGGCAGACGGTGTACTACGAGCGCGATGCGCTGGGGCTGGAGACCGCCAAGGCGCTGCCGAATGACCTGACGACCTACCACAACTACGATGCGGCGGGGCAGGTGACGAGCATCCTGGACCTGGGACCCGGCGGGCACGCTGCAGAGTCTGTACTACACGTATGACGATGACGGGCAGCGGACGCGGATCGTGCGGGAGGACGGGACGCGGATCTACTTCGGCTATGACGCGGCGCACCGGCTGACCGGGGAGGACTGGCTCGACCCGAGCAACGTCCACATCTACGCGTTTGACTACGAGTACGACGCGGCCGGCAACCGGACCCAGAAGACCTTCAACGGCGAAGTCACCTACTACGACTACAACGACCTGAACCAACTGACGACCGAGCGCGTGCTGGGCGGGGACGCGACGTACTACACCTGGACCGATGACGGGGCGATGGCGACCAAGCAGGAGGCGGCGGGCTGGACGTACTACACCTGGGACGTGGATGAGAGCCTGACCAAGATCGAGGCGCCGGAGGTGACGCTGGCGAACAAGTACAACAGCCGCATGCAGCGCGTGGCG
>JAHJIN010000408.1 GCA_018823415.1 Chloroflexota bacterium | reverse complement strand
TACGCTGGCAAACCTCCGAAAATGCGGATCAACCGACACTGCCATTCCCAGGGAACCGCACCAAACCTTGCCTTCTGACCCGCCCCATAGTATAATGGTACTTGCGACAGACAAGGCTCGGTGCACCATGGCTGGCCGGGGCCGGGTAGACCCATCGGCTTCTTGCATTCAAGGCCTCTGCCGGTGTACTATCGGGCGCTGGCGGCCCGAAACGGTGACCATGGAACGATTGCCAAGTGGCCCGTGGCGGTGACGGGGAGAGCGTGCGAATGCGGAGAAACACAAGCAGCCGGACCAAGCTGATGCTAGCCGGGCTTCTGGCAGCGGCAGCGCTGCTGTTTGGCTCGTTGGCCTATGGGGGGCTGGGCGAGACTCTCCAGGTTACCTATCTCGACGTGGGCCAGGGGGACAGCATCTGGCTCCACGCTGCCGACGGGACCGACGTTCTCATCGACGGCGGACCGGTCGCCGCCGGCCCCACCGTCGTGGCCTACCTCCAGGACCAGGGCCTGGACGACATCGAGGTGTTGGTCCTGACCCATGGCGACGCCGACCATGTCGGGGGCCTCATCGCCGTGCTCCAGTCCGCTATCCCCGTGGAGCAGGTGTTCTATAACGGCCTCGATCACACCACGGCCACCTACGCGGCGTTCCAGGCCGAGCTGCAGCACCGGGGCCTCACCCCGGTGCCAGCCCAGGCTGGCCAGACGTACATCTGGGGCCCCCTCGACGCCGCCGTGCTGAACCCCCAGGTGCCCGGGACCGGGGACCAGAACGAGGACTCGGTGGTCCTGGCGGTGACCTATGGCGCTGTGCGCTGGCTGTTCACCGGCGACATCGGCAGCGCCACCGAGCAGACCATCCTGCTGTCGGACACCTTGCGGGCGGGGGCCACGGCCGACGTGCTGAAAGTGGCCCATCACGGCTCCCGCTACAGTTCCACTACCCCCTTTCTCGATGCGGTCGGGGCCGAGCTGGCCGTCATCTGCGTGGGCGCCGACAACACCTACGGCCACCCGGCCGAGGAGACCCTGGCGCGACTCCGTGCGGCTGGCGCCCGCATCCTGCGCACGGACCAGAACAACACCGTCGTGGTGCGCACCGATGGACAGACCTTCCAGGTTCAGGCTGACTATCTCCTCTTCCTGCCACTCGCCTTGAACCGCTGGGTGTCGTCGGCCCAGACGGGTGACGTCCACATCGCGGACATCTTCCGGGACGGGGCGATTGACCCGCAGGAACCCGACGAGTACGTCGAGATCTACAACGCCGATCCTCGGCCGATCCAGTTGGATGGTTGGACCTTGCGCGACGAAGCCAACCACGTATTTACCTTTCCCAACTACGTCATGCCGCCCGACCAGGTATGCCGTATCTATACGAATCAGGATCACCCGGAGTGGTGTGGCTTTAGCTACGGCAACGGCTGGGCCATCTGGAACAACGACGGGGATTGTGCGTACCTGCACGATAGCACGGGGACACTCGTCGATGCCTATTGCTACTGATAGCGCATGCCTGCGCGAGCACACGAATATGTTACCAGGAGGCACCAATCATGGTAATCCGTCAAAAAAGGCTTATCGCGACCCTGTTACTCTCGTTGATTCTGCTGACGCCAGCCAGTGCCCAGAGCCAGCCACCCCGGCCAGACCCGGTTCGCTTGCTGGAAGCTAACGGGCCGGCCCGGTGGCCCAGCGGCTCGATACACGGCCCATCGCGGCCATCTATGTCACGCCGGCAGCCGAGATTGCCGTCATGGAGCGTGGCGGGTTGTGGGCCAAGCTGCGCGGCGCCGGCCAGCGCACCCTGATCCTCGGGTTGGGCGCGCTGCCGGGCCTGACCCAGGGCCAGCTCAAGGCCATCCTGGCCCACGAGTACGGCCATTTCTCCCAGCGCGACACGGCTGGCGGCAACCTGGCGCGCCAGGTACAGTTGGCGATCCATCAGATGGCGTATAGCCTGGCGACCACCGGGCAGGCGCGCTGGTACAACCCGGCGTGGCTCTTTATCAATGGCTTCAATCGCATCTTTTTGCGCATTACCCTGGGCGCCTCGCGCCTGCAAGAGATCCTGGCCGACCGTTATGCGGCTATGGCCTACGGTGTGCAGAACTATATCGACGGGCTGACGCATATCATACGCCAGAGCCTGGCCTTTGACTTGCAGGTCCACCACGAGGTCGAGGTGGCGCAGCAGTTGCGCCGGGGCCTGGCGAACCTGTATGCCCTGCCGCCCACGGAGGCCGGCGAGCAGGAGCAGCAACTCGCGGCGCGGGTAACTGAGGCGCTGAGCCGGCCCACCGCACCCTATGACAGCCACCCGGCGCCCCGCGAGCGCATTGCCCTGCTGGAGTAGCTCGACGCGCCGGCCCCCGTGGCCGAGGACCCGGCGCCAGCCTGGGACCTGCTGCCGCAGGCGGCCGAGTTGCAGGCCGAGATGACGGCCCTCGTGCAGGACAACATCCAGCAGCGATATGGCCTGCGGTTTGGATAGGCCTGGCTTACGTGCTGACCTGTTTGAGCAGCGGGTGCACGGCAGAACGACTAGTGTAGATCGGGCGCCATCAGTCAAGGGCGCGGTTGCGGTATACCAGAAGCGCCAACGCTTGGCTCCTCCAACCGCAAGCCCAACACATCGCCGGGTG
>JAHJIN010000407.1 GCA_018823415.1 Chloroflexota bacterium | reverse complement strand
CGCCCATCTTGCGGTTACCTGAGTCTCTTTGAGCGCCGGTCCTGCTCCATCTGCAGTTTCAGGCGCAGCGAGTCGAGCGTCGCGTCGGGCGTCGCCTGCTGGGCCTGGCCAACCAGCTGGACAAGCTGCGCGAGTTCCTCCGTGGTGAAACTCTGCGGGCTGGCGCGCCGCCGCCGGCGCCGAACCTGCAAGCCACAAAACCGCCTGGCGCGTATCAGATACGAGTTGACGGTGGACAGCTTACGTCCCTCCTGCTCCAAGAGGTGCCGCCGCCAGCCGGCCAGATCCTGCGAGGTGACCAGCTCCGGGTCCAGGTCATCCTGTCCCAGCCAGGCAGCCAAGGAACGCAAGACCCGTGCGTAGCACTGCACCGTGGGATAGCTGCTACCACCATCTTGTAGAGCAGCGAGGAAAGCGTCGATATGAGGTCGGGCCGGCGCTGGCATGGCCGGCTCCTGCGCCAAGCGGCTGAAGCGCCGCAGGGTGTGCCGGTGTTGGGCCACGGTGGACGGCCGGCGTCCCAGGGCAACTAGATGTTGTTCCCATCGCGCGATATCCTCGTTTGTGAGCTGCATCGGATTCAGGTCGTCCTGTCCCAGCCAGGCGGCGAAGGCCTGCAAACGACGGGCGCAGCAGTGCGCGTAATCCGGGCTCATGGTGCCCGAGGACTGCATCTCCGACAGAAAGGCGTCGATATGAGACGGAAAACGCTTTGGCTCAGGTTCGCCGGTGCAGTGCCTCTTTTTCGACGGCCGGAACTCGGCTGCGATGTCATCCAGAGCGAGTGCCCCTCCTCTGCCTTGTTCGTGGGCCCAACGACTGAAGACGCGGATGATCCCCAACTGACGGTAGATGGTGGGAGGCGTTCGTCCTTGGGCCTGCAGATGCTGGGCCCAGCGTTGCACATCTGCCACTGTGAGAATTGTCGGATCCAGGTCATCTTGGCCTAGCCAGGCAGCGAAGCGCCGCAGCACGCTGCCGTACATACGAACGACGTCCGGGCGTTTACCTCCGGCCTGGATGGCAGTCAGGAAAGTGTCGATGTGTGATTGGGTATTCATCACGGCCCCTCTCCTCTACCGATCAGCGACAACGGGCCATTTCTATTTCTGTTAAACTATGATTCATTCTGCTGTTTACGCACTTTCCCCGGCGCTGTGAAAAGCCCCCAGAATGGTTGAAACCGCGATGTTGGACCTTTTAGCATCCTCTTCGCGCAAAAGGATGTAAGAAAGATGCGCCTCCCGTGCGTGCAGAAATGCACCCATGAACACGGTTCTCAGTTGGTCCTCGGACTGACAAGACCCCAGTGTTTCCCATTCTAGAAGAAGGGTTGATGCAGAAAGAAGCGAACGTGTTATGGCAGTCATCTCAGATTCTTCTTTCGGTGAGACGCTTTGCTCAATCATACTTCTTGCCAATGCTGCGCCGCCCAACAGGGCGGCAAGCGTAGCATCCACCCTGTCGGCTCCACACCATTGTGTGCGATCTGTTCGCTCGAAACCGCGTCTCAGACGCGGAGGATGAGCGGCGAAAGTCGCTTCGATTTTCGTAGCTGGGTGTCCATGTAGGTCCGATGATCCAGCCCGAGTGCTGAAACGGCAACCCCTACTTTGGCAAGGCGTCTGGTTGTCAAAACGGCAGCGCGGCCGCTGTGATCATTGCGGACTGCGCTTCATGACAGAGGACATCATGGAGGTTCACCATCTGGACGGCCATCGACGGAACCAGGCGCTCAGTAATTTGGCGCTACTCCACGGTCACTGCCATGATGAAACTCACCACCAGCGGTACTTATGACCAGAGCCCATCGTCTGAGGAGCCGTGTGAGGTTAACGTCTCACGCACGGCCCGTAGGGTGAAGTGGCGGCGGGGTGGGCGACTGCCCCGCCGACCATAATTGGGCGGCTGATTCATTCTGCTAGAAAGTGCAGCCATCGGTAGCGGCATTCTACTCGCACAGGCACTCAGTAGTTTCTGAGCACAAGTGGCAGGAATACTGATTCATCATACACTGTCACCGTGAACGTTCCACTCCAAGTCACGATCTCCCATGAGCCGTCCCAGTCCCATTGGTATTCTGCCTGGCCTGATACCTCTCCCAGAATCTTGCTTGTTGTTTGATCCCATTCACCAGAATACGTGGTTCTATGGTCTCTTGATGCTACGGAACAGCCTAGCCCGCCGTCGCCGATTGTGAATCCCCAGCCAGTCGTGGTAAACACTACTGAATTGCTGACCACTACTCCACGCAAGGAATACGAGCCGGGGTCTTGCTCATCTGCGTAGAGTTGATTCCCTGTCTGAGTGACTACACTGTGCGGATCGCCGAGTGAATTTAGGAAAGTGCACGTGTTGGGTGAGGTATAAGAAACGGCGAAAGTAGCCAATAAATTCCAAACTCCTTCAAGTTGACCTGATTGTGTGGCATATCTGCTGTCATCAGGTTCAGCACAAGTTGACGGAATGAGACCCGAGCTTGGCCGTTCCTGACTCACGGGCAGCGCGGGCGAAGCGCTCGCGATGCCCAGCATCAAGAGCAAGAGGAGCATTACCGCCAATCCTACCGCGATACCCATTCGAGTGCTATATGATCGTGGTTTGCATGAAACCGAACGAGAGGTTTCCATTTTTCTTATCCTCCTTGGTCAGTGCGGTTCGGGCCTGACAGCCGCCCAACGGTGCGGCGGATAAGCCGCACGAAGCGGCAGCGCGCGCAGTGCGCGGACGCGAGTGTCGGCTTGATCCGCTTGTTAGGCGGACGCGAGCGGAGCGAGCGGGAGCCTCAAACAAGCGGATAGCAGCCGCCGCGCCGTTAGGCGAGCGTGTAGCGAGCAAAGCGAGCGAAGCGTCTCGCCTAACGTAGGCGTCAGCCGCGCCGAACAGCCAACCAGAACGCTGGACTGCCACCATGCCATTGAAAACCACAAATGCCTGTCAAACGTGGCCCGTGTTCGGCGTCGGCTGCACGCGGTGTTAGGCCAGGAGCTAATTCACTCCATTGGTTTGCGATACCAGACATCCGTGCTAAAGGTTTGATAGCCCAGCCTTTTGTAAAACTCATAGGCCCCACTTTTGTTCTCGGTATCAACACCCAACTCCACCTCTTCCATGCCCTGCCCTTTTAGAACCTGCAAACTCCGCGCAAGCAAGGCTCTGGCCAGACCACATTTTCGCCAAGCTCGGCGAACAAAAATATGCTCTGTGTAACCCCGCTTGCGCCCTAATTGCTTGTTTTCTGCTTCGTCAATGCGGTTGAGTACCATTCCGGCCACCACGTCTCCATCCCAGGCTACTTGCCATAGTTGAGGAGTATGGGATGGATTTGCCAGCCAGGCTTCGTACATTTCCTCTGTCCAATTCTCCGCCACAACTTCAAAGAGTTCCAATTGCACTTCTCGTTGTGCTTCCCAAATGTTCCGATAGTGTTCTAGTTGTACTGGACGGACTTGTAGCCCAGCGGGCAAAGCGCGGGTGGGGAAATCATCCAGCCGGTACAACATGTTATTGAAATGACGAACAGCCTGATAGCCTTCGCTTTTCAGCACAGACTTCCATTTCACTTGTGTGCTTGTGGCCCACGCTTGGTAGAAACGCTGGTGAGTAAAGGGATGACTGGCGGCAATCTCTCGCAAGCGGCGCTCGTTTTGTTGTACGATTATTGGCCAAACCTCACGCTCTCTCCAGTCTGGATGTAGGAAGCTTAGCTGAGCATAAAGTCGTGTGTCTTCCAACCCAGTATACCAAAAGACACGGCTGAACCCGATGACATCGGGTTTTCCCTCAGCGTTATGACTCAAAGCAAACAAGAGATTCCTGTATGGATCAAAACGAGTGGAAGGCAAGCACCAATTCCGAATATCATCAAGTGACGGTGTATCATGAATCTCATCAGTCCGATTGCTCTCGATTAGAATCGCCCGCATCGGTAGGTAGTCGGAGTCTCCCTGAAAGTGGCGAAAGGTCAATTGGGGAACGTCTGGCACTTGGCTGCCATTGTTTGTGTTTCTTTTTTCAGACATTTATTCTCCATGAAAATCAGATTTTACCTCTCGCATCAAATGGCCTAACGGCCAGCGTAAGCCGCGCCCACCCGCCCTCGCGGGCATGACACGCCGGCCTCAAGACCACCTTCGCGGGCAAAGCACGATGGTTAAAAGCGCAAGGGTGGGCGTCGGCTTACGCAATGTTATGCGGCATTATGTTGATGTTATGCAATACTCTCGAATGTCGTTGGATTGGCGGTGGGGCAGACGACCAATCCACTGCTGATGACTCAACCAACTCGTGCTGAACGCATCACAATGTCCACTACCCAAATTAGTGGCAACAAAGGCAGCACTAATATGGCTGTGAGGCATCCTTTTTCTGCTTGACTTGATCCAGATGGCGAGGGGGCTGACGGATCCTTTGGGAGTGTATAGTCTACATAACCCGTATCGCCTCCTTCCTCCAAGTACGAGATAGCGATAGTTCGATCTGGGTTGAGTCAACCCCCGTGTGCCAATGACCGTGAGACAACTCCACCCCGAAAAATAGGGTATAATATAGGGGCACAGAAAGGATGGACCATGTCTCACTCATCAACAGCCGTAGCATCAGATCCGCCGCCAGTACCCGATCCCGAGGTCGTGCCCAAAGCCCAACGCCGGCAGTTCACGGCGGGGTACAAGCTCCGCATGTTGCAGGAGGTCGAGGCCTGTACCGAACGCGGCCAGATCGGCGCCCTGCTGCGCCGGGAAGGGCTCTACTCTTCGCATCTGTCCAAATGGCGCGTGCAGCGGGAGCGCGGGCACCTGGTCACCCCAGCGGTAGCACCCCGCGGCCGGCCGGCTCAGGACCCAACGGTCGTCGAACTGCGCCAACTGCAGCAGGAGAACGAGCACCTGCGCGCCCGCCTGACGCAGGCTGAACTGATCATCGAGGTGCAAAAAAAACTCTCGCAACTGTTTGGGCTACCGCCGGCCCCGTCCCTGAGCACCGGGAGTCGGTGATGACCAGCACCGCCGAACTCGTGCAATATGTCGGCGTCACCGCGGCCTGCGAGATCCTGGGCGTCCCGCGCAGTAGTTTCTACCGCACGCGCCAACCCCAGCGGGCCGCTCAGCCGCGCCCCACCCCGGCCCGGGGCCTGAGCGCCGCCGAGCAGGAGGCGGTGCGGCAGGTCCTGAACAGCGCGCGGTTCCAGGACTGTGCGCCCCGCGAGGTCTATGCCACCTTGCTGGATGAAGGGCGCTACTTGTGCTCCTCCGCAGGACACTGTGTGTGGCGCACCATGTACCGCGTCCTGGCCGCGCACGACCAGGTCCGGGAACGCCGCAACCAGTTGCGCCACCCGCACCCTTTGGGCGCCAAGCCTGAACTACTGGCGACGGCGCCTAACCAACTGTGGAGTTGGGACATCACCCACCTGAAGGGACCAGTCAAGTGGAGCTACTTCTATCTCTACGTCATCCTGGACGTCTTTAGCCGCTATGTGGTGGGCTGGCTACTGGCCGAGGTGGAAGCCGCCGACCTGGCGCACCAACTGATTGCCGAGACCTGCGCCCGCCAGGGCATCACTCCCGAGCAGTTGACCCTCCATGCTGATCGCGGCAGTGCCATGACGGCCAAGACGGTGGCCCAGCTACT
>JAHJIN010000406.1 GCA_018823415.1 Chloroflexota bacterium | reverse complement strand
CTGAGAAAGCGCCACAACTGCTCTAGTTCGTGATCAAACGCCACAAAGGCTGGTTCAGTCATAGGACCACCTCGTTAACATTACCTTTGACCGCACCTTGACAACCATATAATTAGAACTTGCGCTTGCGCCGGGTCGGGTGTATAATCCTCCAGCACCACCTACCAGTTGAGGAGCAGAAACGATGGAGTATCCCCCCGCTGTATTAGAAAAGGCGCAGCGCCTGGAGCAATTGCTGCGGCGTGTCGCGGCTGGGGAGCCGCTGGGCGCCGTGAACGCCGAATTGGGCTTTGATCTGGATGCCACTGATCTGGCTCAGCAACAGGCGAAATACGCCGCTGGCGGTCACACCTGGACCGCCCTGATTGACGGCCGGCACGGGCATCCCCGCAAGGCCCATTCAGCTCTGCGGGAGTGGCTGTACACCCGCAAGGAGGCCGACGACAGCTTGCGGGCCCCGCAGTTGGTCCAAGAGATCCAGGCCCGGTTCGGCGTGACCCTCCACGCCGGGCACGTCAATTATCTGCTGCGCCAGCGGGCGTTGACCGCGCCCCCCCCCGGGGGGCGGCCCTTCAAGCACTTGCCGCCGGTCACGACGGAGCCAGATGAAGCTGCCACCACTCCAGAATCCCCGGGCGAGTCGATCGACCACGCCGGGCTTTTTTTCCCTGGAGGGCGCCAAGACTGAGCTGGGTGTGGTAGCGGCGGTCGAGACGTCCATCTTGGCCGCCCGGGAGCAATACCTGGCCGACCATGCGGTGTCCCAACTCCATCATCTGGCGGTTGACCTCGCGGCGTTGTGGCCCAAGATCGACCACCTGGTGTACCTGCCGATCTTGGGGTTGGAACGCCCCCGCGACCTGTACTATTACCAGGGGGCGGGCTTGCAGGCGGTCTACGGGTTCACTTACAAGTACCTGACCCTGGAACATTTTCTCGGGCAGTTGACCCGGGTCCGCGTCGGAGCCGCGCTGACCGCGAGCCTGGCCGCCGCCTACGCCCAGGCCTGGTATCCCGCGGGCGAGCCCTTGACCCTGTTCGCCGATTGGCATGTCAAGCCCCACTGGACCAAGGGCTACAGCCACGCCGGATCAGTGACAATGTGGGGTCGGACCATGCCGGGGACCAAACAGCTCATCTTGAACGGTCCCGATGGGCGGCTCCTGGGCGGCTGGGATTATCCCATTGACGCCCATCTGACCCACCTGCTGGTCGACCTGGAGGTCGCGCTCGAACACACGTTAGGCCGTCCCATCGAGCGCGTCATCACCGATAGCGAGGGGGGCGGGCAGCCCCTGGGCGAACGGTATGCAGCGGCGCAGCGCGACTACCTCAGCATTCTACCCCAGGAGCATCACTACCGCTTGGCCGACTTTGAACGGGAAGGGGTCTGGGAGCCGGTCACCGGGGATCCGGAGCGGCAAGCGACCTTTGCCCAGTGGGCGGACCCCGCACGCGCCGCCCAAGACCCGCGCCAGTTTGTGCTGCTGCGACCGCGGGGGCAAAGTGAACCGACCCGCATCTACACGGGACGATTCACCGGCGAGTTGCCGGCCGGCGAGGTGCCGTGGCTCCACCGCCGCCGCTGGCCGTACAACGAGTTGCGCATCCGGGATCTGATTCAGGGCGCCAACCTCAATGTCAACTATGGCTATACCTACGAGGAGGTACCCCACCGGACCCGGCAACGCGCCTGGGAGGCGGCCCAGACTCGGGTCACGGTGACCGAAGGGCAACTGAGCGACCACCGAGACGCCGTGCGCAATCTACGGCGGCGACTAGCCGACCTCCAAGAGACCTACGCCGCACAATGCCGCGACCTGACACAGCAATTGGCGCGCCAGCGCCTGGAGCTCCGGCACCGTCAGGGCCAGGGCCAGACCACTACGCGGGCGCAGCGGCGAGTCGATGGCGTGCGGCGCGAGTTGGCCCAGGGCACCGAGCAATTCCGGCGTCGCCAGCGCCGCCTGGTGGAGCAACTACACCACCATCAGAGCCAAGCCCGCCAGTTGCGCGCCCGGCTCGCCCAGCGCGTGGCGGCGCGTGATGCGATTGACACCGTCACCTTGTGCCGGGAGCGCGATCTGGAAAAGGACCAGATTATGCTCAACTGCCAGGTCTTGCTGGCCAACCTCCACGACTGGGCCGCCCAGCACTATTTGGCCCCGGCCTGGCAGTCATTGAGCCTGGCAACGGCGACGCTGCTGATCTATCGCAAGGCCGGGCGGGTGACGTGGCACGATGACCGGGTGGCCGTGGAGTTGGAACCGTATCGCTACCCCGACCAACAACGGCTGATGGAAGCCACCTGTGCCCGTTTCAATACTGCAAACGTACGCTGGCGTGATGGGCGACTGCTGCGCATCACGGTGGCGCCACGTGCCTGATTCTAACTATGTGGTTATTAAGGTGTCGGTCAAACCTAATGTTAACCCTCGCGCGATCCGAGTTGCCAGTTTCCCGCCCGGCCTGCTGGCAACGAGTGGGATACCTGGCATTTGTTCAT
>JAHJIN010000405.1 GCA_018823415.1 Chloroflexota bacterium | reverse complement strand
CCGGCGGATGGCCGGCGCTGCGACCCCGTCCGGCAGGAACCAGTCCAGGATGACCACCGCCGGGCTATCCGGTTCCCCGGGCGGCAGCGCCTCCAGCAGCCCCTGGATGGACCCGGCCAGCCGGATCGGGGGATCCAAGCGCTGCAGGGCGACCCGAAGGCTGGCGCGGTAGGTTTCATCGCCGTCGACCAGCAGGATCGTAGACAAGACTGCCCTCCATCTCACGGTCGTGATGTGGCAGATGTCCTCCGTTCTCCCCCCGCTGAAGATGCGTGCTACGCCGGTGACAGGCCGGTGCTCAGACAAGGTCTGCGACTAGAGGAATGAGCTGGGGCGCTGGGCCCGTGTCCGACGCAGTCAGTCCAGAACATATGTTCTAGTGAAACTCATTATATCAACCCGGTCGGAGTTTGTCAAGACAACTGACCTTAATTTTCCGCCCGGTCTGGGTCGCACACCTGGCAGTGGTTCCGGGCAACAATCACATTTCCGTGCTTTGTTCGTTACATCCCACTGTTCCAGGTTAATTGGGATGTATCCCGTTTTGCGCCAAAGTGGGACGCAAATCGCGCCGAATTCTATTGCACTGCCGGGCCAGGTTGAGGTAGAATCAGGATGCGCCCTCGGAGCGGGGCGCGCACCTATCCCTATTCCCCGGAGGCAACACGATGTGCGATGACGAGATCACCCTGACCCGCCCCCCCACCATCACCGACGAGGAGGCCCGACGCCGGCTGGGCCAGGCCTACCGCCTGCTGCTGGACCTGGCCCGCCAGAAGCGCGCCGCCGAGGCGGAAGCGGACAACCCTGAATCAGCGCCGGTCGATCCGGCTATGGCACCAGAGACCGAGGCGCAGCCCGGTGAATAGGCGCTGCCGGGTACGCCGTCGAGCGCAGCGAAACAAGCCACGTCCCCTGGCCGAAGTGCTGACTCCCATGCTGGCGCTGGCCCGGCGCCGTGGTGACCGGCCCCTGATCCGGTCCCTGGAGATGCTATTGGCGCGCTGGGAGTCCCGGGAGTAGGCCCATGTCCACCGCCCTGGCTGCCGCCCGCGAGTACCTGACCGCCGGGCTGGCGCCCATCCCGCTGCGCTATGGCGAGAAGGACCCGGCCCCGGGGTTCCGCTGGCGGCAGTGGCAAGACCTGCCGCCCGACGAGCCCCGAGCTGGCGCTGCTGTTCCATGACGGCTCCCAGAACGTGGGCGTCGTCTGCGGGCGTGCCTCGGGCAATCTCCTGGTCCTGGACGCCGACGATGCCCCGACGGCTGAGGTCATTGAGGCCCGGCTCCAGGCCGTCGGCATCGAGACGTGGACGGTACACCGGCCGCCCAATGGCACGCCCCACGACGGCGGCGGTCAATACTGGCTGCGCACGCCGACGCCGGTCAAGTCCGGCACGATGAGCACGCTGGCCGGGCAGGCGGTCACCCTGGACCTGCAAGGCCAGGGATCATATGTGCTCGCGCCACCGTCGCTGCACCCCGGGGGCGGGTGCTATGCCTTTGCCGGCCGGCCCTCGACGATCTTTACCCTTCCTCGCCTGGATGCCCTGGGTTGGCTGAAACTGGAGCCGGCCCCGCCCGCCAACTCGACATCCCCCCGCCGGATCCCCCGCCTGGCGGGACGCCTGCTGCAAGGCGATCCTGCGGCTATAGGCCACTACCCGACCCGCTCCGAGGCAGAGGCAGCTATCTGCGCCGCCCTGGCCAACGCTGGCTTTGACTTTGCAG
Organism: Chloroflexota bacterium; assembly: GCA_018823415.1. Lineage (GTDB taxonomy): Bacteria > Chloroflexota > JAHJIN01 > JAHJIN01 > JAHJIN01 > JAHJIN01. Next base: position 1,357 of record JAHJIN010000405.1, on the reverse strand, counting down.
AGGCGCTGCTGGTCTTTCTGGCGCATCCGGGCCCGGGCAAGTTCACGGAATTGCACGCGGCCAACCCCTGGAACGCCATGCGCTATCTCCGTCTGACCTGGCGCAATGCTCAGGAATGGACGGCCACGCAAGCGACCCCGGCCCGCCAACTGGCGCGCCGGCTCCGGGCCTGGGCAGCAGGCCGGCCATGGCCGGGTCGAGGCGGCAGCAGCGACCGGGCCGTCTATCTGGCCCACCTGGCCATCGTCGAACGCTGCGGTCGGGACCCCCACGCGGCCAGCGTACGGGAGCTGGGAGAGCGGGCGGGCCTGTCGGCACGCACGGCTGGGACCGCCAACAGCCGGTTGGTGGATGCGGGATTGCTTGAGCTGGTGACCCCGGCCACGCCCTCACTGTCCCACGTCTGGCGGCTGCTCGCCCCGGCCCAACTGGATGCGGCCGAGAGCATACCTTCACACTCCGTCACCGCCCGGGGTCCCGGTGTCCTGGAGACGTGCATACCTTCACACTCCAGCCCGGCCCGGATGCCGGATCTCGCTCCAGGGTGCATACCTTCACACCCGGTTAATACCCCTGTGAGGGAGTGTGAAACCTTGCACGTCGCGCACGACGCCTTCCGCTGGAGTGGGCTAAACAAGAGCAGCGCAGAGGTGCTGACCTTGCTGCAAGCGACTAACGCAATGGCGGTGACCGATCTGGCGGCCCGGACTGGCCGGCACCGCACCACGGTCCAGCGCAAGCTGGCGGAGATGTTCCGGCTCGGATTGGTGGAACCCCTGGGTGATGGCTGGTGGCGGGCGGTGCCGGAGGTGGATCTGGATCAGGTGGCCGAAGAATTGGGTACGGCCGGCGCCGGAAACCGCCAGCGCGCACAGCATCAGCGGGACCGGCGAATGCACCGACTGCTGCTGGAACGGGCGGAAAGTGAGCGGTCACGGCGATAAGCCATTGCCACTCGCCCATACCCCAGACCCAAGCGGTGCTACCGTTGGGCCTGGAGACATCCGCACGTTAACAACCGCATAGTAGTGGCACCGGCACGGCCACAAGGGGCTTGACAGGAGGGATGGAATGGCGTATAATATGTATGAACACTGGATGGACATGGATAGATATGCCTGACCGCAAAGATGCTAGATTGACAATTCGCATACCCCGTACGTTGCTAGATGCTGCCAGTGAAAAGGCGCGAACAGAGGATATCACTGTCAGCCAATATGTACGTCGTTGTTTGATGCGGTGGGTGGGTGCGCTGCCCACCGAAGAGGATCAAAGACAAGAGAAAGATCAGGAAGAATAACCGCGTTCACTAGAACGCAAACGGGCCGTGCAGGTGCGCCAACACCCACACGACCCT
>JAHJIN010000404.1 GCA_018823415.1 Chloroflexota bacterium | reverse complement strand
TGGCCCTGACGTAACGCACCCGAGGCTACGTCCCCGTTCCTCAACCTCTGTATTGTGCCTCAAGACGCGCCCGGCCGCAAGTCCGAGGCGTCCCCCGGAACTCGCTGCGCACATACTAACATTACACGTTCAACGGCAAGCGCGTGGCTATGCGTAAAGACGGCGCGCTCGCCTTCCTCCACGGCGACCACCTGGGCTCCACTTCCCTGACCACGGATGAGGACGGCGGCGACGCGGTCCAGCAGTGGTACTACCCCTACGGCGGCCAGCGCGCTGCCGACGGCGACCTGCCCACCGACTATCGCTTTACAGGACAGCGCCATGACTCTTATATTAACTTGTACCAGATGGGGGATCGGTGGTATAATGCCGAACTGGGCAGATGGATCAGTCCTGATCCTATTATACCAGAGCCCGGCAACCCCCAGGCCCTCAATAGGTATTCGTACGTTTACAATAACCCGGTGCGGTATACCGATCCCACCGGGCATTATGCCTTTGAGGAGACGCCTGATGATCCAGTGTTCGTGTGGACGCAACCCAATGGAGGCGGAGTTCGCAGTACATGGAAGAGCGTGTGGCAGAAATCGGCTCCTATGGATGCTCGATATCAGCCTGCTCCCAAGAGCGGAGGTGGCAGTTCCTGGAATCCTGTCAGTGCTGCAAGAGGCGCAGTTAGAGAAGCAGGAAGAAAAGTGGATAGATTCTTATGGGACAACGTACCAAGCGCCGTTGGTGTGAAACATACTATGATAGGTGTTGGGTTCGACCCTCTGATTATCCTGGGGCTGGACGCGGAGTTCAATGATATGACCATAGTCTATTGCTGGCGATCCGGGGAAGTGGCGATTATGGGTGAGGTGGCTGGCGGTGTTCGTGGAGGTTTCCCTCGCGGTGCGGAAGTCACCCAGGGTGCATCCGTTTTTGCGACATGGGGTGCGAGCAGTATTGATGTGATAGCGGGACTATCCGAATATCATGAAGTTGAATACGGTGGAGACATTTTCGGCTACGTGTCCGCAGCCCAAACATTCGAACGTGATATGGAACTTCAAGGCGGGAAGTATGTGCCGTCAATCGACCGCGTTTCAGGCATGGAAGTAACAACGTGCTCTTATGGGATTAATGTTGGAGTGAACGCGATACCCACTGCTGTGGATCTTTCATACACTTATGGGCACGGCTATTCGTGGGTGTGGCCCGGTTTGATAGTGGATCTATATTGATCCGAAATTCATGGTAGACGGAGTTGTGCATGACGCGGTATGTGATCCTATTGTTATTGTTCTGTTGTCCGTCGTTGGGATGTACCCAGACAAGCCTAGCCACTCCAATACCAGTACCTGTAATGGGATTCTGTTCAGATTGGGACGTGGTCAACAATCAACCTGTCGGGGAAACCACGGTGTTTTCCGTAGATGCGCCACGGATCTATGCATTTGCGCGCGTGGAAGCCCATAGGGAATTCTACTATACAGTAAACTGGCTTTATGAGAAGGGTCCCCAAGATCATGAGCTTGTTGATCGGCAGGTGATCCAATCAGAGGAAGGCTACGTAGTGACTTGGATTGAGTCAATGGAAGGCCGAAGGTTTCGAGCTGGCAAATACCTGGTACGACTCGGTTCTTCCAAGTACACCTTGTGCACTGCCGAGTTCGAGGTGAAGTAGATACGCCAGCAATAGCTGCTAAGCACGGATCAGAGACATCGATCTCGGTGACACGCTTTCCGCGCTGACTATCTTGACAATGTTAGATTAGGCGGTGCTGTACGTTGACAATTGCACACTTTATGTTGGCGAGCGACTTTGCGCCTTGAGCCGGCTGCGCGTGGATCGAGCGCGGTTGATCAACTGGTTGACCACTAATTGCTGCGCCTCCGCTGGTGTGAGTTGGTGCAGCGGCCAGACCGCCTGGAGCAGCTCCCGCACGTTGGCCATCGACAAGGCCGGTAGCACCACTACCTCAAGTTGGCGTGCCAATTGCGGGTCTCGGGTGTAGGTTTGGGCCCATTCCAGCTTGGTTTGGGCGACAAACCAGGTGGCCACGCTGCGCGTCACCAATGCCAGGTGATGTTCCCAGGCCCGATATTTCTGGGCCTGCAGTTCGTCCCACCCCGCTTCCGACTTGCTGTCCTGGTTGGTGCGCTCGACGAAGTGGCGCACGCACTTGAGCCAGGCCAGTTGCTCGCGCGGGGTGTCCGCTGGCGCATTGCTCAGAGCATAACTGAGGCGGCCATCGCTATGGCGGCGGATCACCAGCCATTCCTCGGCCACCGTATCGGCATGGAGGGTCCACACGCGGCGCAGCGCGAACGGGTCTTGCAACGCGCCCCGCTCGGTGTGGCGGACCAGGATCGGCTGGAAGACGGTATCCGCACGCTGGGCCACGGCGCGCACCTCGACGGCGACGGCCCCCACCAGCGCCAGGTCGGGCGGTTCGACGTGATCCGCTGCGGCCAGCGGCGGCCAGAGACAGCAGGGCGGCGCCAGATAGACCTGGGTCGTGGCTGGCACTTCGGCCATGTAGCTGATCCCGGCCTGGTCCATGGCCCGCCGAAACCACCCCGCCCGACCGTACAGGTCATCGCAGGCCACGGCGACGAAGGGGAGGCCCCGGGCTTGCAGGCGCTGGATCATGGTCCAGCCCAGTTGGACTTTGGTCGCGAACTGGCGGTCGGGCGGCACGCCGACGCGCTGCCGGGCAGCGGCCATCGCGGGGGTGAACCAGTGCTCCTGCAAGAACAACTCACCATCCACCCAGACCCAGACGGGGTCTTTGTAGAAGGCGATGAACGTACCCACCTGGCTCATCTCGACCTTGCCCAGCCGCCCGTTGTGTTGGCGGCCCGCCCCGGCACTGTGGGCGCTGGCTTTCTCGTCGGCGCTCTCGTCCAGGAGCAGCACGCCGCCCGCGGCCAGGGCTGGGGTCGCCCGAATCTCGTCTTGCACTTGCTGCACCACCGCCCGCATCGACCAGGGCGACTCGGACATGAAGTACTGCAGGTTTTGCCCATCAGCAGTGGGGGCCAGCACGCGCCGCGCGATGTTGGCATAGGTTCTTTTGGTCGCCATGGTCAACAGCCCCCGCAGATAGGGCAGCGCGGCCCCGCTGGGATCGCGGGTCTGGGTCTGAAAACAGCCACGAAAGCGGGACCAGAAGCGCACGAGGCGATCCGCCAGGTCGGCCACGGCGACATCGGGCAAGCCCCAGCGGGCCGCATCAAACACCTCAGGAGTTTCGGCTGGGCTAATCATGAATACTCTCCACCGCAGTACAGAATGTGCCTGGATAGTATCATGATTTGCGCAGAAGTCAAGCCGGGACATCAGCTAATCTAACATTGTCGAGCTATGATCTCATTGTCATGCGGCCATATCGCAGCGAGGAGCAAAATGGAATGACACCTGAAGGTGCAATTACCAATAGCCAGACTAGCGGCCCAAAAACTCAACCAGCGCCGGCGGTCTCACATAGGAAGTGGTTCACCGCTGCTGGTCTTGGAGTAATAGTCGGAGGCTGCGGCATCGTCGTACTTCTCGGACTCATTTGTGTCGGCGCATGGTTCTGTGTGACTGGCGGCGTTGGCAGCGAACCGGCCAATATCCCCACCGCCGAGAGGGTGACCAGAGAGTTTGTAGAAGCGCTCCACAACGGGAACGTGCAATCTGCCCACCAAATGCTCGCGGAAGAGACGCAAGCCAAGCAATCTCCGGACCAGTTAGCATCGCTTCTGGAAACAGACTATATCAAGAAGTATCAGAGCCTGGAAGTATGCGAGTTTGGCCTCTTCTTCACGGATACCGGCCGCATTCTCGCCGCGAAAGGCATACTCCACTACGAAGGTGGGACTGTCTTCTTTGAGAGTAACCTGAGCCAGGAGTCTGATGGTACTTGGCGCATCTATGGGTTTCGCTTGAGACCTGACATCGCACCAGCACCCTGGGGCGCTTGTCAATAGCGCGTAGGGTGAGTTACGCCCACGGAGCCTCGTCTGCTTGCAACGGGTTCCGCGCCTGGTATCTCACCTGTCGGCCGGGTGCCCTCCCCGCATCGGGCCACGGCAACAAAATGGACTGTGCCCATCAATGCCTCGCTGCGTGAAGCCGGCCCCACGGCCGGCTTTTCGTGTGCGCCACCTCACCGGCGGCGGTGCCTTTGTCACCCAATGGGAGTACGATGCCATGGACCGGGTCAAAAAGACCTGGTACCCCGGCGGCACCGCCGGCCAAACCGGCGAGTTGGTCACCGCCACCTATGATGACGCCCGGGGCCTGCCCAAGGGTCTGACCGGCAGCAGCCCCTACGTGAGCAACGCCGACTACAACGCCCGGGGCCAGCTCACCCTCCTGGACTTTGGCGCCGCCAACGGGGCCCAGACCACCTACACCTACTATGGCGATGCCGGCGTCACCCCGCCGCCGGGCTACACCAACGTCACCTCCTTCCAGCTGCTGGAACTGCGCACCGTGAATGCCAACAACACCGAGATTCAGCGCCTGCGCTACGGCTATGACAACGCGGGCAACGTGCAGCACCAGTGGAACGACCATGGCCTGGGCGGGGCCGAGACCCTGGCGTTCAGCTACGATGCCCTGAACCGGCTGACCAGCGTCACCGGGTCCTACAACCGCAGCTACCAGTACAACGCCATCGGCAACCTGACCAACAAGGCTGGCATGACGCTCACCTACCCGGCGTCTGGCCCCGCCAGCGCGCGCCCCCACGCCGTGACCAGCACCAGCGCTGGCGGCAGCTTTGGCTATGACGCCAATGGCAACATGACCAGCCGCCGGGAGGCGACCGGCCAGCCCACCTACAGCCAGGTCTTTGACGCCGAGAACCGGGTGAGCCAGGTTTCAGGCAACGGCCAGACCACTACGTTCACTTACGACGGCGATGGGGCGCGGGTGAAAAAGGTGGACGCCAGTGGCACGACCATCTATGTGGGCAATTACTACGAGGTGTTCACCCCGGGGGCGCCGCCCACCCCCACGCCCACGCCTACCCCGGGGGTCTATACCTGGCAGTTCACCGGCCAGGTCCAGGGCCCCTTTGGGGGTCCTGGAGTGGCCGG
>JAHJIN010000403.1 GCA_018823415.1 Chloroflexota bacterium | reverse complement strand
CGGCTGCAAGCCCGGCTAGAGACGGCGTTTCGGGAGTCGCCTTTGCCGGAGCGGCCGGCTGACCGTCTGGTATTGAGCGCGTTCCTGGTGCGGGCGCGGCTGGAGTTGGGGCATGGGTGAGCCGTTTTGGGAGACTAACTTGATCTACAAGGTCATCGCCGGCAGCCAGGCCTATGGGCTGGACACGCCGGCGAGCGACCGGGACGAGCGCGGCGTGTGTATCCCGCCCCGGCGCGTTCTTTTGGGCCTGAGCGAGTTCGAGCAGTGGGAGCAGCGCGATCAAGGCCGGGACTTGGTCATCTATGCGCTGACCAAGTTTGTGCGGCTGGCCCTGGCCTGCAACCCTAACATCATCGAGTTGCTTTACACCGAACCACGCTTTATCCTGTTCATGAACGACGCGGGTCGGCAGTTGCGCGAGCATCGCCACCTGTTCCTATCCCAGCGGGCGCGGCACACCTTTGCCGGCTATGCCCTCAGCCAGTTGCACCGTCTCGAACGGCATCACCGCTGGATCGTAGACCCGCCGGATCACCAACCTACACCGGAAGAGTTTGGCGGCTGGCCGAGCGAGGGCCGCGCCAAGTTCCCAGACCAGGACGCGCACCAGGCGTATCAGGCTGCCCTCAAACACTGGAACGAGTACCAGACCTGGCGGCGCAACCGCCACCCGGCCCGCGCCGAACTGGAGCGCCAGTATGGCTATGACACCAAGCACGCCATGCACCTGCTCCGCCTGCTTCAAGAGGGCTGCGAACTGGTGGAGACCGGCCAGATGCAGGTCTACCGGCCGGACCGGGAATGGCTGCGGGCCGTGCGCGAAGGGTTGCTCTCCTACGAGGAGGTGCTGGCGCTGGCGACCGAGACCGAGGCGCGCCTGGGGCAATTGCTTGTGGCCGCGCCCCTGCCGAAGGAGCCGGACTATGCAGCAGCCGAGGCGCTGGTGATCGAACTGCACGAACGATTCCTGGCCCAGAATAGTGAGGTGGGAAGGCTATGGACGACCTGACTATAGCGATGCAGCTACTGGAACTCGACGCCAATTGGCTCCAGCCCTTTGACGTGACCGACCCATTCCACGAGGGCCGGCCACTGGTCGGCTATCTGTCTCTCAAGCCGGACCACCGCTACGGCGCGTTGGCGATCACCCGGGTGGACGGTCAGCCGGCCCCCCAGCGCATTTATGCCACGCCCAAGTTACACTATCCCTTTGGACGCGACGGGCACTTTTGCTTTCCCCCCGTTCGCTCCATCACCATCTATGAAAAATTGGACGGCACCAACGTCTGCGCCTACGCTTACCATGACGCCGCCGGGCAGTCCTATGTGACCTACAAGTTGCGGCTCTATCCGGTGCTGCGCAATAGTCGCTGGGGCAATTTTCTCGATATGTGGCAGGAGATGCTGAGTCGCTATCCGGCCATTCCCGACCTGGCGCTGCGCAACCGCTGCGCCATCAGTATGGAGCTATATGGCAGCCGCAATGCCCACTTGCTGCTCTATCCCCAGGAGCTGGACGTGGCCGTGCTCTTTGGAGTGCGGGATGACGCGAGCGTGGCGCCGCCGGACACGCTCGACCACGCGCCGGTGCCAGCCGCGCCACTGGTGGGGATACTGCGCGCCGGCGAGGACCCAATGGCCCGCTATGCTGCCATTCGCGAGGAAATGGAACGCCGCAACCGGCCCACAGAGGATAACCGGCTCGTCGGCATCGAGGGCACGGCTTGGTACGTCACCGAGCCGTCCGGCCGGGTCGTCATGTTCAAGTGCAAGCCCGAATCCGTGGAGGCCATCCATTGGGCCGTCGGCATCAACAAGGCCGCCGTGGTCGCTACGTGCTGGAACTTGCTGGAAACCAGCGACGAGTTGACCTACGAGGCCCTGCTGCCCCTGTTGCTGGAAGAGTATACTGGAGCAGAGATAGCGGCCTTCCGGCCTCACATTGACCGCGCCCTGGCCGAGGTGCGCGCCCAGATCGAGTTTCGGGACCGGGTGCTGGCAGCCTATGCGGCCACTGGTCTCTCGCTCCAAGAGGACAAGGCGACCGTCATGCGCACCTTGTCCCCTCATTTTGCGCGGAGTGAGATGAAAAAGGTCTACTCGGTCCTCGCCCGCCATGCCCTGGCATAATGAGGTTTTCGATATGCTGCCCCAGTTCACCTGGCTGGCAAGCAAAGGCGGGAGGCCCAAGGACCGGGCTTCCCGCCTTACGCGCTCTCGCCCCCTCAAAACTCGCGAGTCACCGGCCTGCCGGTCGCGCCATAAACGCAGCGTGTTCTTCCGAAGCCAGACCCTGCTGGAGCGTCGCCAGCACCTCGTCCAGGTCGCCGGCCAGCAACGCCGGCGCGGCTAGCCACAAACCGGGAAAGACCTGGCTGCGGATTACGCTGGCCTCATCGGGCGCCCCGCATATTCGCCCTCCTGCCACACGAACCAGTCCACCTGCTCGTCGTGGATCTGCCACACCACGTATTCCGGCACCTCGTTGCGTCGGTAAACCTGCAGCTTGTCGTGCAGGTCAAGCGCTGCGCTACTGGCAGCCACTTCCACGATCAACTCCGGTGGTCCTTCCAGGTACCCGTCGGCGCTAATGAGTGAGCGACCACCGACGGCTGATTCCAAACGCAGTAGCGCATCCGGTTGCACCTCGTTATCAGCATCCAAACGGACAGTGGCGTTGTCGTACAGCCGAATGCCCGGCGTTGCCACGCAATAGGTCCCCGACCAGATCATGATATTTCCATGCGATTGGCCGTGCGCGGCGCTTACAGGTGACGGCACATACACCACTCCTTCGACCAGTTCGGCCTTTTTGACGCGGGGCATGGCGTGGTAGCGCCGCTCGAACTCGGCGCGGCTCAAGTGGTCACCACTCGCCAGCGGCGGCGGTTTGATCGACGGACGGAGCCGACGTGGGCCCGTGTGTATTCGCCGTTCCGCCAGAGTTTCCTGTGTAGCCATGGGTTTCCCTCCCTCCACTCACATCCCGCCGAGCGACTTTCAAGAGGGACCCAATCTCCACCTGGGGAACCCACTAGGGATCGGTCAGTCTTGCACCTGATCGCCAACTGGGGGATGGCGTCCGATCATCTGGTCCGCCGCTCGAATGTCCATGATCCGCTCGCGGTTCAACGCCAACATCATCACCGTGGCCCGTCCACACGGCGTCAGCCCGATAACCCCAAGCCCATCAGCGGACCAGACAAAATGCTCGTTCCAGGCATCTCGACGTGGATTGAATAGCGTGGTTTCCTCGCCGGTATCGGGATCCACAGCAGTCAACCTGTTGGCCTTGCGACGATTGCAGTGAAAGCAAGCAAGAGCCAGGTTGTCGAGATCATCCGTACCGCCCCGGGTGAAAGGGATGACGTGATCGATGGTAAACCGCACATACTGCCAGCGCTCCGAGGTGTGACAGTATTCGCAGAGTTGACTCGCCCTGCGGCGCACGAGACGCTGGACGTCGGCAGATATCCGGCGCCGTGGGGACACTCAGCCCTCTCCTGGCGAGGATTGCAGCAAGTTACGGGTTACACGATTAACGAAACTCAAGTAATCGTCTATCTCTTCGTACTGATCCAGTTCCTCGCCTTCCTCAGCGGTCAACCCTACCGTCTTGCCTTTGAACAGCAATTCCTCTACCCGGCCCTGAATCGAACCAGTGGCCCTGAGTACAGGGATGCCTTCCACCAATTCGAGCCGCACGGCCCCTTCCAGCGGCAGCGTGGGCGGTAGCGCCCGCAACCTGGGAAGAGGACGAACCGCCAGGGTGCTCATGGTAGTGCGCATTTGGAACCACCTCCAACGAATTCTTCCATCGTGGCCTACCTCGGCTGGCTGATCCCTCTGGGCATATTGGTCAATCTGCGCCAGGGCGATCAGGGAACCGGCATTGGCTACCACGATCATGCGTTTTGCTCGCTCAGCAATTTCTCCAGTGCCGCCACCTCGGCGGTCAGTTCCTCTGGCGAATCGGTGAAATAGGCTATGCCGTGCCGCGCCAGCAACTGGACGAACGCCAACTTGGAGAGCCCCAACGGTCGGCTCCCTTGCCGGACGAAATGCGTCCTTCCCGAAACAGTTCCAACGCGATCAACTCCAGCCGCCCGCTAGACCTACCTGTGGCACGTCAAGTGCGCCCCCCATAGCACGCGGCAATTCCAGCGTTACGGATAAAGTACCCATCCTGCACCACCGCACCTGGTCAGAGGCCAACTTCTCGGCAATATGATACCCCAATTCGCCAGGGCTGTCAAGCAAAAAGGCGGGGCCCGGTCGCCGGGTATCCCGCCTTGACGCTGGCGCGCGCACGACTTGTTCACGTCCCCTGAAAGCTGAGCATCACCAGCACGGTTTTGGCGGCGATCAAGAGGTCCAGGTGGGGGGAGCGGAACTTGCGCGGTGCCGGCGAACGTTTACCAATGGCTATGCTATTCTCTCACGCACCAAGATGAGAAACTCGCGCAGGGCCTTTTCGGGATTTTGACTGATATGGCTCTCCACAACGTCGGTTTCGCTGCCATCGTGAAAATGCCCCGGAAAGGTTGCAATCGACTGCCAGCGCTTGTGGGGTGCATTGTCATGGCGGTAGATAGTACCGTCAAGCGCCCGTCGCTCCCAGTGATAGCTATATCGGTCAGGTAGTTTGAGCGAGTACCAAACGTCCACGAAACTGCCATCGCTCAGGATGATACGCAACTCGTTGATGTCGAGGATCAGGGCCTCGAGCACAATGTCCGCAAATTCCACCTGGGCGATCTCGCACAGCCGG
>JAHJIN010000402.1 GCA_018823415.1 Chloroflexota bacterium | reverse complement strand
TGCCGTTGCAGCGCTCGCAGGCGACGTCCGGTACCATCTTGACCTGGTACTCGTCCTTGCCTGACCACCCGGCATCGTAGCGGCCGACGTCCACACCCACCACGACGCTATCTTTGACCGCCACGCCGCGCCAACTGGCCGGACTGTAATAGTCGGTCAGGGGCTCGCTGCGGTCCGGCGTATAGCCGTAGAGTTCCCAGCCCCGGCGCTGCAACTCCTCGCCGATGCGGGCTACGGCCCGGGTTCGCTCAGTCCAGTGCATGATGTTTCCTCCAGATTCCCGTGATGTTCGACCGGCTGGCTGACCCGGGACGTCATCAACCAGGCGTCGCCGGGCCAACCACGGTCAGTCCATCAAGCGCGCGGTGGCCTCGATGGTATAGACCGGGGGTTCGGGCGGTGGCGTGTGAGGCACCGGTAGGCTGAGCAGGGATGATGACTGGAACAGCCGGCGCACCCGCTCGCGCCACTTGTTCAGGTAAAAGTCAGACCAATCGCCCGCATGCCAGGGCCGCTGGCGGTCCTCGGACCCGCAGCCGATGGCGGCGAGCGCCTCGACGAGTGCCGCCGGCGTCAGCTCGTGCTGGCGCACCTGGTAAGCCAGATAGGCCTGGTGCTCGGGTTCGCCCAGGGCGTGCCGCAGGACCGACGCCGCCTGGGCCAGGTCCCAGTCCTGGGCTGCGGCCGCCTGCTCGTAGGCCGACTCCAGAGCCGCGCGGATCCGCCGCACCGGGCCCAGGTCCCGGTCACGCAGGGCGCCAATCTCCAACAGCAGGCTCAGGGCGTCGGCCGGCTCGACGGTCAGGGCCAGTGCCGCAACGAAGCGCGCCTCATGGGGCACGCGCAATGTTTTGACCATGATGGACCTCCAGTCAGGTTTTCGCAGTCATTTCGTTTCGTTGTTGGGAGACCGCTGGGTGTCAAACCAACGTACCTGCTCGTGGCGGGCCAGACCCTGGACCGGCCAGTGGCAGCGCATCGCCGGCAGCGTCCGCCCTAGCACGGCCAGCAGCGGCCGCGCGTACCGTGCGCCGGCATAGAGGTAGAGTTCCTGCACCGGGTCCAGGGCGGCGCAGACCGCGCCCAGTTGCCTGGCCACGTAGGTCGCCCAGGCGCGGGCGAGGGCCTGGCGCTGGGGCAGGACATAGTCGTAGGGGAGTAGCGGCGTGGCGGGGGCCACCAGCCCCAGGCGCCCGGAGAGGATAAAGGTCAGGTCGTGGTGGGCCTGACTGTAGCGGTAGGCGCGGCGGAAGAGGGCGCCAGTGTACAGTTCCGCCGCCGGGAGCGGAGTGTCTGCATGCTGCTTGCGCTTGGAACAGCCCACCAGGCCCAGGGTACGAACCCGGGCCAGGGGCAGCTGGAAGGGGGCGCCAGCGTCCGGCCCGGTGCCCCACCAGCCCGATGGCACGTGGACCGTCCCATCGGAGGCGATGTGGGGTGCGTCCATGTCACGCCAGGGCCAGGCGCAGTTGCGCCGGGTCCCGGGGGATGGGCGGCGGGTTTGGGCGGAACAGGGTGCCGTTGGCCCAGGCGGCGTAGGTGCGGATGTTGCAGCGCATGAGTTCTGCGCGGGGAAAAAAGTGTTGCCAGGGCCCCTGGCGCCGCTGGTCCGGGCTACGCAGCTTGCGGGTGAAGAGGGTGACCAGCTGGCCGTCGTGGACCAGGAGCAGGTCCGAGCAGACGGCGGCGTGCAGCCAGCGGGTAGTGTCGACCTCGACCCGCTCCATGATGGCCGGATGCCGGGCCAACTCGTTGAGCACCAGGTCGTTACCTTGCCCCATCAGCCAGAAGCGTACGCCTGGAAAAGACTGCATCAGGGCCACCAGGTAGCGACCCCGGATGGGGCTGCAGCGGTGGCGCAGGCCCCCGTTGGCCGGGTCTGGCTCGACGCCGGCCAGCGGCTGGGACAGGGGTACCGGGCCGCGCACCAGGCCGCCGACGGCCACGGTGGGGTAGGCCGCGCACAGGCAGCGCAGGGTGGGGTCCCCGGCATGGACGGCGGCGTTGGTCTCGGGGGAGACGTGGCGGTCGTAGCCGCGCACCTGCCAGACCGGGATGGGCGCGTAGCCCCGGTCTTCCAGCGCGGCCAGGCCCAGGTCTGTCAGGGCGTAGGCTACCTCGGGGGCGATGGCGTGCCCAACAAGATGGGCGTACTCGCCCCGCGTCTGGTGGGGCAGCCAGTCCAGGTCGGCCTCCGTCAGCACGGTACCGGGGATATAGTCCCAGGCGGCGTAAGAATCCGGCCGGTGCTCGTCGATGGCGGTGCAGTAGGCGGCGAAACGCCGGCGGTAGGTGCCCCGCCGGGCGCGGTAGGCCTCGCTGTCGAAGCGCAGGGGCACCCCGTGGCGGGGGTAGCCGGCGCGCCACAGGCCGTAGGCGGCCAGGAGCCCGACGCCGCCGGAGGCGCGTGTGAGTTCTTCCCCGGTCAGGGCGCGCACCGGCGAGTTGCGGTTGCCGACCCGGTAGAGGGCCGCGTCTTGTTGGGCAAGCTTGTCTGCCAAGTGCGGCAAGCCAGCCGTCTCGGTGACCGCCTGGACAAAGGCCGGGCGGTCGGCGCCGGAGAGGTAGACCATGTCCGCCCTAATCGTCAAAGCGGGTGAGGGGACCCAGGGCCTGGGCCTCGCCCTCGACGCGGCGGGCCAGCCCGTCCAGGGCCGCGGCCCGGATAGTCAGACTGGCGGCGGACGGGAGCAGGGTCAGGGCCCAGATGCCCTGGAGCACCAGGGCGGTGTAGGCCAGCGGGAGTGGCGCCAGGGGCAAGGGCAGCACGGCGTCTGGTTGGGCACTCATGGTTATTCCAGCCGCAGCCACAGGGGCACTTCTACCGGGTGCACCAGCGGCGGGTGCACTGGGGCCACCCGGCCATCCCAGGTGAGACGGAAGGTGTAGCAAGTGAGGCGTGGCTGGTCCCGTTGCTGGAGCCAGGCGGCGGTGATGTCCACGGCGTGGCACTCCGTCCCGTGGGTGCCGCAGGTGAAGGCCCCGGGGCCGATGCACCAGACCGGGTGCTCGACGCGGTACAGTCGGTGCAGCCCTGAGACCGGGTCCGCCTCGGCCGCTGTGACGCCGGGCACCCACCAATAGGGCACGGACACGGTCTCGTGGACGGTCATCACGCCGGCGAAGGTCTGCTGCCGCCAGCGGATCCGGACCTGATCCGGGTTGACCGCCCAGGTGTGCCGGCCGCGGATGCCAGGCTCCAAATCCAGGGTCTGCCGCCAGGTTGCCACGTCGCGCGGGGCGGCGCCAGCCCGTTGGCGGCTGGCATGGTAGGCGTGGGCCCGCTGGCTCAGGGGCATCGGTGCACTCGCCAGGCGTCCCGGCCGGCCACTGATCGGGCAATCACGACGGCCGGGTCCGGGGATAGCGGACGGGCGCGGCACCGGGGCTCTCCGACGCCAGGGAACCATTGCCGGTCCGGACCACGTCAGGCGGGAGCCGGTCCCAGGGGACCTGGTCGCCCAGTCCGGCCTGCGCCATCATCGCGACTGCCTGCGCGATGACCTGGCCGGCGTCCCGGGCCAGATCCCGCGCGTCGACGGCGCCGGCAACCCGGTACATGGCCGCGGCCGTCTGGAAGAAATCGTCGCTGAGCGGTAGCTCCTCCGGCCGCACGACCTCGGCCAGGTAATCCTGGTAGGCTGCCACGGCCACCTCCAAGATGGCCCGGATGTCGGTGGCATTGATCATCTGCTTTCCCTCCTCGACAGGGTTGAGTAGCGAAAACGCCCCGGAACGCTGGGACGCTCCGGGGCACTCGTCGGCATTCGTCCGCTCACTGCCAGAGCGAAAGCTGCGCCGGGCTTTCTGGCGTTTGCCGGGGCACCGGAGCGGTGGTGAGCGGCGGCCACGTCTTTCTGGCGACCACCGTGGCCCGGTCGAGAAAGCCCTGGGCCTTCAGGTTGCGGGCCCATTGGTTGACGAAGGTCGCCAGGTCCGCCTGGGCCCGGCGGTTGAGGCGCTCGACCTGGCGACCGTCGGCTGACAGTTCAGCCGCCACCAGGTATCCAAAAGGCGGCGGATGCTGGATAGCCAGGGGAACCCACTGGTCATAACCGGTAAAGATCTCCACGTCAGGATCGGCCACTAGCTCGCCAGACCATTCATCGTGCAGATAGTAATGGGCGATGCTGAGCCGGGCCGGGCCAATGCGCTCGACGACCAGGGGCATGAAGCCGCTCACTTTCAGCTTGAGGTAGGCTTCCGGATAGGCCAGGTCCACGCCGTGCTGGTCCAGCAGCCGGGTGACCAGCCGCTGCATCACGGGGCACGTCTTCACTGGGCATCTCCCAGTTCAGAGGATGACTCGTTTCTCGATCTCGAGGGCCAGCCGTACATGGCTGCATTAAGCCACTCCCGCCGGACCAGCTTCTCGCTGATGCGGGCGACTGTCCGGTGTCGTTCTGGCCAGTGCATAGTCTCCCTCCTGATAGATGTTGTGTTGGACAATGAAATGCCCTCGATATATTGACGGGGGCCTTCTTCCGCTGTATAATGAGCTTGCGCCGGACGTCACTGCACAGGGTTGGCGTTCAACTTTGAAACGCACTCACTTCCACTTCTACAATCTGCTCACTCCGTTTGGCGTCTGGACGACCCTTGTTGGGCCTGGCATCTCTCCTCTAACACTGCCCTTACCGGGCCCGAACAGCCAATTGAGGAGGCCCCCGATGGCTCCCGCGCTCGAAGTTTCCAAGTCTTTGACAATCGCACGTGGTTTCGTACTCGCATTGATAGTCATTGCTTGCGCTCTAACAATGCCGCGGCCTGCGAGGGCGGATACCATCTATAAGAGCGGCACGATTGTTAGTGACGAAACATGGACATCTGATAACGTCTACGTCATCAACGGTAATCTTACGGTTGCCTCAGGGGTAACATTGACTATCCACGCCGGGACAGTGATCAAGTTCGAGTATGATGGCAGTTCGAGTTCCAAACGATGCTTGACCGTGAACGGCATTCTCGACCTGCAGGGGACAGAAAGCGCCCCAGTGTATTTCACGTCGGAGCGGGATGACACGGTAGGTGGTGACACCAACGGGGACGGGAACACCACTTTGCCAGCGG
>JAHJIN010000401.1 GCA_018823415.1 Chloroflexota bacterium | reverse complement strand
TGCTCATCGCCATCCCTTTCTAACCATGGAATGGTGATCAGCATACCGCATTTGGATTCATTTGGTAAGGTCCGAAAATCTTGCGACTTCAGGCCGATTTCCACGATTCGGCCGCTGATTGCACAACCGTTACGCTAACCATTGCAACTCTTGTACAGTGGGCAAGAATTTCCAAAAGCACAACCTGGTTGGCCCTGGTTTATCCAGGTTAGGTCGTCACGACCTACGATTCTATGCGGGCAAGGAGAAAGCGGCTATGGTGATACGAGATTTCGAGCCAAGAGATGTCGAGGCCATTGTTGCCATCCTCAAGGCCAATCAGCAATACGGGCACGAGGAAATCGATGGGCCGGAGGCCATGCTGCGTGTTCATCAGTGCCAGGCCGCCGAGTTTCTGGTAGCCGAGGAGGATGGGCATGTGGTGGGGATGGCCCGGGGCGTGTATGACGGCTCCCGGGCGTTGCTGCACATCATCTCTATCGACCCCAAACGCCAGCGACAGGGCACCGGCAAGGTGCTGCTTTGTGAGATCGCCAAGCGCTTCAAGGCTCGTGGCGCGACGGACATGGCGGTGACGGTGCCGGGCGAGGTGGGATTCTGGCAGCGATATGGTTTTCGGGTGACCACTCGCATCATGCTGATTCATCCTATCGAAAAGGTCTGTGATTTGTGAGCGAGCGCATGCCATGAACAAGCGCCCCTGGTTGGCGATCCTGGCTCTGGCCCTGGTTGGGCTGACGTTGGTCGCCTGCCAATCTGATCCACAGACCTGGCTGGCAGCCCTGGCCTCGCCCACGCCGACCGCTACGGCCACCTTGACCGCCACTCCGCTGCCCACCGCAACCGCTACCGCGACGCCCACGCCCACCGCTACCGCGACGCCGACCCCGGCGCCGCTGGCGATCCAGGTCCGTGCCGACCCGCCCCAGGTGATCCAGGCGCACACGGTAAACGTGTTGGTGGCCGGTAACCGGTCCATCACCGTCACCGGCACGCTGAGCGACACGCCGCTGGCGTTTGTGTGGACCGACCCGGGCCACGCCGCGTGCTGGGCCATCGGCGGCATCGACTTTTACGCGCCCGAGGGTGATTACCCGGTCCGCGTCACCGCCACCGACGAACTGGGCCGTCAGGTGGCGCAGGTGCTCACCGTGACCGTCGTGGCAGCCAGCTATCCCATCGAATACGAAACCATCCAGTTGGTCCCGGGCCGGGGCGCGCTGTTGGCCCCAGACATCGTCAAGGCCGAGCGCGACCGCATCGAGCCGATCTATGCCCAGGTCGAGCCGCGCGTGTTGTGGGGCGGCCTGTTCACCCGGCCCATCACCACCGTCACCACCTCGCAGTTTGGGGTGCGGCGTTCATACAACGGCGGCGCGCCCGGCGGCTATCACGGCGGGGTGGACTTTCGCGGCGCGGTGGGGCACCCGGTATGGGCCGCCGCCGCCGGCCGGGTGGTCCTGGCCGAGGAGCTCAAGGTGCGCGGCAACATGGTCATCATCGACCATGGCATGGGCGTGCATACCGGCTATTGCCACCTGTCCGAATTGAAGGTGAATGCCGGAGACCTGGTGCAGCAGGGCCAGGTCATTGGCCTGGTGGGCGACACCGGGCTGGTGAGCGGCTCGCATCTGCATTGGGAGATACGCATCGCCGGCGTCGTGGTGGACCCGCTGGAATGGCTCGAACGGTCTTTTCCTTGATTGGAGGCATCATGGACTATGCGGCAGCACTCGCTCTGCTGGACGACGTGCCCATCGGCCTGGTCTTTGCCGACGCGAACGACGTGACCGTGCTCTATAATCGCGAGGCACAGCGCATCATGCGCCGGACGCCAGAGCGCGTGGCCGAAATAGTGGGCACGTCGGTCATCGAGTGCCACTCGCCCCAGAGCCGGGACACGGTGCGGCAATTGCTGGACGATTTCCGGACCGGCCGCCGCGACGAGCAGGACGGCATAGAGGACGTGAACGGCCGTCCGGTGCGCATCACCTATCGAGCGGTCCGCTCGCCGGACGGGCAGTACCTCGGCATCGTAGAGATCGTGCGCGAGGTGGAAGCAAAACCGTGAGTTGGAACCCCCTGGCCCGACGGTGGATCGCGCCCAGCCTGATCGTGCTGGCGGCGGTGGTTGCGGTGCTGGTCTGGCTCTCGCCGGCCGACCAACGCCTGAGCGACGTAGTCAAGCTGGTCTATGTCCATGGGGCGCTGGTTCGAACGGGCACGCTGGCCTTTTGGGCGGCTGGCGTGATCGGGCTGGTGGCCCTCGTTGGGCGCCGCCAAGCGTGGTATGCCCGGGGTCGGGCCATTCGCGAGAGCGCCATCCTGATCTGGCTGGTCTATCTGGTCTCCAGCGGTGTGGTCACATATCTGGCCTGGGGTGTGGTGCTCTACTGGGGTGAGCCCCGGGTGCAGTTGTCTTTTCAGATCCTGATCGCGGCGCTGTTGGCCTATCTGGTCGGCTGGTTGGTACGGCGGCCCTGGGTGAGCGCCCTGGCTGACGTGTTCGTGGCGCTGCTGGTGGCGTACCTGCTGGCGACAACCGGGCTGATCCTGCATCCAGTCGATCCCATCGGTCAGTCCGGCTCGCTGGCGATCCAGGGATTTTTCGTGGCGATCACGCTGGGCATGGTGGCGATTGCGATCCAGGTCGGGCGGGGTCTCTATGCCTGGCACAACCCATAGGAGGCAATCGTGAATCAACAGGACATGACCATCTATGACGGCGCGACCATCATCACGGTGGACCCGCAGCGGCGCATCATCCGGGATGGCGCATTGGCCGTGCAGGGCAACCGCCTGGCAGCCGTGGGCAAATCCGCCGAGGTGCGGGCACAGTTCCCGACTGCCAGGCGGGTGGACATCAGTGGCAAGCTGGTCTTCCCCGGCCTGGTGGATACCCACGTGCACCTGGCGCAGGCCCTCATTCGGGGCTGCGCCGACGACATGGACCTGATCCCCTGGCTCACCGAGCGCGTGTGGGTGCTCCAGGGCAACTATACCGCAGTCGACGGCCGGGCCAGCGCCGCCCTCTGCATCGCCGAGATGCTCAAGTCGGGCACCACCACGTTCCTGGAAGCCATGCTGGCCGGCCGCTACGGGTTGGACGGCATCGGCGAGGTCATGGTCCAGAGCGGCATCCGGGGTATCATGAGCAAGATCGTCATGGACATTGCCGCATACGCCGATGGCTCGAACGCCATGTACCCGGGCATGGTGGAAGAGCGCGAGACGTCGATGCGGCAGGCGTTGGAGGCGTACGACCGCTGGAACGGCGCCGGCAACGGCCGCGTCCAGGTGTGGTTCGGGCCGCGCACGCCCGGCGGTGTCAGCGTGGACTTGTACCAGGAGATGGTGCGCGAGGCCCGCCAGCGCGACATGGGCATTACCATGCACCTGGGTGAGGTCCAGGCTGACGTGGATTTCATGTGCCGCGAGTTCGACACGACCCTGGTGGGTTTCTGTGATAGCGTGGGGATGCTGGGACCCAAAACTGTGCTGGTGCATACCGTGTGGCTGTCGCCGCCCGAGATTGCACGGCTGGCCGAGACCGGTACCAGCATCAGCCACAACCCCTCGTCCAACACCAAGCTGGCCTCCGGCTTTGCGCCCATCCCCGAGATGCTGGACGCCGGCGTCAACGTCACCCTGGGCTGTGACGGCGGCCCTAGCAACAACTCGTACGACCTGATCCGCGAGATGAAGCTGGCGGCCGTGGTCCACAAGGGACGCACGCTGGACCCGCTGGTGGTCCCGGCCGAGACGGTTCTCGAGATGGCAACCATCAATGGGGCGCGGGCGCTGGGGCTAGAGGACGAGATTGGGTCGCTAGAAGTTGGCAAAAAGGCCGATTTCGTGGTGCTAGACATGGACCGGCCCGGCCTGACGCCCAGCCCGAACCCGGTGAGCACCCTGGTTTATGCGGCGATGGGCAGCGATGTGGACACCGTGGTCATCGACGGGCAGGTGGTGGTGCAAGGTAGCCGCTTGCTGACGCTCGACGAGGAGGCCGTGGTGGCCGAGGCCCGGCAGCGCGCCGCCGAGGTGTATGAACGAGCCGGTATCGTTATCACCCCGCGCTGGCCGGTATTCTGATCCGCTTATAAATCAGAGGGAGACCCGTGAACCGCCGGACGATAACCATTTCCACCTTGGTTGCGCTGGGCGTGCTGTGGTTGACGTTACTGGGTTGTAACCTGAACCGCGAGCCGCCGGCGCCCACCAGCACGCGCACGCCCTGGTCCACGTTTACGCCCGTTGCGCCGCCCACGTCCACGCCAGTGCCCATCGCGACAGATACGCCGGCCGTCACCGAGCAGCCCACGCGCCGGCCCCCGCGCGAGACCGATACACCCACGCCGACCTTGCCGCCTACGCCCACGTTTACACCAACCAACACGCCTCGGCCCCGGCCCACACGCACGCCGGCCCCCACGGCAGCCCCCATGAAGGGCGACACGTGGGACTTTGAGGCCGGGTTTGTGGACTGGGTGTGCCCCTATGGCGACCTGACAATGGGCGGTGGTGTGGGCCTGGGCTGGTACAGCCTCAACCCGGCCAACCCCGACCAGCCGGAGAACCGCTGGCACAGCCACTTTAGCGAAAACAAAGACCCCATCACCGTGCACAGCGGCCAGCGCTCGCAGCGCATCAGCCTGGAGCAGGTGGCCTGCGATGCGTACCTGCTCCGCACCATCAACACCGTCCCGGACCATACCTATCGCGTGGAGGCGTGGGGCTGGTTCAAGTCCAGCAAGACCAATCCCCTCCTGTACATTGGCCTGGACCCCACCGGCGGGACAGACCCCAAGGCGGGCACCGTACAGTGGACCGTCTTTAGCGGGTCTACCGGCGATAGCTGGCTCAAGGGCACGGCCAAGGTCACCGCGGCCAAGTCTCTCACCATCTATCTCAAGGTACTGCGGCCGGTGGGCGAAAGCCTGCTGTATGGCGACACATTCTTTGACGACGTGAGCGTCTGGGACGAGGGATAGCAGAGAGGCCAAAAAGAGCGGAGGAGCTAAACAGGGACTCTGCACTTTTGAGAACTTCAGTAATCAAAAACCTTAGCCCCGCCAAAAGCAGCATCCCTGGTGTTCCCTTTGTCCCACTGGGCCGTATAAAATGGGGTTTTGATGTAATAGCCGTCCCACTTCGACACGTGAC
>JAHJIN010000400.1 GCA_018823415.1 Chloroflexota bacterium | reverse complement strand
TTGGGGCCCGGCCGGCGGCGATAGGTCGCCAGGCCGGGGCTGTCGGGCGCGGCCGCGCAGGCGCGGCACTCGTCGTAGGTCCGGGGCCAGCCGTCCAGCTCGCAGATGAAACCAGCCAGCGGCATGGCTCAGCCCTCGTACGGCGCGCCCGAGCACAGGCGGCGCGCCACCCACCGGCAGTACCAGTGGCTCAAGCAGTCCAGGGGCCGGGCCAGCCGGCCCAGCCGGTCCTCCAGTGCCGCGAGTTGTCGGTCGCGGTACTGGAGGGTAGACATGGAGCAATCCACGTCGTCGAGGCGGTCCTGGAGCAGCATCTCCCAGGCCCGCCGCAGGTCGTTGAACCAGGGCATAGGCTTTGCTCCTACTGTGTGGCGCTGACTTGGGCACCGGCCCAGGCCGTGACGTCGTCCCAGTTCCAGTTCGCCGCATCCTCCGCGTCGATCTGCTCGCGGGTCGGATACAGTTTGTGGACCGGCACGTGCAGCGCCTGGCCCAGTCTGTCAGCCAGGTCCGGCACGGTAGCGGCATCGCTCAGCACGTCGTCAGCCGGGATTACCTGTAACGGCAACCCGGCGCCGTCAGCCATGACGGCCGCCACGCCCTCGTCGCCCTCGATGGCGACATATACGATCCCTACGATCATGGTCATCCTCCTCAGAGGTAAGCTACAGCGCCTCGTAGGCGCACTGGTGGGCCACCCACTGCTGGGCTGCTTGCGCCGGCGAGAGGAATCGCCAGCGCCGGCCATCCCGGGTCTGGTGTACGACCCGGGCCGCGGCGGCGTGCGGGCTGCGGGCGGCTACGTGCGGCCCGCAGCGCAGCTTGATCTGCCAGGCGTGGCAGACCAGCCGCCAGTTCCAGGTCGAGGACGCGCGGTTTTCCTGGGCCACGGACCGGGCCACCCGGCCCAGCCGTACCCCCAGGTAGCCCCAGTCCCGGAAGGTCTGCGGCATGAACACCTGCTCGTCCAGATCGGCCAGGCGCAGCATCTCGCGCCGGGCATAGGCCCGCGCATCGCGCTCGGGCCAACTGCGGGTGTACCCCACCTCGTCATAGTCGTAGTGGTAGGCGGGGTCCTGGCGTTGGTGCAGGTGCCCGATCTCGTGCAGCAGGGCATCCAGGAACACCAGCCACGTGCCTACCAACGACCCGTAACCGCTCCATAGATCCTGGGCGGCCCACAGGGTGCGATTGAGGTACATGTTGACGCTGTCGTCGGCGTCATCGTAGCAGGCCAGCACGCCGCGCCGGTCCCGGCCCCGGGCGAGCTGCGGGATGTCCCACAGCAGCCCGCGCAGCCGCGGCACGCCGTAGTAGGCTGCCAGATGCAGCGCGACGGACGGCAGCGTCCGGGGATAGATGACTTCCATCGCTACCCCCGTTGGCTCGGGTGGAGGCCAAACGGGATGAGTCCCGGGTCCGGCACCTCCCAGAGGTGCCGCATGTTGGCCTCGTTGACCAGCAGGTCGGCCGGCGGATAGACCTCGACGGCCAGGGTCTCCACCCCGAGCATTTCGTCCTTGAGGGCCTGGAGGTCATCCCAGGGGATGCCGCGGCAGATGCTGCCGCCATGGCCATCGTGACGCCAGACCTTGAGGTGCCGGATGGTGCCCCAGGGGGTCACCGCGCCCAGCACCTGGGCGGCCGCTATGGCGCGCCGCCGTCGCGCTTCGCGCATAGTCTCCTCCGTATACACAGAGTCACAGCCTGGGCCGGCCCACGGGGGGCCACCCAGGCTCGAATACCCCGGCAGACGCGGTCAGCCCTTTCCAGGGCCGGCCGGTCCGCCGGGGTTGCCAGGTCAGTATTCAATTGGGAATGTGCCGCGCCAGCGAGCTGGCGCTGGGGCGCTAGGCCCACTACGATATATAGCCGAATCTACGAGGGCCGGCGGGGAGCGCCGGCGTGGCCTACGAGCGATATAGCACTGCACCCAGAAGGGGCAGCGACTAACGTGGTTGCGGAATCTCGCGACTCCGGGCCGGCTTCCAGGCGGTGGACCTCAAAGCCGGCCCGGAGGAGCCGCCTGGCCGCAGCCAGGCCCCGCCTCATCGGAACTATTCAGTTTTTGCGTCAGGTGAACGGCATGGTTTCCTCCATGCCTCGCCCCATCCACCGCCGGGTGTGGCCGGGATGGTCGTCAGCCCCGGGCGGCCGCCAGCCAGGCTCTAGCCGGCGGGCCTACGCCCAGTGACATGCCCGACCGCCGGCGCGCCAGCAACTCCCGGTGGGAGCAGCGGCGCGCCCGGCGGTCGGGTCGGGTCCTCGTGATGAGGTTTCTGCCCGGGTGCGGCCGGATACCGGACCGACGACCAGGGCCAGGTGCAGCGTGGTGGTGGGTAGCGGTGCTAGACGGGCCAGCCGCAGAACTGCAGGCCCGTCCGGATGGCAGCGATGTCGGCGTCAGGGACGCCGCTGGACTGCAGGTGGCTCAGGGCCTCGGCTGGCCCATAGTCCTGGTGCGGGCCAGACAGGTCGCCCTGGTAGACCCGCATGGCGGCGGAGCCGCCGATGCGTTCCAGGATGAAGACCTGGATCGGCCCGGCCGGGCCCTGGAGGTGCCAGAGCCGCTGTTGGGTGATGGGCATGCGGTCCTTCTAAAAGGGCAGCTCGCCCTCCGCCAGGTCGGGCAGGTCGCCATTGAAGGCCGGGCCGTCGTCAGCCGCAGCCTCGCTGCGACCGCCGCCGCCCATGAACCGCACCGAGAGGGCGCTGATCTCATAGCTGGCGCCCCAGGTGCCGTCCTGGCGCTGATAGACGCGCGGCCCGCCGGTGGCGGGGTCGGGCTTCAGGCGGCCTTCGACGAGCACGGCGCGCCCCTTGGCCAGGTACTGGTTGCAGGACTCGGCCTGCTTGCCCCACACGCTGACCCGAAACCAGACCGTCTCTTCCTGCATGTTGCCGTCGCGGTCCGCCCAGCGGCGGTTGGTGGCGACGTTCAGGGTCGTGACGGCCTGGCCGGTGGGCGTGTAGCGCATCTCGGGGTCGCGCCCGAGATTACCCACGACAATGATTTTCTGGTACATGACTCCTCCAAGGTGGTGGGGTCCGGTCGGTCATCCCGCCGGCCCCGTGGTGATGGTCGGTCAGTGACCGTTGGTGCCGTTGCCGTTCTGGAGCAGTTCCAGGAACGGCTGGAGCTCGGCCGCGGTGGCCTGCTCCAGGGGCTGGCCGAGCTTGGCCTCGATCTTGGCCCGGGCCTTGGCAAAGCCGCCGGTGTAGCGGCTGGCGATGGCCTCGATCTGGGCGATGATTTCGGCGGCCGTGGCCGCCGGGTCAGCCGGGTCGGCCTCGGCCGGCGCGTCGGGCTGCGCGGGCTCGTCGCCCGCCGCGGCCTGTTCCTGCCAGGCCTCGATGAGGTCCGAGGCCTCGCCCTTGGTCAGGGCGGTGGGGTCGTAGCCCGAGGCGCGGATGGCCGCGCCGATCTGGGCGAACTCCCAGCCGGCGTCCATAATGAGCTTGGCCAGGTAGCCGAACTGCCCGCCCTTGCAGGCCGTGGTATTACCGGCGTCGTCCTCGGCGTACTCGCCGGAGGCCGGGGCGGTGGGGTCCTTGATGGTGGGCTTGCTGGCCGGCGGGGCCGCGGCGCGCAGATCTGCGGCGCGCGCGCCCACAAAGTCGGCGAGGGCCGCGTCCATGCGGCCGGCGGTCGCCAGGGCCTGGGCGATGTCGTCGTCGGTGGCCCCGGGGTCGAGGGTGAGGGCGACTTCTACCGTGCAGTAGTCGTCGCCGGCTTTGATCGTCTGCTTGCGCAGCACGGTCACGGTGTGGGATGCAGTGGTCATGGTGTTCTCCTCGTCACATGGTAGGAATGGTCGGGCTGGGTAGCCCAGCAGCCTGGTAGGCCGGGTAGCCGGCGGTGGGACCGCCGCGCGCCCGGGCCAGCGCCAGGGCCTGGCGATTGCTCGCCATGAGGTCCGGGGCCACGGCCCCGGACCAGGCCGGCTGGATGGTCACGCCGCCAGTCTGGCAATCGGTGCGGACATCCAGCCGGTGGGCCGCGGCGCCTATGGCGATGCCTATGGCGCCGCCTATGGCGCTGCGGCCACGGTGTCGAGGTCAGGCAGCAGTATCGGCGTGCCACTGCGCAGCGGCAGCGGTCACGCCCAGGGCGTAGGCGGCCGGCGCGACGGCGGCCGGCCGCCGGTCGAGCAGCTCGCCCAGCGCGGCCACATCCACGGTGTCAGCCTGGTAAGGGTCGGCGCCGATGGCGTACTGGAGCCCGGCCAGGGCCACCCACACCGGGCGGCCATCGGCCAGGTTGGTCACGTGGGCGTAGCCCACCGGACCTTCCATGACCGGGGTCAGCTGCCGGGGCCGGTGGACGGTGACGACGGTCCGGGCCTGGGCCGCGACGGGGGCTACCCGCGCGGGTTGCGGCTGGGGCCGGTCGTCAAAGGGGGTCCGGGTGCAGCCGCCCGTGTCGTAGGTAAAGGTGGCCCCGTCGGGGTCCCCGACGCGGTTACGCACCCGGATGACCAGGCGCGCGCCCGCGGGGATGTAGGCGGCGAAGACGATCTCGGTGCAGGTGCCGTCGGGCCGCTCGACCCGCTGGTCCACCAAGAGGTGTTCCTCGCCTTCGAGGACCTCGATCTGCCCGGCACCGCGCCGGGCCAGGTGCAGGGAGCCCGGGTCGGGGCTGGCCTGCTGGGGTCGAGGGATCGCGACCGCCCCGCCTTTCTGGCAGGGCCGGAGCTGGATGGCTTCACTGAGCGCACCGGCCTCGTCCACGAGCTTTTTGCTGCGCACGGGCAGCAGCAGGTGGGGCTTTTTGTCGCCGGTGTAGCGGAAAGCCGGGAACGGCTGGTCGCTGTAGCTGATGGTCTGGGGGGTGTGGTTATATACCTTCATGGTGGTGTCCTCCTGGGACAAAAAAATGGCCAGGGGACCCACGCCGCCCCCGTACCAGGGGTTTAGGTGGTCCCCTGGCAATGGGGGGAAAAGGCATCCGGTCAGGTTAGGTGGCTACTGGGCCACCTTGGGCGCCGGGCGAGCCGGCGGGGTGGCGGGTTTGGCCGCCGGGCGAGGCGGGGCCGCCGGTTGGCGGGTCATGGACTGGCGGGCCGG
>JAHJIN010000399.1 GCA_018823415.1 Chloroflexota bacterium | reverse complement strand
GCGCGCTTGATGGACTGACCGTGGTTGGCCCGGCGACGCCTGGTTGATGACGTCCCGGGCCAGCCAGCCGGTCGAACATCACGAGAATCTGGAGGAAACCATCATGCACTGGACCGAGCGAACCCGGCCGGACAGCACGCCAGCGCCTACGCCCGCGAGTGCGGGGCCGCGGTCGTCGGCCCGGATGTGGTCAATCCACTCCATTACCACGGCGTGGGAGCGGTGGCTGAAGAGTGCATCAACCCCAACGCCCCCTACGGGGCGCCGATCTGCCTGTACTGCGCGGGGTTGGGCTATACCCGCCAGCAGGAACAGGAATATGTGCGCACCTGGCCCCGGTTCCGGGCCACTCCCAAAGGCAAGACGTGGCACGTGGAGCGCGACGGCCACCTCGTGGCCAGCGGCACGGGGCTGCAAGCCTGCGCCCACTGGGACCCGGCCAAAACCGTGGACGCGGTCCGGGTCTTGTGCGACCGCATCGAGGCCACCGCCTCGCGCTGCGCCCGACAGGTGTTTCCTCCGGCCCGGGTCACGCTCCAGCCGACGGCCCGCGAACGGGTCTCCATTGCCGCCGGCCTCGTGGAAGGCGATGTCCCCTTCACGGTCTACAAAGAGGGCGACTGGACCTGGATCGCCTTTGGCCGCAAACCCTCAGACGGGCTCCGGGGACGCCTCAAGCAGGCCGGCGCCCGCTGGGGCCAACGGCGGGGGGCCTGGTGTTTCAAACGCACCGGCGTGGACCTGGCCGCCCTGGGTCTGGCCGCAAGGTCCGCGTCCCCGGCTGACGAGCCGGCGCCCCCGCCGGCAGCAGCGCCGATTGCAACTGCGCCATGGATGATGACCCGGCGGGCCTACCAGGAGAGTAAAGCCCTGCGGGTCGCCGGGGGCGTGCCCATCCTGAACGTCCAAGACGGCCGGGACCACCAGGCCGCCATCCGCCAGGCGCTGGCCGTCGGACTGCCGGTCCCGGCCTTCGTGCTAGCCGACTACCCGGACCTGGCCGCCCTGGCGCCGACTGAACTTGCCCAACAAGATAACGGCGCCGAACCGGCCCAACAAGATGACGGCGCCGAGCTTGCCCAACAAGATGACGGCGCTGAGTCTGCCCAACAAGACGACGGCGCTGCGGTTGCGCCGGCCGAGACGCCAGCCACCGGCGATGAGCCAACGCGGGCGTCCGCGGTCGAGCCAGCCCCGGGCGCCGACGCCTACCACCGCGCCGAGTTCGATTGTCCGGCCTGTGGTTTGACGTTCGAGGGGCTGGTGGGACCGGAAGTTAGCCGGTCCCTGGCCCAGTGCCCGCACTGCGGCCGGGCGACGGACCCGGCCCGCCGGCTGGATATGCCGGCCACGTGGCGGGGGCACGGGGCGGCCCTCGTGGCCCTGATGCCGCGGCTGGTCGATGATGAGGTACTGCGCGCCCGGATGGGTAACGCGCCAGACCAGGCGCGCCTGGCCTTCGACCGGCGCGTGGACGACCTGCTCCCAGAGCTGGTAGACACCCACTGGGAGTTCTACCGGCTGCTGGCCGAGCAACCCACCGTCATGGCCGGTCTGTTGGACTGGCTGTTCCGCTGGTACCATCCCCTGGCCCCGGCCGACAGCACCACGGCCCATCGGCTGGCGGTCGGGGCCGAGGCAGACCGGGTTCTGAGCGGAGAGGAAGTGGCCGAGGCGGTGGCGTTGACCCGGGGCTCCCAGCCACTGGACGCGGAGACAGTCCCCGTCCAGCCCGCCAGCGGCCCGGGCCACACCATACAAGATCCGTCCCCGTTGCGCATTGCCGCCCAGCCCCGGCTGACCAGCACCGGCCAGCTCGCGATGTTTGGCTGAACTGGATAGGAGGTGGAGACCATGAACGAAACCGTCATCCTGCTGCGCGCCGGCGCGGACATCGAGGTTGACAACCCGCCAGGGTTCGCCGTGCTGCGGCTCACGCCCGAGAGCGCCCGGCGCTATCTGGACCTGCTGGCCCGGGCCACGGACCTGGCGCGCGAGATCCCGGGTTTCCTGCGCTTCGCGGTGTCGGATTTCGCCCTGGACTGGTGGACCTGGACCGAGCCCCTGGACGAGATCATGTACGAGCCCAACGAGGGGTCCCCGCGCTGGCCGGACGAACTGGAATACCGCGTCGTCGACGCCGCCGACCTCCAGGCCCGCCTGGCCGATGCCGACGACCCGGCCCAGCGCGTAAGCGATGACCTGGTCCAGGCCCTGGTCGACGAGAATGGCGTCTTCTGGAAAGGCGTGCTCCGCCACAGCGATGTGGTCATCTGGACCAAGGCGCTGCCGGCCGCTGTGCTACGGGAGCTGGCTGACGAGCCATCCTGGACCTGGGCGCCGCCGGCCGGCGAGGAAACTGACTTTGCCTTCGTGCCCCCCGGCGGGGTGTTCCTGTTCCGCCGGCTCCGCCCGGCCGGCGCGGGCTCCTATGACCCGGAGTACTGGGTCAAGGTCGAGGAACCCGGGGCCGACGCCCGCTGCCTGGCGGACCCGGCCACGCGCATCGCGGTCGCCGGCGACGCGCCGGTGTGGCACGTGACCGCGCCCATCCGCGTGTTCGCAGCCCACACCATCGAGCGCTGGACCGTGGATGTGGAATACACGGTCGCCGCGCAGGACGAAGCCGAGGCCCGCCAGCTCATCACGCACGGCCGGGTGGACTATGACCGCCACGAACACCCGGGCCACGACGACCAGGTGTTGACCATCGCGGGCATTGAGGAAATGTGACCACGCGCCCAGACACCCGCCAGCATCCGCGGCCCGGGGGCATTGCTCCCGGGCCGCGCTATATCGCCCGGAGGTGCAGATTGGATGAGCTGATCCGCGAATGGAATGCATTGGTGGATACGCTCTCGTACGAGCAGCGCGTCTACCTGAAAGTGCTCGGGATCGGGCCCGGCTATCTCGACCGGCGGCAGGCGAGCCGAGCGCAGGTGACCGCGGCCCGTGC
>JAHJIN010000398.1 GCA_018823415.1 Chloroflexota bacterium | reverse complement strand
GCCCGGATGTAGACGGTATCGCCGGGCACCAGCGTGTCTGCCGCGTGCTGGATGGTGCGCCAGGGATGGGTGATGGTGCCCAGATCCTCGTCGTCGCCGGCCGGGGACACATAGTAGACGCCGCCGGCTGTGGGCTGGATGCCGGCCGGCCGGAAACCAGCGCCGGCCAGGAGTACGACACCGACTGTTAGGGCCGCCAGCAGGATCCTATGGGTAGTCATGTTGCCCTCCTCCAAGTGTCGCCAGCGGAAGCCTCGGCGAGCAAGTAGCCCCGGAAGCCGCTCACCAGTAGTTCACGTAGAGACAGCCAGCCCCGTTCGCCCTATGGACTAGTTGCCGTCCCAGGCTATGTGCCACAGTTCCCCGTCTTTGCCCTGAACAAAGCAATCAATGCGGTTGGGACCCCAGGACACACAGGCCGGGTCGCTCGCCAACTCACCCCCCAGGTCTTGCCAGTCGCTCCACGCGCTGCCGTTCCACCAGCGGTGCATCAGGTGCGAGTTGGTGCCCCACACAAAGACGTCGAGGCGGTTGGCAGACCACGAGGCGACCGCCGGCGTACCCACAAACGCGCCGCCCACTTTCTGCCAGGCACTCCACTTGGCACCGTTCCAGTAGATGTGCCACAGTTCCCCGTCCTTGCCCTTGCCGAAGCAGTCGATGCGGTTGGGACCCCAGGATACACAGGCCGGGCTGGCCAACAGTTCACCCCCCAGGTCCTCCCAGCCGCTCCACGCGCTGCCGTTCCACCAGCGGTGCATCAGGTGTGAGTTGGTGCCCAACACAAAGACGTCGAGACGGTTGGCAGACCACGAGGCCACGGCCGGCGCACCCGCAAACACGCCGCCCAGTTTCTCCCAGGCGCTCCACTTGGCTCCGTCCCAGGCTATGTGCCACAGTTCATTGTCCTTGCCCCGGCCGAAGCAGTCAATGCGGTTGGGACCCCAGGACACACAGGCCGGGCTGTCCGTCAGTTCACCCCCCAGGTCCTCCCAGCCGCTCCACCCGCTGCCATTCCACCAGCGGTGCATCAGGTGTGAGTTGGTGCCCTGCACAAAGACGTCGAGACGGTTGGCAGACCACGAGGCGACGGCCGGCGTACCCGTAAACACGCCGCCCAGTTTCTCCCAGGCACTCCACTTGGCTCCGTCCCAGACTATGTGCCCCAGTAGTGCGGCGATGTCCATGTTCCGGCTGAAGCAGTCAATGCGGTTGGGGCCCCAGGACACGCAGCCCGGGCTGGTCGTCACTTCACCCTCCAGGTCTTGCCAGCCGCTCCACGCACTGCCGTTCCACCAGCGGTGCATCAGGTGGAAGTTGGTGCCCTTCACAAAAACGTCGAGGCGGTTGGCAGACCACGAGGCGACGGCCGGCGTATCCGTAAACGTGCCGCCCAGTTTCTCCCAATTGCTCCAGACCTTGACCGCCGGCGGGTTCACCACCACCGTGACCTGCTTGGTCGCCGTGCCGCCACAGCCCTCCGCGGTCAGGACGTAGGTGGTGGTGCTGGCCGGGCTGACCACCTTTGTGCCGGGTGTCCCCACCCCGCCGACGCCGTGGTCAATGGACACGCTGGTCGCATTCGTCACGAGACCCCAGCTCAGTGTGGTGGATCCGCCAGCAGTGATCGTGCTGGGGCTGGCCGTGAAGGAGGGGATCGTCGGCGGAGGGCACCCCGTGGGAGCCGGTGGTTTCGCGGTTGGTGGCGGATTCGCTCCCGGCGGAATGGTGGCGGTGGGCTGCTCGGCCGGCGGAATGGTGGTGGCGGTGGGCTGCTCGGCCGGCGGAATGGTGGTGGCGGTGGGCTGCTCGGCCGGCGGAATGGTGGCGGTGGGCTGCTCAGCCACGCTCGCCACAGCCTGCACGGTAATCGCGGTCACGTCGCTGGCCTGGCCGGCCGCGTTAAAGGCCTGGGCCATGATGACGTGACTGCCAGTCGTTGTGAACGTCCAGTCCTGGGTAGCTATCAGGCTGGGCTGCCCCTGGGGCGTCTGGCTCTGGGCCGTGCCCACGAGCGCGCCGTCTACTTGAACCTCGATCCGGGTGACGCCACTGGCGTCGGTGGCCACGATCTGGATGGCCGTGGACTGGCCCACCGCTACCTGGCCGCCGTTGGCCGGCGCGACGATGGTCGCAGTGGGCTTGCTCTGCGCCGTCGGCGTGGGCGGCAAGCAGGTGCAGGCCACCATCAAGCCAATGGTCGCAGACACGATGAGAACGGTCCACATCCGAGAAATCCGGTGCTGATTCATGACTTGATTCTCCTTTTCCTCCATGTTTTGCGTGGGTCTGTTGCTGCCGGAGCCGATCATACCACATCGGTCCCACTTTGCATTGGAAGGCCAGAAGCCAGGTTTTTCAGGAAAACCCGGGCTTCTGTCTTTTGTGGTTAGTAGCTCACTGGCGCAAGATCAGCGGCAGATAGAGACGATATTGGGATGCGGTGGCCCCGCCGCCCCAAAAGCCGCCGGTCAGGGTGTAGCCGCTGTTGGCGAGGGCCGGCCCGGCATGCGCCTGGCCGATGGTCCCGCCGAGCGAGTAGCCGCCGTTGGCGCTAAAGGTGGACCCGCCGCCGTCCACCGTCCACCACGACAGGTCATAGCCGGGGCTGGCGCCCGCTTGCGCCTGCGCTCCGACGACAGAGGCCAGCAGGAGCAACGCGCCCAGGGCCAGGAACAGAGCGTTCATCCTTGATTTCATGGCGTACCTCCTATGGGCACGTGCCAACGCCGCCGGCGTTGATATAGTTCTCATCATAGCAGGCGTAACAGGTCACAGTGCCGCCGTTTAGGGCGATATTCCCCCCGTCCAGTTGGGAGGCGCCGATGTGGGTGGTGAACTCGGTGTCGTTGCTGATGGTGTGGGTAGCGCCCGTGATCTGACAGCTATCAATCTTGACCGTGTACGAGCCGCTGGTGGCATAGTTGGCCACGCCGCAGTTGCTGGTGGTCCCCCAGTTGGCGCTGATAATGCTGTTCTGGATCGTCAGCGAGGAGGCTTCGTTGTACACGCCGTAGGGGAGCGGCCCGCCGCTGGCGCTGATGGCGCTGTTCTGGATCGTCGGCGAGGAAGAAAAGCTGTACACGCCAAAGTTGTACCCCCCGGCGCCGGCGCCGATGGTGCAGTTCTGGATCGTCGGCGAGGAAGAGTAATAATTGTACACGCCATAGTTGGTAGCGCCCCCCATGCCGGTGGCGGTTACGTGGTTCATCGTCGGCGAGGATGAATAGCCGTTGTACACGCCGTAGTTGGTAGTGCCCCCCATGCCGGTGGCGGTGACATTTGTCATCTCCGGTGAGGAACCGTCGTTTTGCACCCCCCGACAGTTGGTGCCCCCCAAGGCGGAGGCGGTTACATGCGTCATCCTCGGATAAGAAGAGTTGCAGTTGTACACGCCGAGGTTGTAGCTGCTCCCCCCTGAGGCGGAGGTGGTCACGTGGGTGAGGTCAGGCGAGGCGTTGTTGTTGTAGATGGCGATGGCGCAGGCGGCTCCGCCGGTGTTCCACACCGTCAGAAAGCGCAGCTCGGCGTTGCTGGCCCCCACCACCGTGCCGGTGTCGTACCCACTGCTGCCGGTGTAGGTGATCTTGGTGAGCAGCTCACCCGCCCCCTCGATGTCCACATAGGGCTTCATCATCACTAGCTCGGTGTACGTGCCCGGCGCCACCCACACCAGGTAGCGGTTGGTGTCACTGGCCGTCATGATGCTGGCCAAGGCGTCTCGGACAGAGGTATAGTTGCCGCCGCTCTTGGCGACGACGACCACGTTCTGGTATCCCTTGACGCGCTGGGCATAGAGCGCATACGGGGTGGCGGTGAGGGCCTGGCGGCCCAGGCTGGTGTAGCTGCCGCTGCCAGCCGGGCAACGCACGGCAATCGCCAGCCAGCGAGCGTCGCCATTGAAGGCGTTGCTGCCGAACTGGCCGCTGTCGTTCAACTGCACAGTGAACAGGCCGCCGGCCACTCCCACACTGGGGACAGTCTGGGTGACGCCGAGCTGGGCGCCCAGGCTGGCGGCATCGTAGAGGCCGAACTGCAAGTCGCAGGTGCTGGCGACAGGGGTGCCGTCTTGCTTGAGTTGTCCCTGGTAGGTAAAGCCGGTGCCCAGGGGCGCCAGGGACGTATCGCTGTCGGGTTGTGGTCCCTGGGCCAGGCCCGGCCCGCCGGCGAGAGCCAGCGCCAGCAGGGCCAGGGCCAGGGTGGTCATGAGGGTTCGTTTGCTGTGCATCGCAGGGCCTCCTTTGCGGGTTGGGTAGATCGATGTGAAACCGGTCTGGTTCTGAATGGCCTAATAGCGCTTGAGTGTCAGCGGCAGGTAGACCCGGTTGCCCCACAGCCAGCCGAGGATTTCGTAAAGTTCGAACATATCTCTTTCTGTCACCAGGTAATCGCCGGCCGGCCCGCCGGCCACGGCCGGATGGTCCGCGTACCACGCATAGAGCAACGTGTTCGGGCCTAGAATGCCGCCCATGGATACACTCCGCGCACGAACGGACGCCAGGGAGTCTCCCTCTTTGCAGACTACCAGGTACTCCTGGGCGGTCGTGCTGTTGGCTACAGCCGGCATGGTCTGATCCTCGGTGGAGGAGACGATGGTCAGGTATGAACCCGTCAGGGTGCCATCGCCGGCTACCCGCTGCGCATAGATGTCTCGATCAGTTGGGCTGAACTCGTATTGACCGACCACCAGGTATTGTCCCACGCCAGCGGGTTGGGGCAACGCCGCTACCGCCGGATTCTTGAGATCCTTAACAAAGTTGAGGATGGGGATGACTGAACCCTCCGCGTGGTAGCCGCCGCCAGCCAGCATGTGCACCCGTTGGCCGTAGAGGTCGTATGTGCCGCTGACCAACCGCTGCCAGACCACCAGCATCTCGCTGCGAGCGCTGTTGTAGGCCACGCTGGGGTATCTCGGCTGGGTGACGTTACTGACTGGATCGATGTCCAGAGAAGTGCCAGCCACCGTTCCGTTATTGTAGACGCGTACAGACCGGATGCCATAGTACGAGCCGGTTCCCCAGCGTTCAAAGACCACCAGGTAGCCCCCTGACTCAGCGGCACAGGCCACGGCGGGATTGGAAAACGAGTAGGACGCTTCCGTGGCGATGGTGATCTCGGAGCCTACGGGCTGGCCGGTCGCCCCCGAGACGCGCATGCCGTAGATGCCACCGGCCACATCCCACGCATAGACCACCAGGTACTCATTGGTCTGGCTGTTGTAGGCCACGGCCGGGTCCCGGAGGTCGTAGCCCGTTGGCGCGATGGTGATGCACGGCCCGACCAATGCTCCGTTCCTGGACACGCGCTGCCCGCAGATGTCTTTGAGACTGCTCCCGTAGTAGCCTCTTTCCCACACCACCAGGTACTCCTGCTGCTGGCTATTGTAGGCCACAGCCGGGTGCGCCTCGTCCGGTTCCTGGTGCACGTGCAACGGGCTGATGAGGGACCACCAGGTACCGAGAGGGCCACCGCCGGGATGGTCGGGCGTGGAGGCGGTTTCGACCGGTGGGTCCGGCTTCTGGGCGGGGGGCCGGGCCTGTGCGGGGCCGCCCCCGGCCACCAGGGTCAGCACGGCCCCCATGACCAGGATCGTGAAGCATGCTTTCTTGGCAAACATGGTTTCCTCCTTGTGTGAAGTGGACCTGACAGGTTTCCGAAACCTGCCAGGTCTGCCTTGGTGGTTCTTGTCCTTTACGGGGACTGGCGCAACACCAGCGGCAAGTAGAGGCGATCTTAGGGCGCGGTGGCCCACGCTTCGCGGCCGCCGGCCCGGCGGACGCCGGGCCGATGGTCCCGGTCGGCGAGTAGCCGCCGTTGGTGTTCGCTCCGCCGCCGTCCACGGCTCACCACGCCAAGTCGTCGCCGGAAACCTATGCCCCGGCGACGGAGACTAGCAGAAGCAACGCGCCCAGGGCCAGGAACAGGGCGTTCACCCGTGACTCGGCTCCCCACAAGAAGGCCCTGCGGGTTTGGCAAACCCGCAGGGCCTGGAACTACTTGTTAGTTACGGATGACGATGGGCAGGAACGTGCAGCAGCACTGGTTGCCCCCAGCCGCGCGGTCAGCGGCGGCCAGGCTGTAGCTCCCCCCACTGGCCGTACCGCTCACGTGCCAACTCGAACTGCTCAGTTGATACCCCCCACCGCCTGTTGTCCCGGCCTGGACCGTGTACGCCGGGGCTGGGCCAGGCTCCCCGGTCTGAGCCAGCGCCACCGGTGCCAGGAGCAGAAAAGCGAGGATGGTCGCCAGGATCACGATTTGTATCTTCATTGGCTCCTCCCCTCTATTCGTTCTGCGGCCCCTTGGGGCCTATCTGCATCGTCCCCGGCTGCCCATAGCCCTGGGGATAGAGGTAATTGCCACGGTCGTCAGGCGATTTGTCCTCTTCGACGAGGATCCGGTGCTCGTTGGCCCATGGGTCCTGGCGAATGCCGGTCACCTGCCACGAGACCTTGAGACCGGGCTGGCCGCCAGCGATCTTGAACTGGTTGTCCTGGATCTCCTCGACGATGTAGACCGGCGCGTAGCCGCCGATGCACGTCAGTTGATAACGAAAGTCGCGGTTCAGCACGTCGAACCAGGCCGGCAGCGTCACCACGGCCTCGCCGTTCGCGTCCAACGTCGCCACGCCGTCGTAGACGTTCTTCATGTCCGGCGACTCGACGAACGAGTGAGTCAGGTACTGGTTGGCCGGGTCTAGCGGGTGGTCAATCTGGAACCCACCGGCGCTTTTGGTCAGCGTGCCGTTGACGTGGACATTGCCGTTAAAGTACCCGGCCCAGCCGCCGCTGCTGTTTTTGCCGTACACGCCGGTGCCGGTGGCGGAGGTGCTTTCGCCCCACACGCCCATATAGGGACTGATGCCCTTCACACCATACCCGAGGCTCGATTCCGACTGGCCCCATACGCCATAGTTGACGCCGGTGGTATTGGTGGCATAGCCG
Organism: Chloroflexota bacterium; assembly: GCA_018823415.1. GTDB lineage: Bacteria > Chloroflexota > JAHJIN01 > JAHJIN01 > JAHJIN01 > JAHJIN01. The sequence goes on along the minus strand of JAHJIN010000398.1, from coordinate 2,489 downwards.
ACCACGGCGCGGGCATACGTGCCGCTCGAAGCGATCTGGCCCCACACGCCCGCCGTATTGCCCGTGGTGTCCGTAGTCTCGCCGTGCACGCCGGTGCCGCCGGTGCTGGAGCCATACACGCCGTAGCCGGTGGTGCTGTTGCCATACACGCCATTGCCGCTGGGGCTGGAGCCATACACGCCGGTGCCTCCAGAACTGGTCTGGGCGAAAATCCCGGTGCCCCCTACCCCGGTTACGTTCAGACTCAGCCCGGTGCCGCTCCCGCTCCACGTCTCTCCCCAGTGGTCGTGGGGGCAGGCCAGGCCGGTGGACGCGCTATCTGGCGCAGGCAGCGCGGCACTCAGTTGTTGGCGCGGGGTCAGGGCGGTAAAGTCGGCCTCCCCCGGCCCACGCACCCCCACGGCCAGCCAGCGTTCGCCGCCGGTCAGGGCTTCCGTGGGGAGGGAAGTCATGCCACCCAGGGAGGCGGAAAACGCGCCGCCCTGCACCATCACGCCTTCCTGTACCTCCGACCAGACCGGCTCCCCACCGGTCTCGGCCGCGTACAGCGCAAAGGCAAGGTCGTAGGCCCCATCGACCACCGGCTGGCCGGCTGCATCAGCCAGCCGGCCGGGATAGGGGATGGTCACGCCGGGTGGAACGGGAGCCTGGGCCGGGGGCAGCGCCCGGGCGCTGCCGGAAATCCAGGGGCTAATCCCCACGACCAGCATGGCGGCGCTGGCGACCAGGGCAACAGTGAAAAACATTCGCTTGGTAGGCATTTTGCTTTCTCCTTTTGTTTATTGCTTGCGCGTTGGATTCACATCTCGTCGTTGGTCAGTGTGCCGTCGTGTCATGAGTTTGTTCACCACCTCCTCCGCATCTCTTGCGCGATCATGCCAATCTGTGGTACAATATGCCTGTCCTGATTCATCAGGGGGCAACCCCACGGAGACGCCCATCTCCAGGCCGCTTTGCCGGCCGGTTTGGGGTTGCCCTGCGTTGATTATACCCCGGTCAGGCTGGAGATTTCTCCGAGAAACCTCCGCAAAACCTCCAACAGGCTTCTTGCAGGAGTGCACCAATGGCCCCGTGGTCGCTGGACGACCAGTTCGTCAAGGCAGTCCACACCGCGCTCAAGCAGTTGCGCCGGGAACGCGAGCTGGGCGAACACCCCCTGACCCGGTTGACTGCCGTGGAAGAACGGCGACGTCAGGACGGTTGGCCCGACATGCCCCTGGGCCGGGCCGCTGCGCTGCGCGGCGTCTTGGTGGCGGCCCGGCAGGACCTGGCGGCCCAGGACGACGACGCCGCCACGCTGCTGGAGCGCCGCTTCTGGCAGGACAAAAGCGTGGTGCGGATCGCCCACGAACAGCACGTAGCGGAAAGCACCCTGTATGCTCGCCAGGAGCAGGCCATCTGCATGCTGGCCCGGGGCCTGTGGGCGCTGGAGCAGGTCGCGCAGGAGCAGGCGGGGGCCACGCGGCGCCACCTGATCCGCAACCTCCCGCCCCCCACCTACACCCGCCTCTTTGGCTTTGACGAGGTGTTCGGCCGGCTCTGCGCCGCGCTGACCGACCAGGACGGCCCCTGGCTGGTCTCTATCGAGGGGTTGGGCGGGCTGGGCAAGACAGCGCTGGCCCATCGTCTGGCGGCCTGGGCCGCCGATCAATCTCATCCTTTGGCAGGTTCCCTTCAGTTCCGCTCGGGCCAGGCAGGATATGGCTTCGCCGACATTGCCTGGGAAACCGCCCAGCAGCAGCGCCTCGCCACCTGGAACGAGATCGAGCGGCCGAGGGTGCGACTGTTCCTGACCTTCGAGTCGTTGCTGGACAGCATCGCCGTCCAACTGGGGTACGCCGAGATCCCCCGGCAACCCCTGGCCCGGAAACAGGCCCTTCTGCAGACGATCCTCAAGGAGCGGCCGTACCTGGTCGTGGTGGACAACCTGGAGACGGCCGCCGACCCACACGCGCTGATCCCCCAGCTCTGGGAGATGGCGAACCCCTCTCGCTTCCTCCTCACCACGCGCTATAGCCTGGGCGACCACCCCGGCGTCTCTTGCCTGACGCTGAACGAGCTAAGCGAGGCGGATAGCCCGGCCCTCATGCGCTACGAGGGCAAGGAGCGTGGCGTCACCGCCATCGCCGGGGCCGACGACGCAGCGCTGCGCGCGATCTATACCGTCACCGGCGGGAACCCCCTGGCGATCAAGTTGGTCATCGGGCAAGCCCGGGGGCTGCCGATCGAGCGGGTGTTGGCCGGGCTGCAGGGAGCGGTGGGGCAACGCTATGAGGACCTGTATCGCTACATCTACTGGCGGTCGTGGGAGCTGTTGAGCGACAGCGCGCAGCAGGCGCTCCTGGCGATGCCCGCTTTGGCTGCCAGTGGGGGCTATTGGGAGAACCTGCTGGCGGTATGCGGACTGCCGCCGGATGACCTGGAACGGGCCGTACAGGAATTGCTGGGCATGTCGCTCCTCACCGCTGGCGCGGCAGACATAGTCCCGG
>JAHJIN010000397.1 GCA_018823415.1 Chloroflexota bacterium | reverse complement strand
GCGCCTGACCATCATGCACGAGCCGGCCTATCGCCCGGACCTGGACCTGGTGGCCGTGGCGCCCGCTCCGCGCGGCGCACTGGCCGCGTTCTGCATCTGCTTTATCGACGAGGCCGCGTTTGCGGCCGAAAACGCGCGGGCCGGCGTCAATGAGGGTGAGGTCGCCATCCTAGGCGTACACCCGACCTATCGCGGGCTGGGCCTGGGCCGGGCGATGGTGCTGGCCGGGATGCGCGCCCTGCAGGCGTGCGGCGTCAGCACGGCCACGCTGGGCGTCGCCAGCAACAACCCGGCGGCGGTCCGGGTATACGAGTCGCTGGGTTTTCGGACCCGGTTCGCGCGGCAGTGGTACGAGAAACCCGTTACATAACACAGGAGGTCATCATGGAAACCCGACCCTTTGGCAAGACCGGCGCGTCGTTCCCCATCCTGAGCTTTGGGGGCCAGCGCATCGTGGACGAGCACCAGTGCACCGAAGATGAGGCCATCGAGATCGTCAACACGGCCATCGACCGGGGCATCCGCTATTTTGACACTGCCTGGATCTATTCCTGGGGCCAGGCCGAGACCCGGATGGGCCACGTGGTCAAGCACCGGCGAGACGAGATGTGGATCGCCACCAAGGTCTGGGATACCACCCGCGACGGCGCGCGCCGGCAACTGGAGGAGAGCCTGACCCGGTTGCAAACTGACCATGTGGACGAGTGGCGGCTGCACAACGTGTGGGACTATGCCCGGCTGGACGCGTTCACCGGGCCGGGCGGCGCGCTGGAGGCCGCCATCCAGGCCCGCGACGAAGGGCTGGTGCGCTACATCAGCATCAGCAGCCACACCGACCCGCAGATCCTCGTCGAGGCGCTGGACCGTTTTCCCTTTGACAGCGCCCTCATGGCCGCTTCGGCACTGGACCATTTCATCCTCAGCTTTGCCGAAGAGTTTCTGCCCCTTGCCAACGCCCGGGTCGTCGCTACCATCGCCATGAAAGTGCTGGGCCTGGGCAGCCTGACCCACGAGGTGGAGCGGTCGCTGCGCTATGCCCTCAGCCTGCCGGTGAGCACGGTCATCGTGGGGATGGAGAGCATGGCCCAACTGGAGCAAAACCTGACCATCGCCGAATCGTTCGTTCCCATGACCGACGAGGAGCGGCTGGCTTTCTTCCGGGACATCATCCCCTTGGTGCGCCCGGACAAGCTGCGCTGGAAGGCCACCAACTGGGAAAACCCCACCGAGTGGGTGTCGCGCGACCGGGGCCGATCATAATACACCATGACACTCGTGCGAACCGGCCTCATCCTGGCAGTGCTTGTCGGCCTGGGACTTTTTCCCGGGTGTGCCGGCCCATCTCCGGCACCCGCCAGCCCCCCGCCGCCGGCCACAGCGGTGGACACGCCGGCCAGCGCGCCGACCGTCATCCCCACCGTTCCCGTGCCCACTCGGGTATCACCATGCCCAGTTTCGCCCACGCCCGCTCCCACCGCGATGCCCACGCCGGTCCCCACCGGCGCGCCGGCCGTCCGTACCTGGGAGACCACCATCACTATCCCCACGTACCAGTACGAGGCTGCGCTGCACCCGGACCCGACCGGCCGCATCCCCTACCCGCAACTGGATTTCGCGCAGATGGGACCGCCGGTGCCCAAAGCGTATCGCGCCATCATGGTAGAGAACCGCTACCTGCAACTCACGTTCCTGCTGGACCTGGGCGGCCGGCTCTATCGCTGCGTGTTCAAGCCCACCGGCCAGGACGTGTTTTATCGCAACCCGGTGGTCAAGCCCACCCACTGGGGACCAGGCGAGATGGGCTGGTGGATTGCGGCAGGGGGCATGGAGTGGTGTTTCCCGGTCTGGGAGCACGGCTACACGACTGCCCTGCCCTGGCAGTGTCATATTCAGCGCAACGCCGACGGTAGCATCACCTTTGTCGCGGAGGACGACGAGCAGACCACCGGCCTGCACATCGCCGTGGCGGTGACGCTGCGCCCGGACCGGGCCGATTTCGAGGTGCAGCCG
>JAHJIN010000396.1 GCA_018823415.1 Chloroflexota bacterium | reverse complement strand
CGTAGAGCAAATCACTGAGGAAACCGCTGCTGGTGAGGTGACCCTGGAGCCGGCTCCCTTCTCACTCTCGGAGCCTGGCCCCTACCGCGTGGGCGTGCGCGAATTCTCGGCTCAGGATGCCAGCCGCGATGGCCGCGAGGTGGGCGTGAGGGTGTGGTATCCGGCGCTGTGGCCTGAGGACGCAGCCGGAAAGAGTGTTATCCCCAAAGCCGAACCGGACCGCAGCGGCGCACCCTACCCCCTGATCGTGAGTTCGGCAAAGATGGGCTCCGACTTGGCGCCGTACCTGGTCACACATGGCTTTGTCTGGGCCGGCGTCACCCGGATCGACACCTATGCGCGGATGAACAAACAGATGATCGACCAACCCCTCGATATCCTATTCGCGTTGGACCAGGTCGCCTCCCAGCCACCAGAGGAGCTGGCGGGCATGATCGACGCCGATCATGCCGGAGCGATCGGATACTCCTTTGACGGCTACAACGCGCTGGCCCTGAGTGGCGCACGCATCGACCCCGCACAGTACCTGGCTCAATGTCCGAATCCTGACCCTACGACCGAGGCGATTCTATCGTCCATGTCGGCCTTTGACTGCGGTCCTGCCGGTGCATGGGACGACTTTGCCGCCCATGCCGGCGAGGCCATCACCGCCAGCGAGGATGGGCTGTGGCAACCGATGACGGACAAACGCATTCGGGCTGTGATGCCGCTGGCCGGGGAAGGGTGGTGGCTGTTCGGGGAACGGGGACTGGCTGCCGTCGATCGGCCCACCCTGATGATCGTGGCCACCCAAGATGAACTCTATCCGGAGAACGCGCTGATCTTTGAGAACCTGGGCACACCCGACAAGGCGCTGATCTCGTTCGTCGGTCCAGATCATATGATGGTGTACAACGCCGAGATGAGGGCCCGCATGGCCCATTTCGCGGTCGCCTTCTTTGGCGATCATCTCCAGGAGCGCGAGGACCTGGCCTGGTACTTTTCGGAGGATTTCGTCGCCCAGCACGATGACCTGGCCTGGGGTGTGTATACGGGAGAGTAGTGTATGGGGAAAACGATATGAAAGACAGGCGGGCAACAAAGGTGGTTGGGTTGCTTTCGACCCTCCTGACCGGATTGATCCTGAGCTATTGCGTCACCTTGTCTAACGTTGAGGGCCTGGCTCAAAACTCAGCAAGACCTGTCCCAGGCAGCGCGCTGGCCCGCCAGGCGACCATCTACTACGTCGCCACCACCGGCGACGACGACAACCCGGGAACGATCGGCCTGCCCTGGCAAACCATCCAGAAAGCGGCCAATACCCTCGTCGCCGGAGACACGGTATACATCCGCGCCGGCGCCTACCCGGAACAGGTGGTTCCCCGGAACTCGGGCAGCGCCGGCCACTATATCACTTACGCCACCTACCCGGGCGAGACGGCGACCCTCGATGGCACTGGCGTGGTCGTGCCGGAATACAGCGGATTGTTCGACCTGGCGGGGCGGGAGTACATCCGCGTGTCTGGCTTGCGAGTGATCCACTCAGCGTATTACGGCATCGTTGCCGACACTTCCAGCCACGTCACCATCGAGCACAACTATACCTATGACACCTACACGTCCGGCATCTCTTCGTGGAACAGCGATCACATCATCGTGGCTGGCAACGAGGTGGTGGGGGCCTGCACCGGCCCCTGGCAAGAGCATATTTCCATCAGCAGCACCGACACCTTCGAGGTGCGCTACAACCACATCCACGATGTCATGCCGGGGACGGAGGGCAAAGAGGGGCTTTCCGTCAAGGACGCTTCGTCCCACGGCAAGGTGTACGGCAATCATGTGTACAGCCTGAACCATGTGGGCATCTACGTAGATGCCGAGGCCGATCATTTGTTCGACATCGAGGTGTATCAGAACCTCGTCTACGGCATCGAGGCGATGGGCTTTTCACTGGCTTCGGAGCAGGGCGGAGTGTTGGAAAATGTCCGGCTGTACAACAACATCGCCTACAATAACCTGGTGGGCCTGTGGTTGTCGGCCTGCTGCACGGCGACGCACCCGT
>JAHJIN010000395.1 GCA_018823415.1 Chloroflexota bacterium | reverse complement strand
GTCCAGCCGATGTCGTCGTGACATCGGACATAGTTCACCCAGGCGCACCCCGGGTCGATGGCAAAGCGCCGCTGCATGGAAAGCTGGAGCAAGCGCACCTCGCGCGTCGCCAGCGTCTCCCACAGCAGTGCCATGAGTAGCGGGTTGTAGGAGAGCTGGCACTCGGTCGGGGCGATGTAGCGGGCTACGTCGTCCGGGTGGACGATGGCCTCGGACTTGAACAGGAGGGCCGGGGCCGCGATGCGGGCCAGCGCGTTGAACGCCTGGATGAGCAGGTGTGCCTCGGGCAGGTTCTCGCACGAGGTACCCAGTTGCTTCCAGGTAAAGGCCACGGCGTCCAGCCGCAGCACCTCCACGCCGGCGTTCGCCAGAAAGAGCATCTCTTCCGCCACGCGGTTGAACACCACCGGGTTGCGATAGTTAAGGTCCCACTGAAAGCTGTGGAACGTGGTCCACACCCAGCGGTCGATCTCGGGGCGATAGGTAAAGCTGCCGCGCCGCGTGTCCGGGAAAATCTCGCGCAGGTGGGCGTCATAGGCGTCGGGCATGCGCCGATCCGGGAACATGAGGTAGTATTCTTGATAGTCGACGTCGCCGGCCAGGGCATGTTTGGCCCACTCGTGCTCGTCGGAGGTGTGGTTATAGACCAGGTCCAGCACCAGGCTGATGCCGCAGCGCCGCAGTTCGGCGGCCAGATCGATCAATTGGTCCATGGTGCCCAAGGTCGGGTTGACCTCCCGATAAGAACTGACGGCATAACCACCGTCGTTGTCACCGGCCGGGGCGAGAAACAGGGGCATGAGGTGCAGGTAGTTGAGGCCCAGCTCTTCAAAGTAGGGGATGCGCGCGCGAATGCCGGCCAGGTCGCTGGCGAACAGGTCCACGTAACACACGCCGCCCAACATCTTGGCTGACTGGAACCAGTGGGGATCGGCCTCGCGTTGGGCGTCCAGGGCTTTTAGCTCGGAAGGCCGGGCCAGCCACAGGTGCGCCGCCGTCTCCAGGATGGCTTCCAGGTGATAGAAAAAGTCATACTGGTCGCCGTAGAGGCGCAGGAGCAGGTCAAATAGGCGCTCGAAATGGTTCTCCAGTCGGGCCTGGAAGGGCTCCCAGATAGCCGGTTCAGTATCGGCAAAGCGGGCCTGCAAGCGCGGCAGGAGTCGTTCCAGCGAGCGTTGGGCTTGTCGGTTCATGTGCTCCTCGGAGGGTTTGAATCCGCAAGCCATTATACACCAAAGCTGGAAGGCAGACAACCCACCAGCAAGCATTGGCACTCGACGTTGCTCCCAACCGCGCAAAAGCCCCCGGCCAGGTAGGCCTGGCGGGGGCTCGTTGGAGCCGGGTCATCGCCGGCTATCCGGTCCTGGCGCGCACCTCGACGGCGTGAAGCATCACGCCCGCGTCTGCCGCGAACCGTGCCCTTTACGACATGCCTTGTACGTGCCCAGGCTATTCGTTCTGCGATTCGAGTGCGGCGATGGTTTCTTCCATCAGGTCCACGGCCTCGCGCAACGTGCCGGCGTCAAAGGCGAACCGGGCGCCGGCTGTCTCATATAGCTCGGGGATGGTGGCGGTGCCGCCCAGGGCCAGCGCGCGGCGGTAGGCAGCGACAGCCCTGGCCTGGTCGCGCAGGGCGTTGCGCCATACCTGCACGGCGCCCAGTTGCGCCAGGCCATATTCCACATAGTAGAACGGCACCTGGTGAATGTGAAGCTGGCGCTGCCAGGTGGTCATCATCTCTTGCTCCAGGCCGCTCCAGTCCACACCGGGCATAAAGCGCGCCCACAATGCCGCCCATTGCGCGTCGCATTGGGCCGGGTCCAGCGCGTCGTCTGGGTTCTGGTACACCCAGTGCTGGAACTGGTCCACCACCGCCATGTACGGCCAGAAGAGAATGGTCTTCTCCAGGTTCTCGATGCGAGCACGGGCTGCCTGGGCTGGCGTGTAGAACCCATCGGCGGCGTCGAGATAAGGCGCAGCCAGCAGTTCCATAGCCATGGAGGCCACTTCGAGGAACTCCATGCCAGAGTCCCACTGCGCAAAATACGGCAAGCGGCAGGCTTCCAATGAGTGAAAGGCGTGGCCGCCTTCGTGCAACAGGGTCAGAACGTCGACATGCACCCCCGCGGCGTTCATAAAGATGAACGGCTGGCGACTGGCGGCCAGGAACTCGCAGTAGCCACCGTGGGCCTTGTTCTTGCGGCTTTCCAGGTCCAACAGGTCCTCGCGGACCAGGCGGTCGAAATACGCGCCCAGTTGCGGGTCCACGTGATGGAACACGGCGGCAGTGCGGGTCACGAACTCGTCTGTGGTATCAAAGGGATGGAGCGGGGGCCGGCCCAGGGGATCGACATCCAGGTCCCAGGGGCGCAGGGCGGCGAGACCCAGGCGTTGGCAGCGCCGTTCATAGATGCGGCTGGCTGCCGGCACGACGGCGTCCTGGATAGCCTGCGCAAAGGTGATGCAATCGGCCGGGGTATAGTCAAAGCGCTGCAGTTGTTGCCATTTGTAGGCGCAATAGTCGCTGACGCCGGCGTTGGCGGCTATCTGGCGTCGCAATGGGAGGAAACGCTGCCACAGGTCGTTGATGGCCTCCCGGTCAGCCAGTTGACGCTGGGCGACCAGGCGCCAGGCTCGCTCGCGCCGGTCCCGGTCGGTTTCTTGATACACCGGGGACAATTGCGCCAGGGTGAGTTCCTGGCCCTCCCAGATGACCATTTGCGCGCCGCGAATCTTGTCATACTCGGTACAAAGCTTGGCTTCCTGGGTGAGTAAGGGCACATTGGCCTCGCGGAACAGGTCCGCCTGAGCACGCATATTGCGCAAGGGCAGGTCAAACCCGGCTGGTTTCAGGTCAGAGGCCAGGAGCTTTTCCTTGAGACCTTGTTCTGCCACTTTGAGAGACGGCGCAATCTCGTCCAGGAAGGCATTGTAACGACGTTCGGCCTCTTGATCGACCGTGTTGACCGTGGTGGCGATAACGAGGCGAAGTTCCAGTTCTACCGCACATTCGCTCAGCCGCGACCAGTCGGTCAACCAATCGGTCACGGTGTCGGCGGTCAATGGGCGTGCAGCCAGGTCCTGGTAATAGGGCTCGATCTGGGACCATGACCATTGGATGAGTTGTTCAGGAGCAGGGGGCAGGTCGGTAAACATGGGCTTCCTCCAGGTGTATTTTCAAGTTGTGAGTTCATTAGCAAGCGATAGGGCAGCAATGGCCTGGGCCAGGAGCGCCACACCGCGTTCGATGTCGGCCGGCGGCACAAAGCTAAACGCCAGGCGCAGGTAGCGCTCGCCGCCGCCGTTGGCAAAGCAGCCGGGACCGGGCACCAGGAGCACGCCGCGCTCGCGGGCGGCCGCCTGGGCGGCAGTGGCAGTGAGCCCCGGGGGCAAGGTGAGCCACACAAAGAACCCGCCGCGCGGGTGGGTCCAGGTGACGCCGGGCGGCATGTGCCGGGCCAGGGCATCCAGCATGGCGTCGCGACGCTGGCGATAGACCGGGCGCAACCGGGCAATCTGGGGTTCCAGGTGTCCGGCGCGGCAGTATTCGGACACCACGTGCGCCATAAACGGGTTGGCGCCGCCGCCCATCTGGCTGACGCCGCAGTCGGTGAACCGGCGCACGTGCTGGGGTGCCGCAATGAGCCAGCCCAACCGCAGCCCGGGAGCCATCACCTTGGAAAAGCTGCCAAGGCGGAGCACGGTGCTATCGCCAGCGTCGCCGGCCAGGGCGTAGAAACTGGGCGGCACAGCACCCTCGTACACCAGGTCGTGGTACACATCGTCTTCGACGATGAGGAACCCATGCGCCCGGGCCAGCGCCAGGATGGCCTGTCGGCGTTCGGTCGACAGGGTGACGCCTGACGGGTTCTGAAAGTTGGGGATGGTATATAGCAATTGCGGCGACTGCCCTTCGTGCTGCAATTGGGCGAGTTGGGCTTCCAGCGCGGCCACGACAAGGCCATCGTCGTCTACCGGCACGGCGCGCAGGTCGGCGCCGTGGTCGCTCAGGACGTGGAGCGCATCATGATAAGAGGGAGCCTCGACCAGCACCGCGCCGCCGGGCCGGACCATCAGCCGGGCGATCGTGTCCACGGCCGAGGTGACGCCGGCAGTAATCAGCAGGTGGTCGTGGGTGAGGCGCAGGTTTTCCTCACGATTGAGCCTGGTCACCAGGTAGTCGATAAGGGCCGGGGGGCCTTGTTCGGGACCGTATTGCAGGGCCAGGTGAGCCTGGGGACCGCGCAGCACCGCCTCGACGGCGGCTTGCAGTTCGTCCACTGGCAGCGTGGCCGGGTCTGGATGGCCGAATACCAGCGAGATGGTGCCGGGCAATAC
>JAHJIN010000394.1 GCA_018823415.1 Chloroflexota bacterium | reverse complement strand
TGCCCGGTTGGGCCAGGGCCGCCGCCGCTTGCACCGCCCGGCTCTCACCGCTGGCGGCCAGCAGGTGGGCCAGGGCAAACTCACCACCCAGGTCCACCTGGCCATTGGGCCGCACGACGGAGGCCGGTCCCGGCCCGGCATTGGGGTTCATCACCACCAGGTGGCCGGCGGCGTTGGTGGTGAGCACCGGGAACACACCGGCCGCGTCGGCCGGCACGCGCTGCGGCGCTTGCAGCCAGCGCAGGGCTGCCAGCACGCCCAGCAGGGCCACCAGGAAAAACAGGATCAGGCCCAGCAGCAAGGCCACATCGGCGTTGACCAGAGCGATAAAGCCCAGGATCAACAGAGTGCCGACGAATAGCAGCACGCCGGCGGCGATGATGTGCGGGGGCGCCCAACTGGATTGATTCATGGCGGCTCCTCTATTGGCCATAATGGCCGATGCGCAGGCCGAACAGGTCGAGGTCAATGGTATCCACGGCCGGGTCCAACGACCGGCCCGGCGTGATGGGCACTTCGTAGACCTTGATCCCCAGGATGTCCCCGACCAGGCGGCCCGGCACACCGGCCTGGTCAGTTGCAGCAGCGGCAGTGACCGGCCGGTAGACCGGCGTACTGGCAGCGGCGGGTTGGGCCGGCGCTGGCCGAACTGGCGGCGCCGCGCTCTCGGTCCAGCCAGCGGCCCCCTGGTAGTAATAGTGATGGACCTCGACCTGTTGTACTTGGACCCGTTCAATGATCCACGGCGTAGGCGTGGCCGCGGGCATATACACCTGGGGCGCAGCCGTGGGCAGCGACGGCAGCGCCACTGGTTGGATTATCGCTGCTGGCGGGGGAGCCAGGAATGACCAGGCCGCGCCCTGGACCTGGCTCAACGTATAGCCCCAGTTGGTACGCAGCAGCATAAAGATCAGCGTGCCCAACAGCACGGCCAGCGCGACGACGGCGGCGGCCAGCTCAGACCCAGAGGCGTGGGACCAGTGCCAGCGCAGCCAGAGCAGCGGCAGTGTACGCGGTGGGGGACCATAGGGCCAATCATTACTTGACATAGGACGCCTCCGTGCTAATCACGCTCGTTACGACCACGGCGGGCCAGTTGTGGCTGATTTGGACGTACCAGATAGGCCGGCGCCGCCGGCGCTCCCAGGTGGTCCGGTGTTGAACCTGAGCTGAGATGGTACGATGCTCGCTCGTGCTGGTAGCGGGCGTTCAGGCTGGTGAGCAGCACCCACAACAGCAGCGGGCCGCCAATGGCAATGCCGAGAACCACCAGCGCGAGTACCACGTAGGGCATCATCGTCGCGGCAAACTGATAGTTCAGGGCCTGCATGGTGATCTGGGTCTGGCCCTGGATGGCAGCCAGGAGCACCGCCGCGTATTCCTCGTTCACCCCGGCCTGGCCCAGGGCCGCTTGCGCCTGGGCCAGCGTAGCATCAGCCTGGGTCTGGTTGACGCTGGTCTGATCAGCTACGATCCGGTCGTCGGTACATCCAGCGGCAGTCATACCCAAAATCATTAGTGATGCCAGTAGTATCCATTTCATGAACGCACCTCCCCTTTGCTACGTACAAATATTAACACCCAGGCTGCCAACAGAATTGGCAGCCCTACTACCAGGGGGGATAACCCGCAGATGGCTGTCCATCTGCTCCCTGATAGTAGCGAGCAAATGGTGGCCACCAGTGCTAGTAGCGGAAAGAGCATCGACGTGCTGATCATTAGCACTAGACCGTGATCTCTCCATGCGTATCTCCTCATCATCACCCTACTCCGCACTGGACATACACCACGGTGAAAGGTGGTTTGGCCGCCGCGCGGCCCTGCCGGGTCGCCTCATCATCCGTGTAGACCCGCAGGTCAGCCAAGTCGGTGCCCTGAGCGGCCTCAGCCCCGGTGAAGGTCAACCGTTGGCCCGGTCCCTGATAACTACAGCCCCGACCCGAGGCGTGATCGGGGATCTGGTCCGAGTTGGTCAGCGTAAAGCTCCGGCCGCAGGCCGGGCACAAATACAAATGGTCCATCAACATTCCTTTCTCGTTGGATGGCGTAGATGATCACGTGGGACTGGTCCGGTGCCTGGCGGTGGAGTGGCAATTGGCTCAGCAGCAACAAGAGGCCAAAACTGACCGGGATGCTGGCCAGTATTCCACACACGATGCCGGCGATGGTAGGACCAAGGTAAATCATCTCGTCGTCTCCTCCAGCACGGCCACGGAACCCACCCACACCATGGGGCGTGCCGGCGATGGCACAATCTCGGTCGGGACGAGCCCCAGGCCCAGCGCCACGGCCTGCAACGCGGCCCGATACCCGGCCACGTAGGCCGCGTCCTCGCCGTCTAGCAGACCCCGCTGGGCGACCAACGACTCGACGCCGTCGCCCACGCCGCGCAGCACGTGGGCGATGTCTTGCGAAAACCATACACCCAAACCCATGGGGCCACCTCCCGGCACCAGCCTGCCTATAGCCAGACGCTGCGGTCCGCCGTCGGCCCGCCGTCGCCATGCACCCAGCCAAAGAACCAAAAGAATCGCTGGCCCGAGTACCCCAGCACCTCGTGCCACCGCGTGGCCTCGGCAAACCGGGGCTGGTCTGGGTCCTCGCCGGGACCCGGCTCGGGCAGCTCGATGTAGCCCGTCGGCGAATCTGGCGACTGAATCTGCTGGGCAATAGCCAGGGCCGTGGCCAGCAGACGTGGCTGGCCCCGCACCAACGCGGCCAGGGCCACGTCGGCGCTGCAGGTCTGGTCATCGTCCGAGTCGGGGTCCAGGTCAACGCCATCCAGCGCCCAGCGGATGAAACACGCCGTGCCCCGGTTGCGCGGGATATATACGCCGGCCGGATGCGCGAACTCGCGCCGGTCGCCATGGCGGGCCAGGATGGCCGGGCCATGCGGGTCGTGGCGGGTGCCGTGGGTCAGGCCGTACTGAATGTCGTGGCGCAGTTGGTCCCAGGCTTGTGCTGCGGTGCGACCATGAGATAGGGCAGTAAAGTACGCGGCCATTGGGCCTCCATAAAAATAGGGCCGGTCCAGCATAGCCAGACCGGCCCCACCATCTTCCGGTAGCGGCCGAAAGATGATATAATGGGACCAGCCCGCCTGCTGTCGTGTCAGCCGGCGGGTCAGGGGGCCGGTCGGTGCTACCAACACCGGCCGGCACCCGTCCCCGAATTGTCAAAGGTCAAGCCGGGTCAATCAGTGGCTTGACTGGGTTGAATCCGTGCTTGCTCCAGGGCCTCGATCAACTCCTGGCGGGGAATACGGACCCGGTTCGCAATTTGGATCCCTGGGAGCAGTCCTTCCCGCACCCAGCGTCGAATAGTCCCGTCCGATACTTTCAATGCTTCAGCCACCTGGTCTACGGTCAAAAACGGCGTGTCAGGTATGTCAGGCCACATGGGCTTTCCTCGGCGTTGAGTGATAGGTTGCAGTCAACTGGCGTCATGGACGCTGGTTGAACCTGTCTAGCCGCACTATACCACACCGCCAAAAATGGCGCAAGTTTTAAGCGCGTGTCTATGAAAACAGCCCGCGATCCTCGTGAGGATCGCGGGCTGTTGGTCCGGGCTATGCGCTCAGAATGAGCTCCACCGCCCGGGCCAGAGCAGCGGGCCGCAGAATCGGCGTCTGGTCTGCCAGCAGCAGCCCGGCGCTCACGTGCCAGGTGGCCTCGGCGCCCCGGCCCTGGCGACGCAGCGCCACGACCACGTGACTATCGCGGTACAAGCCGTGTTCGTCGCGGCGCTGACCGCCAGGTAGTTGCGCTGGCGGGTCCGGGCCCCGGCCCACGACGGCCGTCAAGAGCCGCTGGCGCAGGTCCGGGGCCTGGCGGCGCTCGTGCCGCGCCAGCCACCCGGACAAGTCCGGGTGCTTGATGCCGGCCTCTTGGAGAGCCTCGACCAACCCCTGGGGGGTCGCCGTGGGTCCCACTGCTTGCCGGTAAACGGCCCAGAGTTGGCGCATGGTGGGGCCGCGCAAGGCGGCCAACCGCAGCGCCTGGTGAACGCTCATTGCGTCTTCAACCAGCGTAGTCGCTGCCCTACCCCCAGGCCGCGCAGCGGCTCGCTGATGGTCCAGCCGGCGTCCAGCAGCGGCCGGCGCAGCGGCTCGACATAGGCTGCGCCAGCGAGGAACACCGCCGTGCTCGGCGTCGAATGCTCGGTCAGGAGCCGGGCCAGCACGCGCTCGGCCCAGGCCCGGCGATAAGCGGCTGGTTGCGTGGCCAGGTAGAGCTGGTAGTAAGGCAGCAGCTCATCCAGTGCTATCAGCCCGAACATACCGCTGAGTACCCAGATAGCCATGGGCTGCAAACGGCGAGCGTAGGCCAGGCTGTGCCGGAACAGCGGCGAGGCGCTGTATAGGTCAACGGCTGGCAGCACATCGCCGAACTGCCCGTGCTTGTTCTTGGTGCAAGCGATGAGCGCCACGGTAGTCATTGATATTTCTCCACCGGCTCGTCCAGGATCTGCTGGGCTGCGGCCCGGGCTTCCTGGCACGCGGCAGCCAGCCGCCCATCGTTCAGCGGCGGCTGGTCAGGGAGCTGGCCCACGTCGTAGCCATGTCGGGCCAGGACCTCGGCATAGGCCCGGTCAGCGGCATCGGAACGGGCCGCGCCCGCGGCATAGTCGCAGTTCTCGCGGTACGCGGTCTGCCAGTCGAGGTATTGATCACGAGTACCGCTAAAGAGCGGATAAGGGCAGTTGGGGTCGTGGGGGTAACCCGCTGCCGCACCGCACATACATAGGTTGAACATGGTAATGTCCTCCAGATTTTGTCACGTGAAATCGCACCACAATGTGGCGAAATTGCACCATCCAGAGAGAGCCACCGCTTCAAGCGGTGGCTCTCTTTGTAAGACATCAGCTCTGCCAGGCCCGAACCGTGTCCAGGCCAGCCAGGGTCAATTGCCAGGACGCACCACGGTGCAGCGCACCAGTGGCCAGGCCCCGGTCAAACGCCTCGCGGCAGGGCCGGTCCCCGAACACCCGGTACAAGAACCGATAGGTGGTGCTCGGGGAGCGAGCCAAGTAGCACAACAACTTGGCCGTGGTGCTATCCAGGCCAGCCCGGCGCGCCGTTTGCCAGGCCGGGGACTGGGCCATGGGGAGCAAGGCCGGGACCGGACCATGCGCCAGGTAGTGCTCGGCCTGGTCCAGGATAGCCTGCCCCTGGGGAGTGAGCTGGTCGTGGTCATTCAACCAGCCCTCGCCGCGCAGTGAGCGCCGCGTGCTGTGGTGAGCCGTCGTCGGCTCGCGCAAGGCCGCCAGATCGGCGGCGGTCAGATCGCAGTAACGTTCTAGTTCAGACATGCGTGTCCTTATGCTGCATCCAACAGCTTGACGGTGACGCTGGGTGCGCTCAGGGCAAAGGGCACGTCGGTGATGTCGGCCATCTGGCAGACTTGGCGCCAGTCCACGCGCGGCGTGGTGCAGGCCGCGATAATTACCTCTGACGCGACCTGGCCGGCCCGCTGGTAGTCAAACGTGCGCCGGCCTTTACTGTACGAGGCTCGCACATTGCCTACGGTCTGCGTTCGGCCTATGGTCTTCACCGCCGCCTGAATCTCGGCGGTGAGGGCGTCCAGCTCGCGCCGCTTGGCTTCCCATTCGAGCATTTTCAAGGCCAGTTCAGACATATTCAACATCGGCTGTCTCCTGGGGACGCGGAGCGTCCCACAAGGTCATAGTAGTCATTGGCTGACACCGGGAACAGGGTATCATCTTGCCAAAGTCCGGGTGCCCGGGTACCACGTCGCAGCGCAAAAAGCGCGAGCCGTGGCACGTGGAGCAGGTGGTCGGGACCAGGGCCGGGCGCGGGGGTTGCGGGAGAAAGACTTGCTGCACCCGCCACTCCCACCAGTGAGCAGCATCGGTCTGGCAGAGCCAGGCCCGGGGGTCGCCCGGGCCGCGCCCATTGGCGGCAAAGTTGAGCTTCACCGGCCCGCCACAGATCGGACAAACGACCGGCAGTTGAGCCACCAGCGTGTCGAACTCGGGCGGTGGCCCGGGGATGACGTTTACCGGCGCGGCGGGCGCTTGCGCGCCGCCTTTATGCCGAAACTGCCGCACGGCATCCACGGCCGGGCAGTCTGGGCCGCGTTCGCAGACGCAGGCCGCGTCTTTGCCCACCCAATGCCAGCCGTCGGCCAGCGCCACGGCGTAACCGTGGCCACAGATGCGTACTTTGTTCATGCTACACCTCCGATCAGTAACGGATCGCTGCCTCATCTCGATGTTCCAATTGCCCTGTTTGAACCGCATACGCCCAGTCATCGACGACCGTGTACCAGTCACCGGCCACGGTGCTGATGTCGCCGGCCTCGCACAGAAACTGCAAGGCCGGGACCAGATCAGCCAGGGTCACGCTGCGTATGATCCCAGTGGGATCTTGTTTTGCAGCCTCGGCCAGCGCCATGCGCGTCGGCTCCGGCAGCCAGGCCCAGGCCCGGCACACGGCCAGGAGTTGAGCCAGGGTGTTGTGTTCAGCCATTGGCCATCTCCTGGCGCAGCATGGCCAACCAGCCCGGCAACCAGGCCGGGACAAACTCGTGGCCCTTGCGGTAGAAGCGGGGCATGTCGTCCAGGTTGCCACACTCGCGGCAACCCACGGCCCAGTCTGCCCACTCGCGGCGGTCACGGCGGTCCAGGTCATCCTCGCTGACGTGGGCCAGCAGCCAGGCATTCACCTGGCGGCCCCCGACAGTCCACAACGTGCGCCCGCCCATCCAGACGGTGTCATCCCGGTTGTAGCAGAAACACCAATCACGTTCATGGCCGGCCGGCGCCTCGAAACCGAGGATTTCCGCTGCGTCAACCACCGGGATATACGAGGTGGTGATGCGGTCATCACCCACGGTAACGCGGTGCAATTTCCAGGCCGCGTGGCGCAGAAAAAAGTTCAAGTGGGTAGGCATGGTTACCTCCCTGATAGCAGTAGCCGGCGCAGGTCAGGCACAGCCCGACCTGGCACAGCCTGGCCATAGCCGGTGGTGGTCACATTCAACTGAACGCGACGAGTAACCCAGTTGGGCACCTCGTCACGGCGCAGCACAACCACGCGGGGACTATGGCGCTTGCGATGGGGCAGCAAGGCCCCCGGGACCTGGATCTCGCCCACCAGGGTGAGCGGCCCCAGGTCTGCCAGGCGTGCCCACCAGCCATTGAGGGACTGGGGCACCACCAGGACGGCCCGGCCGCCGGGCCGCAGCAGCCGCACGACCACCTCCAGGTAGGCGATGGCTCGCGGTACGGGCTCACCCAGAGGCAGCACGGTCGGCCGGCCCGAGAGAGGCACCAGGTCTTGATAGCCAGATGGCGGCAACGTGACCGGGCCCGGCGGCAAGCGCCCCACGGCCAGGTCAAAGTCGCCCTCGAGCACCGCTAACGCACCGCGATGCTGAGCATAGCTATCGGCCCAATGCCAAGCATCGAGCAGGTCCAGGTGATGCACTGGAAGGCGTGGGTACAAGACCCGCGCTGCCCCGGCCAACACATAGGCCCCTTCCAGGGCCACGATGTCAGCCGGGGTTTGGCTCAGGGGTCCCAACAGGGAACCAACCGTGCAGGCCGGTTCCAGGACCCGGTCGCCCAACACTGGCCGCGCCAGGCGTACTATTGCCGCAGCCAGCGGTTCGACGATCATCTGCGAGCCGTGCAGAACATAGTGCGTTTCCAACAGCTCGCGGATATGTCCACGGATCAGGCCGCGTGAACCGGGACCCGCCCGGCCCGCCTGGGTCGCCTGATAGACGACCGGCGGCGCGGTGGCTACCATTCGTTCTCCGCGGCCACCACAGCGGCATACTGTGCCGCTGCGATGACCTCATCAGCGGTAACCAGATGGCAACCCGGGTCCTGGCCCTCGGTGAGCACGCCCAGGGCGTGCAGAATGCGCCCAGCCTGGCGGTTCGCGGTGCGAGCCGCCGGTTGCGGATCGGCGTCATTCTGGGCAATCAGGGTGTCGGCCAGGTCGGCCAGCGTGGTCGGCCCGGTGTTTTCCCCCCAGTTCAACTCTGTGCTCATGATCGCCGGCAGGTCAGTGTACAGAAACCGCAGCAACACCTGGAGCCAGGAACCCAGGGTGATCGATGGCAAAGGCCCGGGCAGCCTGGTGATGTCGATGAGACATTGCACCTGGGCGTGGGGCCGGCCGTCCTCGTAGGTCTGGGTAATGAGCCAGGTGCCCACTGCCCCGCAGGCCATGACGTGCAGCGTGGTTTCGTCACGGTCACCCGGTTCGGTAACGATGACGTACCCTGCCGTTTCCAGGGCCAAGAGCAGCAGATCCGTGTCCCAAGCCTGGTGTTCCAGGACGGTGGGGCCACTGGCTGCCAGGGTGTTAGCCAGGTACAAGACCTGCTCGCGCTCAAATTGCGTGAGCGTGCGACCTTGTTGTTTCAGCAGCGCCGCCAGGGCGCGGTCGAGGTCAGACATTACTCCTCCTCGGTCAGATCAAAGGCCAGCTCAAACAACCACTCGGGGACCTCGGTGCCGTCCCTTTCCCAGAGGTTCAAGTGCTGGCAGGCGTCTGCGGCCAGATGGGTCATATTGACCCGGCCGGTATGGGGGTCGCGGTGCTCGTCCAGGATGGACCGCATATAGTCCAGGGCCTTGACGTACTGGTTGTCAGCCATGTCACCACCCCAGTTCCCGCAGGGCAGCGGTGCATTCGTCAATCACTGACCAGTCCACACAGAGTGTCCAGAGGTAGCTTGCCAGCTCTTGCGACGTGGCATAGTCAGTGTATGACGTGCCTGGCTCGCCCTCGTACACCCGGGCGGCCGGGCAGCCCTGATAGCGTTCCAGCAGGAACACCGTCCGGGGGCCGATGTGCTTGACGCGCTTGTTCAGTTGGTCAATCATGGTTCCTCCTAACGATAGGTGGAATAGTCCACGGATCAACCCCAGTAACAATCAGGGCCGCCATAGTGGTTAGCAACCGCAACGGCGGGTCTGTGTTCGGGGCATCCGTGTGGTCATACAGCACGTTGTATTCGGTAGTGGCCCCCTTGCGGGTGGCAAAGTTGAGCACCAGTGGAGATCCACTGGGACTCTCCACGTGAGCAGCCCAGTAGGTCTTGACCTGGGCCTTGCGCATGTTGGGGGTCAGATGCGGCCGGAACACGCACCAGTAGTGCCCCCCGGCCGGCCGGGCATCATGGGCATAGTACAGGTGCTGCCCATTGTCGCCACAGCGAAAGGCGATCTCGCCGACGCGGATTACATAGGTCGCCTTTGCAGCATCCAGGACCAGGACTAGATCCTGTTCCAAACGCCGGATGTGCTTTTTGACCGCATTCATTCTGCGCTCATACACTGGGTCAACCTCGTCTATCTGGCTCACCTGTGCTTCCATAGCGCGCAGCACATTGCGCAGGTGTAAGAGCTTGACATCGAGAAGGTCAGCGGAGTTGTAGCCCGGCTCTTCCCAGTAACCAAACGGATACCAGAGAGTGCCACCTCCGGCTGGAAACTTGGCTGCAACCCGACCAGTCACCACAGAGCGATACGGTACACCATCGGCCAGGTACGTGGCCACAACCGGGCGGCCATGCCCCATCTGCTGACTTTGGGCCAGCTCGATGGCTTCCAACTCTCTCTCGGCCATGACCGTGCCTAGCACCGGATCACCCATCAACAAAGCAAATAGGTGCTCCGGCCTGGCCCCAGCCTGATAGAAGATGTGATAGGGGTAGAGCATTGTTCCTCCCCACAGATTAGTCAAAGCCCAACCCTTTTTCTTTCAGGCTGAGCCAGCGGCCACCGCGGCCGATAACGATGTGGTCCAGGACATCAATGCTCAGATAGTTCCCGGCCTGGACTACTTCGCGGGTCAACGCTACGTCTTCCGGCGATGGACTGGGATCACCGCTTGGGTGATTGTGTGCGACCAGGATAGCCGTGGCCTGACGGCGCACCGCCTCGCGGAACAATTCCGCTGGTCGGACCACGTTCGTGTTCACACTGCCCCGGTATACCATTTGCCGGCCGATGAGCCGGTTCTTGATGTCCAGGAGCAGTACCCAGACTTCTTCCCACTCCAGATCGCGGAGTTGAGGCCGCAGGATGTTCACGGCCGCAGCCGGTGAAGCGATCAGGGGCCGTTCCTCGGGTGGCTCAGACTGCAAGCGGCGGCCCAGTTCGACCGCTGCCGCCAGCCGGCCCGCCCGGGCCAGGCCCAGGCCCGGCACCTGGCTCAGATCGTCCAAGCCCACGGTGGGCAGTTGGCGCAACGCGCCGATCAGGTCCCAGACTGGGCGACCCAGGTTGGAACCCAGGATCAGGTCCAGCAATTCGATGCTGGACAGGGCCGGCGGCCCTAGCCATTGCAGACGGGTCAATGGGGTCTCCATTGCCGCTGTTTCCCGGACCAGCCGGGGCGTGGGCTCGTCGGCCCACAGGGGCAGTTGAGTGGGCATAGGCCCTCCCTCTAGTCCTCAGCTTCCGTTTCCCGAAACGGGTTCCACGAGCCGGTGCGCAATGATTCGCGGGCCAGGCGGGCGATCAGCCCATCGCCCAGCCAGTCAAAGCGCCGGCCGTGGTGACGAAAGTTGAGCATGTACTGCAAGCGCAGCAGATCCACCTGGTCATCGGTCAGATCAGGCGCTGGACTGCGTGGCGGGTGTCCTACCCAAAAGTCGAGCAGGATGGATTTCTCCATCGGTACGTGCAGCATGTCCCCCACAATGTCGTCAATGGACCGACCAGCGGTTTCAATGACGACAATGTGTTTGGGGACCATAGCCCGCTGCCAGACCGGGGAGAGATCAGAGAAAGCCCCCTGACGGGGCTTGCGGCGAGGCATGGCTAGAACAAGGCTAACTGGGCATATTGGCGTTCACCCAGCCAGACCAACAATTCTTCATTGGTAAAACAAGGCATCGACACCATACTGCGGCGTTCACGGTGCAGCCAGCGCAAACAGGCTATACCCCAGGCCGCCCAATCGGCCCATTCAGCCAAGCCTTCAGCATCGGTGGGATAGTCATGAGCCAGATCGTTCAGCTCATCGTCGTCTGGGTCATAGCCCGGCCAGGCCGGATATTCCCAAAACTCGCCCATCTCGGCCAGCAGGTCCCAGACCCGCTCTACCAGCTCGGCCAAACGCTCCGGCCGGGCCCGGGCCAAAATCCTGTCCGTGTCCTGGGTGAGCTCGCGGTCTCGCGCTATCACCCATTCGCGCCAGATTTGGCCGTCCAGCTCGGTCACGGTGATGGCCTTGGTCCGGTCATCTTGCCGTGCCCGTAGCGTTTGCCACGCCTGGGCGGCCAGGGATAGCGTATATTCGTCCATGCTACCAACCCATGCGCTGAGCATTTCGATCACCCAGCGGGCCATAGCATGCGGTAACATAGTTACCACCACCGTCAGGGTAGTCGGCATCACGGTGATACTCGTCGTTGCCAACAAGCACGCCCCCGCTATGGCGGGTCCACTGGACCAGCAGCAGGGCGTCAAACAACGCCTGAGCCACGGGATGCTCGCGGGCCGTCTCAACCGCGTGATTGTTCTCCGAGACGGTCCAGCGCACCGTGTGGGTCCGATGGTCGAACGCGATGGACGTATCACCGTCCACCCGTACCACCGTGGTCCGGGCTGGGAGCCGGGGAAAATCCTTTTTGCGCGGCTGGCGCGGCCGGCCCTTGACCGGCCCACCAGGCCACAGAACGCGCCTGATGTACCCGGTTTCCGAGCGTAGGCGTTGCACTTCGCGCTGGTACAGGTCTGCCCAGTTCACCCCGCGCCGACCTTTGGCGGCAGCGCAAACCCGGGTCCAGACCTGCAAAGCAGTTTGATACCGGGTTTCCTGCTGTTGGTTGTAGGCCGCGAGTACGCGGTCCACGACCTTGCGCCAGGCCCGGGCCGGCACCTTGATCGTGCCGCGTTCCCATTCGTATTTGCTCATGTGAGATCCTTTCTAGAACAAGGCCAACTGCCGAGTGGGCAGACCAGCGGCAAAGAACCGCCAGGCCGAGCCACCGAATAGACCATGTTCTCGCGCCCAGACCGTAGCCCGAGCCTCTATCTCGGCCAACTCCTGTTGGGTACCGGCGATCACCGATTGTAGATACCGGCGTGATGAGTCGGAGTCTTGTAGTCCCCGTTGCGCCCCGCGCAGTTTTACGTGCAGGTGCGTGTACTCAACGCGGAACCAGCGCAGTTGTACGTCTGGCGGTAGATGATCGCTGCGCACGTCATGGTCAATGTAGTACCGTCCATTGACCCAAATCCCGATTCCCAAACAGGCATCTGGGGAAGGGGCATCGCTCAGGACATAGCACCCAAAACGATCCACGCGCAGCATTGCCGGCCGCGTGTGTCCAGTATGCACGTTACGCCACGTTGAGCCACACAGATCGGCCATTGTCCAGGGCCAAGTTTGGTACTGGTCTCGATCATCGGGATAGTCCATGCCTACCGCTGCGTGCCAAGCCTGCCACTGTGCTTGAGTTTTCCTCTCGGCCAATTCCAAGAACCGTTCAACCTGGAGGGCCAGATCGGGCGGGAACCGGCCATAGATCGGGATTAGCTCCGGCACCACATAGTCCCACTCCACCAGGGTATCCCCTGGTACAGGAATGGGCGCAGCAGAGTGCCAGTGCCCAGCCGGGTGTTTTTCCATCTGCCCAAAGTCCAGGGCAAAGTAGCCCGGCCGGCGCTGCCGCTTTTTGGGAGCCAGGGCCAGATCGTAGACAAAGCGCACTGCCTGACCCTGATATGACCAGACGCCCATCGTGGGCGCCCGGCGGTGTGGATGGTCCTCGAACGGCCAGGGCCATCCCAGGGCATACATCTGGTGGACGGTGGAAGTTCTCATGGCTCCTCCATCGGCAAAGCGCGTGCCGCTGCTAGAGCAGTGGGTAAATCGGGATATGTCGTTGCGTCAGCCAGGTACGCACCCAACCATTGCTTTTGAAAGGGCGCGTACCCGGCTCCGGTTTCCAGGACCACCAGCGCCGGCGGCACATAGCGCACGATGTTAGTCCCGGTTCCCAGAGCTTGCCCGAGGTCGAGCATGTTCCAGGCCAACAGGTATACTGCTGGCTGAATTGGCCCTACCACGGCATCCCCGGGGGCACATCCCCGGCCGTACCCCATAGCACGTCCCCGGTATATTGGGCCGGGTCATCGACCCAGGCCCGGCGCGTGGGAGCCGCGCCGCGTCGTGTTGGAGCCGCCGGGTGGCGGTCCCGCGTGGGTTTGTCGGCGGCCCGCGTGCGCCAGCTCAACACGGTCATCGTACCCATGCTGACCAGGCCGCACGCCAACAGCGCCATAAAACCCACCAGGTAGAGGGTCAGGCTCGCGCCATGACCCTGGGCCAGCCAATCCAGGCTCAACCCCATAGCCGCGATGAACGCGACTACCATGACCATAAAGGTCGTGCCGTACCGAATAGTAATACTGCACCTCCTATGGTGGAATAGTGCGCCATTAAATGGACGCACTCCACCACCCCCAGACTAGCATCTGGTGATGGTGGACGTATAAAGTTGTTAAAGCAACGATAAAAACCTGGCCAAACGATAGAACAACGTACCTCACGATAAAAAAACAGCGCTGATCAAGGTACTGTTTTGCGCTGATGATCAGCGACTCACAGCAGAGCGCCAACCCCCCACGTGGCCCCGACCGGAGGACAGTGGCCGAGGGCACGCTGTTGACGCCCTGCTGTGAGGCGCTGCCCCCCAGGGGGGAGACGCCTCAGTGGAACTAGATCCCCAACGCCTGCCAGATCGGCGTCAGGGCACTCTCACCGCCGCGAGCGACGGCCAGAGCAATGTGTTGCTCATTGACCTCAGCCAGGGCCGGGCCCTGGCAGAAGTCCGGGCGTGGGCTAACCTTGACCTGCCCGGTGAGCGGATTGGTGGACAACTGGAATCCTTTGACATGGAGCGCGGTCACCAGAAAGGCCCGGTTGGCGTTCATCAAGCCTCCTGGCCGTGCTTGGTCGCGGCTGCGGCAGCGGTCATGAGGGCATAGGGCACCGGCGCCTGTTCCGCTGCGCCCAGCAACTTGCCGGCCGTGGCAATATCCACTGTGCCGCCAGTGAGCGGGTTGACGCCCACCGTGAAAGCGGCCAGGTTCAACCACACCGGCTGTCCATCGGTGCTATGGCCCACGTGGGCGTAGCCGATGGGCGCGTCCATCATGGGGATGAGGTTCTGCGGGGCCTTGACTCGGATGCGCTGGGGTTGGGGCCGGGGCTGCGGCTGTGCCGTGACCGGCTGCGCTGAGCAATGGGCCTTGGCCTCGGTCGTGTAGGTGAACTCGTGGCCATCGGCCACAATCACCAGCGTCTCGTCGCCGCGCAAGAGCGCCGCAAAGACGATCTCGGTCACGCGGCCGGCTTTCTCGATGGTCCGGCCAGCGAACAGGTACTCCGCGCCGGCCACGATTTTCACGTCTTTACCAGCCAGGCGGTCCATGACCACCGTGCCGGCAAAGCGTTTCCGGGCCGGTACAGCGACGTAGCCTTTGTTCTCCCGCTGAGGCACGAGCTTGACCCGGCTGGTCAGGGCATTATCCTCGACTTGCACCTTGCCAGTAACCGGGAGCAGGAGCAACGGCTGGCCGGGGCCGACATAGCGAAACGCCGGAAATGGCTCGTTAGAAAACTGAATAGTGCGGTTGTACACTTTAGTACGCATGGTGTCCTCCTCAAAAAGAAAATGAGGGGGACACGGCACCCCACTGGGGGGCGTCGTGCCCCCCAGTGGGGGTAAGGGTGCAGATGTGGCGGGACCCGGCCCGCGTTAGAGCTAGAAGGGCAGTTCGGACTCGGTGGTGTCGGCCATGTTGCGCAGGGCGATGCTGCAGGCATCAGCCAGGGCCTTGTGTCCCTGGCCCTCAGCCCAGGTGCGCGCCTTTTCGAGCATGTCGGTATCACCGGCAGCCACCGCGTCACCCACGGTTTTGTAACCGGCTTTGTTGGCCGGCAGCGCGGCGCGCTGGTAGGCATCGCCGTTGCTCTCGTTGCTGTGGCCGTTACCGTTGCCGTTGCCGTTACCGTTGCCGTTGCCGTTTTCGTCGTCATCGCCGTTGCCATTGCCGTCACTGCCGGGCTTGGCCCAAACAGCGACCCAGACGGGCGCTTCGTCGTCCAGCAGCGTCTCCACCTGGTCAGCCAACTCGCCGCCG
The DNA here is from genome assembly GCA_018823415.1 of Chloroflexota bacterium. GTDB lineage: Bacteria > Chloroflexota > JAHJIN01 > JAHJIN01 > JAHJIN01 > JAHJIN01. Next base: position 3,636 of record JAHJIN010000394.1, on the reverse strand, counting down.
ATGTAGTCGGTGTCGGGGTTGACCTCGCGGGCCAGGGCCAGCTTGGTGATGGACGATTGGGCCGTCTTGCCCACCATCTCGGTGCCGTTGGCCTTGATGGTCATCCAAAAGGCCCACGACGGGGCCTTGCCCTTGGTGGCCTTGCGGACCTGGCTCAGGTAGGCCTTGCGGGCCGCGGCAAAGTGCTTCGAGGTCAGGCCGGTGAAGGTCAACATGGCCGTCTTGGGGCCGTCCTGGGTCTGGACCAGGCACAGGGCCTGCAGCTTGCCGCGGGCGCCGTCCTCGTACGCGCCCACGCGGTAGCCGTCGCGGAACCAGGCAAAGCGGGTGGCGATGACCGCCACGGTCAGATCGGCGCTGTACATGACCTCGGTCTGCTCGCCGTTTTTGTGGTGCAGGTAGGCGAACGTGCCCGGGAGAGGCAGGTCTTGGTCGAGGGGGGCAGCAAAGCCCCCCATCGGCTGGCGGGGTTCGAGGGTGCCGCCGTTGTTGACCCACTGGATGTAGGGGTAGCTGCTGGTATCGTCGCCGTGCTTGTAGGTGCGGTCTTGCCAATTGGACATGGTCATACTCTCCTGCGTTGGTTGTGGTGTTACAAAGGTCATAGGCATCGGCCCGGAAGCCGCCGCCGACCCGCTCCAGAGGACGAGCCGGTCCGTTTAACCGGCCGGGTTACAGTGAACCCGACCCAGGGCCGTCAGGATGCGGCCCCAGACGTGCTTGCAGCGCACGCCATACCGGGCGTACCGTTGGCCGTCCGGGCACGAACAGGCAAAGGGCGCTGCGGGATCACTGGTCAGGGCACTAGGCCAGCCAGCGACCATATAGGTGTGGAGTCCATCTGGGCGATGGAACTCGACGCGCTCCCCACCGTTCAGCGAGCGCCAGTGCCACGAGCTGGTTTTCCAGGCGCGGTCCAGCCGCGTGGCGTTGGCTTCGAGGCGGGGCAAGCCCGCCAGCAGTCGCCTTGTGAGAGCGGCCTTGTCCAGGCCTTGCAGAGCCTGGTACGGCGTGGTCGACGCCATGACGCGCCTCCCTTCTGGCCGGGGACGCGCCACACCCCCATAGGGGGCAATGGCACGCCCCCGTTGGGGTTAGATGATGGAGCTTACGATGTGTTTTACCCAGTTCCAACGATATGCCGACGTGCGTAACAAGGTGTCCCAGTCTGACGATGCCTTGCGGCCCGGATATAAAAGGTGCAACCACGAAATCGGGGATTTCGTGGGCTAACCTCAAACGCCGATAGCGGCTGAGGTTAGCCCACGAGGCGTCGTGTCCCGACGCATCGTGAGCCTGGCGGCTGACTACCACCACGTAGCCGGTGGGCTATTGTACTGGCTCCAGTACGACAGCCCGGCGGTCACATTGGACCCGAACCCCCCGGTCCAGGACGACGATACCACGCCCTGGACCCAGCCGGCGCGGGTGAGATACCAGCCGCCGCTGCCGGACTGGATCACGGCCTGGCCGTAGACCCAACCCAGGTAGGTGCCCCGACCATACGGGGCAGTGTACAACCCGCCGCTGACATACGATGGTCCCCCCAACTCTGGCTGGGCCAGAGCCGAAGGAACTGCCAGGATGCTGACAATGAGGATCACCAGGATGCTCACGATGATGCGATGCTGCACGTTGCACCTCCTTACGATTGATCAACTTTGTCACCAGGACAAAGCGAATTCATAAACAAATAGCCCTCGCGGGTTGCCATTGCCGGCAAGGAATGATCCTTGACCGGCCAGCAACCTGCCAGGGCTAACAGTAGCTCGTCAGCGTCAATATCCAGTAGCCAGCAGATAGCTGGGTCATCGTACCCCAGTGCCAGCCACAGGGCAATCATTTGCTGCCAGGTAATGGGTGTCACCACTGTTATCCCTCCGCAAAGGCAGAGCACTGGCCATGCTCTAGCCAGCTATCGCCTTACGATTGCGCGGGATCGCCAATGTTGATCCGCTACCTGATACGAATGATTGTAGAAAAAAGGCTCCTTAAATGCCAAAACCCCCGCGTGAGGTACGCGGGGGTTTTATCAAGCGAACCTGGCCCGCGTATCTCGGCCTCAAAAGGCACGAAAAAACGGCGTTTTCCTCCGGGGAGTTAGCCGTAAGATACGCTGAGCCGCCAGCATGGCCCAGGTCCAATTCGTATGATGTGGTACGCGTGTATTATATCACGCTGGTCAGAACTCTGTCAAGCACTTTTTGAAACAGGTGGGGGGCCGATAGGCCCAAGGCCAAAGATGAGTCGCATCCGGAGCGCTAGCGTGATGGAAACTAGCCGGCACCAATCCTGGTTGGTGCAGATCGGCAACCCTCACCGGTGAGGACAATGTACCACACTCGCGTCCAGTATCAAGCCCACCAACTCGCCGTGGCCCACCACAGAAAGCCGACCACGCAGAGCGTGACCGTCACCGCTTACGACCAGGCCACCAGCGCCACCATTGGCGATATCACCATCACCTGGCCGGCCCCTCCCCCGCAAGGCGGGGCCGGGGGTGGGGGCTCTTTCACCATCGGCCCCGCTACCGCCCTCAACGTGCCTCTGCCCACCCCTTACGAACCCTTCACGGTCGAGATCAGCGCCCCCGACTACCAATCCGCCAGCCGCGACTACCCCGAGGGAATTCCCCCCGGCACGACCGCCTTGATCATTGGCCTGGTCCCGCTTGGCAGCGCCGATTGACCGTGGTACAATGGCCCCACTCACCGCAAGCAGTCAAACAGGTGGTGCTGATCGGCAGTGTGTCGGTGAGGATGACGTTGGGTGGCGGCGGCCCTTGGCCCGGTCCCGCAGGGAACCGGGTTGATGGGACACCGCCACCTCTTCTCTATCTCCCTCTATATCTTTCCCCCATCCGTGCAAATCTGTGTCGCGCTGTATTGCCTTCTTGCAGCCAATGTGCTATAATGACCCCAGACAACGCAAAAGGCCACCAGGAGATTGCGGCTCCCAATGGCCCTGGTATGCTTCCTGAAGCACAGGAAGCTTCCACCGACAAGTATACCACGGGAGCCGCCTCTAGCGCAAGTTAAGGGCGGCTCTCTCGTGCAGTATCTCTTTCCCTGAAACCGAAAAGCGAACTTCACGAGGGGAGAGTAGGTGGATAGAACCAAATTCCACATATAGGTACGTTCGTGGTCGAGTGACCACAAACGGGTAATTACGCCACTTAAGGCATCCCACGGGAAGAAACATCGCGGACAAGATTTTCACGAACTGCGGGAATCGCTCAAACTCTGCGTGTTCCATGATATTTTGTGCGGCGAGTAGACTCCGGCTCGCCAAGACGAACAGCAAACGGAAATGCTGTTAGGGGAGACTACAGATGGATATGATCGGACAATCCTTTCAACAATGCGTGAGTTGAATTGCTATGGACGCCGTCGCGAACATCTTATGAGATCCGATTGGCAAGGTATCGGTGCGTTAATTGCGCTATGCAGTCTATTGGTATACCTATATGTAGAAAGGGATAGATTTCTATCACATATAGCTTATCCTAGAATTCGAATGCCCTCTCTTACCAGTTGGGTTGGTCAGATTGGTCGGCGAGATCGAAATGTTAGGAAGACGACCGTCGTTCCTGGAACGCAAACCACATCGAACGAGATAGTCGAAATAGTAAAAGGG
>JAHJIN010000393.1 GCA_018823415.1 Chloroflexota bacterium | reverse complement strand
TTCTGATACAATCGCATAACTTACGTCTATGTCAAATGGTATCAACATGGGTTATAGCCTGAGCGGTATCCTCCACTTCATGGGATAGTCAATTTCTTGTCACGATCTTGGCTGCTTCACGCGGGGGTGGGGCGTGATATGCAGTAATTTATGTGGTGCTGGGGTAATAGACGCGCTAGGACGGGAGGATGCCTGAATAGACCGAGGTGGTCGTGGCGATAAAATCGGTGGTAGCGATTGCGGCCGACCTATGATGCAGCTTGCTCATGGAATAGCCGGGCATTACGCTGGCGTCGTACTAATGGGGGCTGCAAGGTCTGTTCTGGGGCTGCCGCAACTATCCTGACTGTCGCTATACCCAGACGGTGCCGGCGGAGCAGTTCCAGGTCGTGCTTGGCCAGCCGTTTGATCGGCGGGGGAGCACGCCCTAGCCGGGGGATCCGGCGCTACTATCAGGGGCTACCCGCTGTGGGGCCGCACATATCGGTCTCGACGATGGCTGGGGACCGATCTCGCGCCGGGCGATCTCGGCCGCGCGGATGCCGATGGCCAGGCCCGGGCAACTGTGGCCGTGGAACTTGACGACTCCGGCCAGGTCAATCATGGGAGCGTGGGGTTTCAAGGGCCGGTTCATTGACGATGCCTCCTCATTCCAACCAAGGATTCCACTCCCGCCCCACCAACCGGTAGGCCGGGTGATAGACCGCGCGATATGATTCCGAATGATGCACGGCCGGGTAAGCGTGCTCTGTGAGCCAGCGGGTCAGGTCCAATACCGCCGGCAGCGCCAAGGTCCAGCGTCCCGCGCGGCACCCGGTCACGAAAACGGCCCAGGCCGCGCGCACATCCTCTGGCGTGCCCCCGGTCGGCCCGGCCGTCGCCAGGCAGGCCCGGGTCAGCGCTGCCAGGTCGCCAAAACGAGCCTTGAACGGGCGCAGGTGCACCCGGCCCAGCCGGCCATCCGGGCGCACGACCTCCCACAGCGGCTCGCCGTCATCGGGCGCCACGGCCTCGTACTCGGCCTGCAAGTGCGCCGCAAAATCGGCCGGCGACGCGATCAGGTGCTCTGGCCCGCGTAGGCCCTGATAGAGCAGCTTGTACACGTCGCGCGGTTCCCCCGCCGGATAGCGCTGGCAGTGGTGGTCAATCAACTGGGCCAGCGCCAGCGGTGGGGTGTGGTCATGCTCAACCGTTACCAACATGGCGTCATCATTTGCTTTACCTCAATCGGCGCAGCGCGCGCCGACGGCCAATGCGTATCGCTCGGTCGCGCCGGGCGATGATTCGCTCGTGAAGAACCATTCCACGCGATTGACGTGGAACCCAGCTTCGCGCAGTAGGCTCGTCCACTCGGTCTGACTGAACTTTTCCCCCAGCGGCTCAATGGAGAGCAATTTTCCACCCGGAGCCAGCACTCGCGCGGCCTGGATCAAGATGGCGGGCGCATCCACGTCTGGCGCTGCGCCGTGGTGTAACACCCAACCGATGATTGCTGCGGAAAAGGGGCCATCCGCAAAAGGCAGTGCTTCCCCGACGCTTTGGGCGACCCGGTTCAAGCCGCTACGGCGCATCAATTGCGTGCCCAATGCTGCCGGCTCGACGTACACGGCTGGCAGAGCCAGGCTCTCGTAGAGGGACGCCAGCCGACCCCACCCGGCGCCCACGTCCAGCACCGGGCCGGGCGTCTGGGCCAGTTCCTGCTGCAGCAGCGCGATTTCGCGGCGTTCGGCCTCGCCCTCGGCGGCGGCCCGCTGCTGGGCGAGGGCGGTATAGTCGCGCAGCGCTTCCTCCCAAGCGGTTCCGTCCCCGCTGACGGCCACGCAGACCCAATAGGCATGGGCGGTGACCGTGGCGACCAGGTCCACTGAGGCGGGCAGTTGGCCCAGCAAGGCCTCACGCAGTCTGTGGCACGTCAAATCGTAGCGGTCCAGTTCGTCAGATGGTCTGGGCATGGACCTGGTCTCGTCGGAAAACCCTGTTTTGCCGGTGGTAGTTGTGGCCATTCATCGTACCAAGTGGTGTACCAAGCAGCTCATGCGAAGCGCCGGAGGCTCGTGGGGCCGGCGCGCGTAAGGACTGCAAGTCAGCCGTCTGGGGCAACGGCGCAGGCCGGGCATAGACCGGGGATGGACAGCTGGTCCAGTGCGGCCTGGAAACCACAGGCGGCTTGCAGTTGTTCGACCAAGGCCGGGGCCACTTCCAGATCGATGCCGGATACCTGGCCGCAGGCCTGGCAGATCAGGTGCAGGTGGGCGCCGTGGAGGCCCAGGAACTCGTAGCGGCGCTGCCCGTCGCCGGGGTCCACGCTGGACACCAGGTCAAACTTCGGGAGCAGGCCCAGGGTGCGATACACGGTGGAAATGTCTACCGCGGAGCTGAGGCGCTGCACCCGGCTGTGCCCCTCCTCGGCCGTGACCAGCCCTTCCCCGTCGTGCAGCACAGACAGGACCATCTCCCGCTGGGGGGTCAGCCGGAACCCGCGGGCGCGCAACTGCTGGATCAAGGTCTGTTCGCAACTCATCAGCCGCCTCCGGTTTATTGCTAACAGTCGCACTAGCAATTATACCATAATTGCTAGTGCTTGCCAGTAGGACCGGCTGAGAGCGTCACGGTTTGGGGACCTCCGCCCGAGCCGGTTCTAGCGGCCAGGCGAAGCTAGAGCCAGCGCAGATCGCGGCCATCGGCATCTGGCTAATGTCATAGCCGGCCAATTCCAGCGGGCACTTGCCCCCGCGGCGCGTGCGGGGCTGGGCGTCCCGGGAGAACGGCGTGAAACGATACACTTTCTCAAACACGCCCAGGAACAGTTGGGCACTCGCGATGGTATCAAAGCCGCAGAAGTTCTGGTAGTGTTGGTCAAAGCGGCGGATGACCAATTCCACGGCATTGTTGGTGCGCGGGATGATGGTACTCTCAATGC
>JAHJIN010000392.1 GCA_018823415.1 Chloroflexota bacterium | reverse complement strand
GACCAGGATTTCGGGCGTCCGGCGCGCGCGTTCCGCATGACCTTGTGGACTGCATCGCGGACCTGGAGCGCCTGGCCCTCGGTCCACCAGTCATAATACAGCCGCCACTGTACCTGGTCGGGAAGGGCATCCAGCTCGATCTGTGCCCCTCCAGTGGCTCGCCATCCCAGCGCCGCTACCTTTTGCTGCTCCGGCTTGTCGGGGCGTCGTGGCGGATTGCTGAGCTTGAGGCGCAGGCGGTCAGCCGCAGCGGGACACGCTGCCAGGTGTTGGTCCACGGCCTGCTGCAGTAGATGGGCCAGGCCATCGGTCACAAACCAGCCGCGAGTATGGTTCTCGGGTTCGTCGACGGTGATGCCCCACTCGTGGCCGGGGATAATCTCGCGGGCATCGACGGACACGCAGCGGATCTCCAGGCCACGGTCGAGGAGCGGTTGGGCCGCCTCCAACGCATGTTCAACGTTCGGAGCGACCATCCACGCCACGATTCCCGGCCGGGTCAATCCAACTCTCCAATATGGGGACAGTTTCTTCCTGACGACCTCCTCCAGCACTTTGGCCGGCGACTGCTGGAGGGGACCGGCCCACGTCTCCCCATAGCTTTTGATGAGCAGCGAGCCAGCGATGCGCCGGAACACCTCGGGGGACAGATCCAGGCCGGTGCGCTCCCTGGCTATGTCAGCGAGCAGCCTGAGCCGGGCAGCGAGCCGTTCCGCCTGGCGGGCACCGGCGGGGGCCTCTGTTTTCAGGTTTTCAACTCGTTCTCGACAGACCAGCCCGGCGAGCTTGCACGCCACACTTTGTTCCCCATACCACAACGTGCTCGCCACGTTGTTCTCGACCCACAGTCCATCATTCTGGGGCCGTTGTACCAGGTACGAGACCAATTGAAAGAGTGATTTTGCTTGGGTGCTGTCCTTCTTGAGTTCAAAGACGTGGATCCGTCCCAGATCGTCGACAGCCAAGAGATCCTGCTCTCGCACGATGGGGATCGAACGTCCCAGCATGTGCAGTCGAGGGCCAGGCAGCAGCTCGTCCCCCCAGTGAAACAGGATGGTCGCCAGGCCCTCTTCAATGACACGGTTTTTAGCGGCTACGTGCTTGGCATCGGAACGAGGCTCTAGCCGAAACTCGGCCCCGTCAAAGTATAGACTCCAGTGGCGTGCGTTGGCAGACAATGTCTCGACCTCCTTTATCACTCTGCTGACATCCACATCTTGTTCAGCACGATGAATACAGTGATCCAGCAGTGCCAATCTATCCGTTGAACCTCCGGCACAGACTGTAGAACCGATCCAGATCCTCGCTGCCGATTTCAGCCAGCACGTCTTCCCAGGTCAAAAACCAGACTTGCAGGCGGTTGAGAACATCCCGCCATCCGGTGATGAACGGCGCGCTGGCCTCATCGGGCTGATCAGTTCCCACATATGCCTGTAACCGCTTGTCGATCTGGCTCTCAATATGGGTTTTGCTGTACTGAGCCGGGTCAACGCGGCGATTGGCCTGGGCATATATGACGGCGAGATGCGCGCGGTAGTCAGCCCTTGTTCCGGTCTGGATGATCGCGTGGATCAAACACGCCGCCGTGCGCGATAGCTGGTCGAAATCGGGCGCGTTTGTGGTGCCCCGGGCGAGGGGACTGTGCATCTTGGCCTCCAAGACAGCAATGTACCTGAAGGCAGGATCCAGCACGATACCCGACTTGGTATCTGCAATCGAGAAATCGCCTACGACGCCATCCACGTGCGTGTGGGATTCGGCTCGCTTGTCCCCTCTGAAGCGCGCCTTGAATGGCGTGTATAGCTGTCCCTCGGAATAGACCCTGGCGCCGGCCGGGAAGGGCAAGAAAGCCAAGCGAGAACCTGGCGGGTGAGCCTGCCACTCCTTGAGTACCGACCTCAGCAACCAGCCCTCATTGAAGATGAGCGTTTCGGCGAATAAGCACTTGGGATGGCCCTGGTTGATGAGGCCATCCTGATAGAGGCTGAACAGTTCCTCCAGCATTCTCGCACCTTTCTCTGGCGTCGTTGCGGTGTACCCCCCCAACGATCTCACGGCGGGCAACCACGCCCATGGTTTTGCCGGCGACCGGGCCAACAGGGGTGAATAGGACCAGCCAGTTTCCAGCCTCCACAGGCGCTTGATGGGCGGCTTTGGTGCCTGCGCCGGGCGCACCATTGCGCCGACCATCGCCGCCTGGATGGAAAGAACTTGTCAATCTCGATCATTATGTTATTTTTGTACAGCTTTACGTTCTGGCGTCCACCGGCCCATCCTGCGGGGCCACGTTGACATAGATGAGCTTGGGCCCAGCCAATGCGAACGCCGTGGTCCTGGGCAGCTCGTCCCGGAGGGCACCCAACTCGATCTGCCACAGGACGTTGGCAGTTTCACCGGGATACACATCTACGACACCGCCGGGCTCTGCGTAATAGGCATAGATGAGCACGGGGATCTCGCACAAAAAGAAGCCGGCATACCGTTCCAGCTTCTGCTGCGAGTGCTGCGGGCCTTGGGCCAAGATGACCTGGCGCACCACCTGCTCGTAAAAGTTCCCCCGGTGGTCAAAGGCCGCTTGTACTTCGGCCTTCAGCCACGCGGGAATCGCGGCAGATAGCTGCTGCCACGCCATAGTGGTCACCCGAGTTGACCTTTGGGCCCGGATCGCTTTTTGTGCCTTGCGCTCGATCTCGTCAGACTGCCGGCTCAACCTGGTCAGCTCGGCATGCGGCAGGTCATCAACGCCCAGCAGTGCCCGGCGATTGAACAGATACGGCTCGTCAACCACGCAAATCGCGCCGGTGCAGGCCCGGGTCTCGCACAAGTCCACAAACCACCGCAACAGTTCTCTGGTGAACAGCTTGTTTTTCAGGCTGACGAACAAATACCAGCGCCGTTGGGTCCAGTCGTCCAGGCCCGGCGACGTCATACTCACCCAACAACGCCGGCCGTCAAGTTGGATTTCCGCGCTCGACAAGCCGCTTGGGCTTGCATGTGGCATCTGGATCAACCTCCCTCTACCACCTGCAACCCGTCCTCGTCCAATCCCAACTCCCGCAGAGCCACCCGGGTCTCATCGGCTTTCTGTGGGGAGACGCCCTCCGTCACCTCGAAACAGACGTGCAGCCGCAGGTCCGGCTGGGTGGCAAAGCGTGCCAGGACCCGGGTGTAAAAGTTCATCCACTTTTGCGGCGGCACCTGTCCTTCCCAGACCAAACCGGCGGTGGGAGGAGTCTGCACGGGCTTACGAACCGAGAGTGTTTTGGCCGGTTCCTTCGCAACGACTATCTCCGCCGTGGCGGTGACGTCCTCCACCGTGGCCGACACGGTATAGTACCCCTCGCGCTCCTCGGCGATGACCCGGCCATTGGGGTCTACCCGGCACCCTTGCGGGGCATCCCAGACGACACCGTCCGCCGGGAACGGCCGGTCATGCTGGTCATAGCCCTGCACGGCCAGGTTGTAGCTCTCGCCGGGCTTGATTTGGACCCGGGCCGGGCGCATCTCCAGCCGGGCCAGTCGAGGCTCCTCCACCTGCTTTTTGGCCTCCTCCGCCGGGATGACAAACATCTCATCGGAGAACTCGACGTTCGCCGGGAGCAGGGTTTCGTTGAAGACAAAGGGGTAGTACTTGCCGTCCGCGCCCTGGGGACCCGCGTAGGCCAGCAGTCCCTGGGTCACCCCCTCGGCGACGGTGCGGCGCAAGGCTTCGGGGTCCAGCAGCCGGGGCAATTGCGGCGACGCGAAAAAGGCATCTCGCATGGACTTGGTGCTCCACATGATCATGGCCGGCGGCCAGTTGCGCAGCAGCGTGTACGGGCTGACGCCTTCCGTCACCTCGTCGTCCTGGCGTAGGCGGTTCAGGATCAGCGTCACCAAGCTGTCGGCAGCGCTGGAATGCACCAGCCCCAGGTCTACCTCTTTCCAGTCGTTGTCCCGGCCCAGCAGGAACACTTTTTTGTAGGCGCGCCAGACGGACTCGCGCAGGTCCCGCGCGGCTCCTCCCAGAGATTGCTGGAGCTGCTTCTTCTGCGCGTCGTCCAGTCCCAGCTCTTCCTTTTCGCTGTCAATGTCCTCCAGGGCCAGGAGCTTGCGGGCGTCGTCCAGCAGCCGGCTCACATCGTCTGGCACCACCCAGATGAGCGCGCTCTTGAAGGTGCGCCCGGAGGTGCCGTGCTCGCGCGTCATCGTGTCGATGAGCTGCTGGGTGGCCGGGTCCCCAGCCGTCTGCTCCGGAGCCATGACGACCACGGTCAGGACGGCCTGGTTCAGGATGTCGCCGCTCTTGTCCGGGAAATAGACCCGCTCCACGCGCGGACCGGCCTTGAAGACGTTCTGGATCTCGGCCCGCACGCGGTCCCGCACCTGGGGCGCCTTGACCACCGCCCGCCGGTCGGCCAGGATCTTGTTGAGGCCCGGCGTCAGCCGGAAATGATAGCGGTTGCGCTGCGCCTCCAGGAAATAGCAGGTGTCCGTCAGCGTCTCCAGCACGGTCTCCACATTGCCAATGTCCAGGTCCGGCTCGGCCACGGCCAGCCGCAGCTCCGGCAGCGTGGCATCAGCCCGGGCCGCCACCACACCCCCGTTGGACTCGAAAAAGATGGCCGTGGCGGTCTTTTGGTGAAGCCGCGCCCGGCGGATGGTCTCCACTGCTTCTTCATCCAGCCGGACCGCGTGGGCCTCGCGCTTGCCGGTGATGTCGGTGGTGACGGCGGCCTCCAGCCCGGCGCCGCCCAACTGTGAGAAAACCGCCTGCCGGAAAAGCGGATCGTCCAGCGGGGCAGTGCCCAGGCCGATGAGCGGATCGCGATGCGCACCCTTGTATCCATCGCCATAAGCCCGCGCTACCCACAGGGCCAGCATGCGCAGGACGCCGCGAGTCCGCTGGAAACGAGGCAGCGCCTGCCACTTGCGCTCAAAGACGGACAGGGTCATGGGGTGAAAGGGATACGCGGCTTCAAAAGCCTCCACGGCGTGATCCACCGAGAACCATTGGGGGACCTGATAGCGGTGGTCCAGCAGCCAGTTCGCATAGGCTGCGGCCGTCTGACGCCCCTCCGGCGGCAGGCCGCCCCAGTCGAACAGTCGGCGGCGGATGATCTCCGAGGTCTCAGTCTCGGCGGCCATGATCACGGCCTTGCCCAACCGGTCCAGCATTTTCTTGAACCGCTCATAATCGGCATAGTCCTCGGCTCCCATCTCTAGCTCGGAAGCCGGGACCGAGACGGCCAGCACCACATGGTCCAGCCCCCGGGCCGTCTCGGAGAGGTTCTGGAGGAAATTGTAGAACTGGCCGCCCAGGCCCGCCTTGCG
>JAHJIN010000391.1 GCA_018823415.1 Chloroflexota bacterium | reverse complement strand
CGTTGATCCCCAGTGCTCCCGGGTGGCAAGCTTACCAAGACGTGGCTCGTATCTGGTCGGTACGAGTCCGGCACGGAGGATTAGCCTTCCCGGGTGGTCCGTCGTTCGGCGCATGCCGAACAGGTCTATTATCGCCGGGGCACCCGCTTGGCGCAAGTAGGTTGTTGAGTACCACGAGTTCGTGGTGATATTATATACAAGGGAGGATGCCCACTCATCTTGATGGTGACATGGCCCCACTCTGGGTCCAGGATATGAAACGAGTAGTGATTGACATACGCGATTTTCTTGGTCAGGTGGCCGATCTTGCCCCCCTTGGTGCGCTGGACATCCCAGACGGGAGCGGGCGCGCGACTGACCAGGATGAGAAACACGCCCACAAACGCCGGGTCGGCGGGCAGATACTGTTCGGCAATCTCGTGCTTCCGCTCGCCAGGATCACAATGGAGGATGGGAATCTGCTGGGCTTTGGCATGGGCGTGGACGCGCCGACTGAACCGCTCCGCCAGCCGCATCAGGTGGGTCTTGTCCAGATCGGCATCGGACCCGTATAGTTGACGCCACCAGGTGCGAAAGCCACCCGGGCTATGCCCCATCCGAAAGTAGGCATTGAGGACAATCCGATCTACGCAGTCGTAGGTGCCTGCCAGAAAGTCTGCATAGTACGTGCTAAATTCGCCTGCCATGTCCGCGCTCCCTTCCAGCATCTCGTTGCCACGATACGCACATGGTAAAGGGAACGACGGCTCTTGTCAACTGCCCCGTAGGGGCCACTTTTTCCGAGCGGAGTCTCGGAAAAAGCGTAGTACGTTACCAGTGAGATTCTGGCCCAGTGAGCCAGGATTTTACGAGTGCGCAGAGGGTTTTCATAATCTGCTCAGCGGTCTCGCGGTTAGATTCTTGGTTTGGTTCTGGCTGGTCCAGGGTCGGGTAGTGCTGACCATAGGCACTCCGACCGCTTCACCATCGTCCCGATGAGGGGCGCGACCGAGCGCGATCGGCAGAGGCTTGGTCAAGGCCGTCCGGCGTGTTCAGTCAGATGGCTCGGGAATCGGCGCCAGGTTGGCCCAGGAGGTGCACCATGACCACGCAGCATAGCGGACGAGACGTTGCCGCCGGTCCGGTGACCGGCTCGGGGCCAACCCTGCGTCAGCAGGCGGAGGAGCAGGTTCGGGCCAGGGGGACCGAGGACCTGGCGGCTCTCTCGCCAGAGGCCGCCCAGCGCCTGCTGCATGAACTGCGCGTCCACCAAATCGAGCTGGAACTGCAAAACGAGGAGTTGCGCCAAGCGCAGGTGGAACTGGAGACCGCGCGGGCGCGCTACTTTGACCTGTACGACCTGGCCCCGGTGGGCTATGTCACGATCAGCGCCCAAGGGCTGATCCGGGAAGCGAATCTCACCGCCGCGACCCTGCTGGGCGTGGCCCGGGGCGACCTGGTGCAGCAGCGGTTGAGCCACTATATCCTCCCAAAGGACCAGGACATCTACTACCGGCTCCGCCAACAACTGTTTGCCACGGGCACGCCACAGGTATGCGAACTGCGCCTGCTGCGGTACACTGCGCCCGGCGCTGTATTCTGGGCGCGGCTGGAGGCCACGGTGGCGCCCAGCGTCCTGGTGGGGCCAGACGCTGACATCGGTGTGCCGGCGTGCCGCGTGGTGTTGAGCGACATCGCCGTGCGCAAGCAGGCCGAGGAGGCAGAAGCGCGGCACCGGGAGGCGTTGCGGCACGAGCGCGACTTTGCCGAGAGCCTGGTGCAGATGGCGCAAGCCATTGTACTGGTGCTGGACACGGCGGGCCGCATCGTGCGCTTTAATCCCTATCTGGAAGAGATTGCGGGCTACCGCTTGCCGGACGTGCAGGGCCAGGACTGGTGCGCCACCTTCTTGCCCGAGCGCGACCAGCCGCGCAGCCGCGAATTGTTCTTGCAGGCCCTTGGCGGTGTCCAGACCCGGGGTCATGTGAATACCATAGTGACCCAGCACGGACGGGAACGCCAGATCGAATGGTACGACCAGACGCTCACGGATGCGGCGGGCGCCGTGGTGGGTCTGCTGGTCGTGGGGCAGGACATCACCGGGCGCGTCCATATGGAGCGGGAACGCGCGCAACTCATCGATGAACTGCAGGCCGCCCTGATCAACATCAAGACCCTCCGCGGCCTGCTGCCCATCTGCGCGTCCTGCAAAAAGATCCGCGATGACCAGGGCTACTGGAGCCAGGTTGAGGAATACATCTCGAAACACACCGAGGCCGAGTTTACCCACGGTATATGCCCCGAATGCGCCCAGCGGCTGTATCCCCAATCGTTCCCGCCATCCATGGCGCCCGGGGCCGGTCAGTCAGAGTAGAGGAGCACCGATGGCCGAGACCTATATGGTCGTCAGGCCTGCCCGGGCGACCCGCCAGCGCGCCGTGGGGGCGTCTGCATCACCCAGCAAGGCAGCGCCCGCCAGTTCGAGTTCCGCGACGACGGGCCGGGCTTTCCGGCCGACGCCCTGGCTGCCGGGGCCAGTGCCTACGTGCCCAAGCGAACGATGCAGGCCGAGTTGATGCCTACTCGGATGACTCTGTTAGCGAGTCTATCAACTCGGCGGCGCGACATCGGTCTGGTTACTACCACGGGCTGAGAGCATTTCGGACTGGAGCAGCTTGTGTAACTGAATACATGTTGCTATGCTGGGCCTGGAGATGCAACCGATGCCGCATCACGTGTTATAGGGAGTTTGCATGGCGCCGATCTATCAAGACCTGATCGCCAACGTAGCCCTGCTCTTGACTTTGAGCATCCTGTACAGCTTTGTGAATCGGAGATGGCAGCGCCGGGAGCTGCTGGGCCAGATCGTCACCGGACTGGTCTTTGGCGGGGTAGCCATCGCCGGCATGATGGTCCCGTTTCACTATGGGCCGGGCATCATCTTTGACGGCCGCTCCATCGTGGTCAGCATGGCCGGGCTGTTTGGCGGCTGGCTCCCCGCGCTCATTGCCGCCGGGCTGACCTCGGCCTATCGCCTGTGGCTGGGCGGGACCGGCGCTCCTACCGGGGTGGGAGTAACCGTCATAGCGGCCGCTCTGGGCCTGGCCTATCACTACCTGCGCCAGAGGCGGCCCGGCGTCGTAAAACCACCCCATCTGTTCGCCTTTGGCGTGCTGGTTCACGCCAGCATGTTGCTGGCGATGCTCACCCTACCGGCGCCCCTGCCATCCGACGTGCTCAACGCCATCGCGCTCCCGATCATGGCGATCTTTCCACTGGGGACGCTGTTGCTGGGTTCGTTGTTGGTCGATCAGGAACAGCGCAATCAGATGGCCGAGGCGCTGCGGGAGAGCGAGGCGCGTTACCGCAGCTATGTGGACCACGCGCCAGATGGCGTCTTTGTCGCGGATGAGCGGGGCCGATACGTGGAGGTAAACGACGCCGCGTGCCGGATCACAGGATATTCCCGGGCCGACCTGCTTGATATGGACATCCCGGGCCTGATGCCGCCGGAGGCGCAGGCGGCCGGGCGGCAACACTTTCAGCAGACGGTGGAGACCGGCCAGGCCAGCAGCGAGCTGCCCTTCCTGCACCGGGATGGGACGCAGCGCTACTGGTCTGTGGATGCTGCTCGGCTCTCGGACACTCGGTTCCTGGGGTTCGTGAGTGACATTACCGCGCGCAAGCAGGCCGAGGCACGGGAGCGCCGGCTCCTGGATCAGCAGATTGCGGTGAATCAACTGGCCCTGGCGCTGGGCGAATCGCACACCCTGGAAGAGGTCTATTACACCATCTATTCTCACGTGCGCGAGTTGATGGACGCGCATACGTTCATCGTGTCTTTTTGCGACGACGAGACCCGGCTCATCCGCGCCGCGTACATCATCGACAGCGGCGAGGAGTTTGACGTGTCGAGTCTGCCGCCCGTTCCGTTGAATGTGGAGGGCGGTACCCAGAGCCGGGTATACCGCACCGGCAAGCCGCTGTACACGCAGGATCACCAGCAGGCCAAGAGCACTTGCCAGGTCGAGTACAATATCCTGGACGATGGGACGCTCCAGGAAGGGCCGCTGCCCGAGGGGCAAGAGGACATTAGACGTTCGGCGCTCTATGTGCCCATGAAAATCGAAGGCCAGGCCATTGGCGTATTGCAGTTGCAGAGCCGCCGGCTGGACGCCTACACCCAGCCAGACATCGACCTGCTGTGCGCCCTGGCCAACGTGGCGGCCGTGGCCATTCGCAACGCCCAACTGCTGACGCAGACCCAGGAGCAGGCCCGGCAAATTCGCGAGATCATCGACGCGGCGCCCGAGGGCGTGCTGCTGCTGGACGAGGGCCAGCGTGTCGTGCTGGCGAACCTCCTGGGCGCCGAAGACCTGATGACCCTGGCCGGCGCGCAGGTGGGCGATACGCTGATGCACCTGGGCGGCCGGTCCCTGGCAGAACTCCTGGTCCTCCCGGCGGCCGGCCAGTGGCACGAGGTGACGGCCGGCGAGCGTGTCTTTGAGCTGCTGGCCCGGCCCCTGGCCGGCGGCTCCAGGGGGCCCGAGGGCTGGGTGCTGGCGGTCCGCGACATGACCCTCGCGCGCCGGGTCCAGCAGCGGATCCAGGAGCAGGAGCGGCTGGCGGCCGTGGGCCAACTGGCCGCTGGCATTGCCCACGACTTTAACAACCTGCTCACCGGCATCATTGGCTTTGCCCAGCTCTTGCAGATACGCCCAGATATGCCCACGTCGGCCGGGCCCGAGTTGGAGTATATCGTCCAGGGCGGGCAGCAGGCGGCCCATCTCATCCGCCAGATCCTGGACTTTGGCCGCAAATCCCTCCGCGCGCCGCAGTTGTTGGACCTGTCCCCGTTCCTCAAAGAGACGCACAAGTTCTTGGAACGCACCATCCCGGAGCGGGTGCACATCACGCTAGAGATCGGCCCGGGGGCACACGTGGTGCACGCCGACCCCACTCAGATCCAGCAAGTGCTCACCAACCTGGCGGTGAACGCCCGGGACGCCATGCCCATCGGCGGCGAATTGCGGCTGGGGCTGTACCATTTCGAGCTGCAAGCCGGCGATCCCCGGCCTTTGCCCGGGATGGCGCCGGGCCAGTGGGCCGTGCTGACGGTCACCGACACCGGCATGGGCATTCCGCCAGACGTGCTGCTGCACATCTATGAGCCGTTCTTCACCACCAAGCCGGTGGGAGAGGGCAGCGGGCTGGGGCTGGCCCAGGTCTATGGCATCGTCCGCCAGCACGAGGGCTATATCGACGTGGCGACCCGGGTGGGGGTGGGGACCACGTTCACCGTGTACCTGCCGGCGGCACACGTCCCGGGGCCGGTCGTCGCAGTACCGGCTTCATCACCGACGTTGACCGGCCAGGGGGAGACCATCCTGCTAGTGGAAGACGAGCCGACGGTGCGCTATGTGCTCCAGGCCACCCTGGAGTACCTGGGCTATCAGGTGCTGGTAGCCGCCAATGGTCAGGAGGCCCTGGCGCTGTACGCGCAGCACCAGGACCGGATCGCCCTGGTGCTCACGGACATGGTCATGCCCGGGATGAGTGGTCAGGCCCTGCTCCAGGAATTGCAGGCGCAGGCCCCACACCTGAAAGCGATCATGATGACCGGCTATACCCTGGGCCAGAGCGACGCCTTGCAGATGCCAGGGTTGGCCGCCTGGATCCAGAAACCCCTGGACCGCGACAAACTGATGCAGATCTTGCGCCGCGTGCTGGACGGGTAGGACAGCCGTCAGTAGTACTAGTACTCTGTCAAGGCTGAATTGATGGGTAGAGGCGCTTGAGTTTGATCCGGGCGTCCCCGGTTGTGAAACGCCAGTTGACGGTGGCGCCATTTGTGTTGCGCTCTGCTTCCCAGGCCGCCACCACCTGCGCCAGCGT
>JAHJIN010000390.1 GCA_018823415.1 Chloroflexota bacterium | reverse complement strand
GAGGTTTCGCTGGACGAGGAACAGGGCTACATCCGCCTGCGGGTTCAAGACAATGGGCGTGGCATCACGGCAGGCGAAGTGACTGGATCCAGGTCCTTTGGCTTGCTGGGCATGCGGGAACGGGTCCTGCTGCGCTCTGGCGACTTTGACATCCAGGGTACACCCGGCCAGGGAACCACGATGGTGATCAAACTGCCGCTCGTCAAGGAGCAGAAAACTCTATGATACTCGAGTGTTGTGTTTTGACATTCCTGGCTCATAGTGGTACGCTTATGTTCACTATATTCTGAGCGAAAGGGGGAGAAGTGCTGTGCAACTTCCGATTGTTGCTCCCGCTCCCATCGTGACGGCACACGCCGAGCAGTTTCGAGACCTGTTCGAGAATCGATGCCAGTTTCGTCACTTTCAGAACTATCTGACCGGTCTCATGGTGCTGCCCAACAAGAGCCTGGCCAACCTGACCCGCTGCATCTTGGACAGTGCGGATAAGACCAACCTCTCCCGCTTTTTCTCCGAAGCCCCTTGGTTCCACGACCAGGTCAACGACCGGCGCATTCGCTACCTGATGCAACAAACAAGTGCCGTGCGTCGGCCCAAGGCCGAGTCGGCGCTTGTGCTGGACGACACCTTGTGCGAGCATGGAGGTAGCTTGTTTGAGCATATCGCTCGCCACTACAATCACGGCGATGATACCTTTCCTCTGGCTCACAATCCAGTCACCAGCCATTATATCAGTGGTGCCGTCCGTTTCCCCGTGGACTTGCGGGAGTATCGGCGCTATGAAGAAATCACGTGCTGGGAAGAGTTCGCGCACAAGCATTTTCCCCAGCGAGTCATCCCCCTCAAGAAGAAAGACCGAATGCGCTTTCACAAGGAAGTCGACCCCACCCTGTTGACCGACCCCGAGTTCCAGGCCTTGCACGAACAGTTTCGGACCAAGATCGACCTGGCAATGGAGCTGATCGAGTCCGCGATTCGACACAGGCTGCGCTTCAGTGTCGTCCTGTTCGATAGCTGGTACCTGGCTGAGGAACTGGTGAAGCTTCTCCAGCGCCGGAAGAAAGACTGGATTAGCATCCTCAAGAAGAACCGCAATCTGGAGGTCAATAGCTTTGTCTTGCGAGATGCTCAAAACCAGCCCATCGCGTTGCAGGGTCCTCATATCGCCGTTCAAGACCTGGTGCTGCTCCTCCCCGCCAGCGCTTACCGCCCAGTCAAGGTTGAGGAGAAAACGTACTGGGCCTTCACGTTTACAGTGCGCCTTCCCAAACTGGGGAAAGTGCGACTGGTGATCAGCTACGAGAATGCGGACTTGACCGGGACGTACGCAGTCCTGGTGACCAATCGGGTGGACTGGACCGCTCAGCGGGTTATCGCCACCTATTTGCTGCGCTGGCCGATTGAGACCTTCTATCAGGATGGGAAGGAGAACCTGGGGTTGGACGAGTACCTCATGCGCAACGCCGAAGCCATTGGGAAACACTGGTGTCTGGTGTTCGTAGCCTACTCGTTCCTGCACTTGGACTGTCTGCCACCCACACCGGTGGAAGGGAGCTTGCCCGTCAAAACCATCGGGGAAGCGTGTCGCCAGCAGGCTCAGGCCCTCATTCAAAAGTTGATCTTGGTTGCGCATGACAGACTCCAGCAAGGGCAGAGCGCCGAGGAGGTCTTTGGCTATTTGTTTGCAAAACAACGGGCGATTGTGGCAGTTTAGCATCCTGCTTGCCTGCTACCAAAACACAACACTCGAGTAAAGATAAGAACCATCATTGAGCCGGTCATCTGCGAGCTTGCACAGCGTGAGGCCGAGCCAGGCCAGGGCGAACAGGCCCAGGGGAGTGCTGGTCCAATAGAACCAGCGGCGCGTGATCCGGAGCCTGTCGCCCAGGTCCTGTGCCTCGATACCAGAAGGAGGGTCGAGTTCTGGCCTCATACGACCACTTTTTGTTACCTTGCGCAGTGGATGTGCTGATCCATCCACCCCTCCAGCGTGGGCTGATGAACCGCATGGTGGATGATGCCACGCTCGGTCTTCTTCTGGCCCAACCGGATGGTCAGATGCTAAAGGTTCCTGAGAAGGAGCGGCAGGTAGATGTGGTACCAGGCCGGCAGCCTGCCGCCCGGCCAAAAGCCGCCGCTGAGCGTGTACGCGCCATCGCCCAGCGACCCTGCCTCCGGCTGGCCGATGGTGCCGGTCAGGGAGTAGCCTCCGGCGGCGCCGAGTGTGCCTCCCCCGCCATCCACCGTCCACCACGACAGGTCATAACCAGCCGAGGCTTGCGCCAGCAGGGGCACGGCCACGGCCAGCAGGCAGGCAATCAGGGCCAGGGTTGTTTTGTTTTTCAGCCTGTATCCTGGATCTAACATGTTTCACCTCCTACTGGAGCATGGCCAGCATCAGGATGAGGCCGCTGCCCGCGTCCAGCCCGGCCAGCGCCTTGCCGATAACGGTGCCCACCGGCGGGTTGGGGCTGGCCTTCATGGCGTGGCCGGGCGTGGCCGAGGCCACCAGCAGGTCGCCGGGCTGGATGGGGCCGTTCTCGGCGCTGGCCTTGACGGGGACGATGCCGGCCACGGCCAGCGGGACATACCCCTCCTGCCCCCGGTGTTCGCCGCCGCCCAGGTAG
>JAHJIN010000389.1 GCA_018823415.1 Chloroflexota bacterium | reverse complement strand
CGCCGGGCAGACGCGCTACACCCCGCCGGCCGGCGTGCCGGCCCTGCGCCAGGCCCTGGCCGACGACGCCGGGCAGCGCCGGGGCGTGCGGTTTACCCCGGAGCAGGTCATCGTGGCCCCGGGGACCAAGCCGCTCATCCTGCTTCCCATGTTGGCCCTGCTGGAGCCGGGCGACGAGGTGATTTACCCCGACCCCGGCTTTCCCTCCTACGAGGCGGCCATCGGCATCGTCCGCGCCGTGCCGGTCCCGGTGCCCCTGGTGGAGGAGCGTGGCTTTGACCTGGACCTGGACGCCTTTGACGCCGCCCTCAGCCGCCGGACCCGACTGGTCATCCTCAACTCGCCCGGCAATCCCACCGGCGGCATCCACACCAGCGAGACGCTGGCCCACGTGGCCGAGGCCGCCTGCCAGCGGGACCTCTGGGTCCTCTCGGACGAGATCTATACCCGGCTGGTGTACGACGCCGAGGCCCGCAGCATCGTGAGCCTGCCGGGCATGGCCGAGCGCACCATCGTGGCCGATGGGTTTTCCAAGACCTATGCCATGACCGGCTGGCGGCTGGGGTTTGGGATCATGCCCCCGGCGCTGGCAGACAAGATGAACCTGCTGCTCACCCATTCCACCGGCTGCACGGCCACGTTCACCCAGTTCGCCGGCCTGGAAGCGGTGCTCGGTCCCCAGGACCACGTGGACGCCGTGCGCGCCGAGTTTCGCCGCCGCCGCGACGCTATTGTGGCCGGGCTCAACGCCATCCCCGGCGTGCGGTGCCCGGTCCCACAGGGCGCGTTCTATGCCTTTCCCAACATCCAGGCTTTCGGTCGGTCGGCCGTCGAACTGGCCGACTATTTGCTGGATGTGGCCGGTGTGGCCGTGCTCCCGGGCACTGCCTTTGGCCGGCGCGGCGAGGGCTATTTGCGGCTTTCGTATGCCAACTCGCTGGAGAACATCCAGAAGGCGTTGGCGCGAATGCGGGTTGCGCTGATGACGTTGTAGGTACGCCAGGCCGCCACTACCCAATATCCGGAGGTCAACATGGCAAACATAGTGCACCAGATCGCATCAGAACTGTACAACGGCGAAGACGAAACAGTGCCCGAGTTGGTCAAAGAGGCTCTGGCTCAGGGCATTTCCCCGGCCGAGATACTGGCCGATGGGCTTATCGCCGGGATGGACCGGGTGGGCCGGGATTTCAAGGTCGGCAACCTGTTCGTGCCCGAGGTGCTCATTGCCGCCCGGGCCATGCACGCCGGCATGAACGTGCTGCGCCCGCTGCTGGCCGAGGCCGACGTGCCCAGCGCCGGCAAATATCTCATCGGCACGGTCAAGGGCGACCTGCACGACATCGGCAAGAATCTGGTCAAGATGATGTTGGAAGGTGCCGGGTTCGAGACCGTTGATCTGGGCGTAGACGTGGCGCCAGCCGACTTTGTGGACGCCGTGCGCACACATCAGCCGCAGTTGCTGGGCATGAGCGCACTGCTCACCACCACTATGCCGGCGATGACTGAGACCATCAAGGCACTGGAGGCGGCCGGGTTGCGGGACAAGGTCAAGGTCATGATCGGCGGGGCGCCGCTGACCGCCGAGTTCGCTGACCAGATCGGGGCCGATGCCTACGCCCCGGACGCGGCCAGCGCCGTAGAAGTGGCGCGCGGCCTGGTGGGCGACTATACCCGTGATGATCTGATGATCATGTAGGGAGCATCACGGGCCTTCGCATCCGAGTTCACCGAGACCGCCTGCCCCTCGTCTTGTTGAGGGCAGTTCACGAGGACGAGCGGTTTACAGCCCATCCAGTCTGTGGTACAATGCCCACGCTTTGGCGATAGGCAACGGGAGGGCGCGAACGTGACCGTGCTCTGGATCAAATCCCTGTTGACCACCGGCCTGCTCGTGCTGGCTGTTGCGCAGGCCCTGACCCAGTTGCAGTTGCGCGGGCGCATTCCTCAGCTTTTGCCGGTGAGCAAAAAGGCTCTGCGTGCCTGGCATAAATGGGGCGGCGACCTGTGCTTGCTGCTGGTGATCGTCATCGCCCTGATCTGTATCCAAACCCAGGGCTGGCGCACCTATGACCTGCGGGGAACCGCTCACATTATCGTGGGTACGCTGGCCGGCTTGTTGCTGCTGCTCAAGGTGCTTATCGCCCGTGGGCGGCGGCGGTGGTTGGCCCGGCTGGGCGGCTGGCTGGGACTGGTCATCGGCCTGAGCATCGCCGGAGTGTGGACCTCGAGTGCGCTGTGGTATTTCCTGTTCTCGCTCGGCTGGGTTTGACCGTGAAGCGACCCGGGTGTGTTGCAGGTCTGCTACTGGTCGCGTTGGCGCTGGCTGCCTGCGCCAGCACGGGTGCCAGCCGTGACCCCGGCGACGAGCTTTTGCATACGCGCTGTCAATCCTGCCACAATCTGGAGCGCATTTCCCGGGCTTCCCCACGTTCCCTGGAGGGCTGGGAGGCCACCATCGACCGGATGCGTGCCCATGGCGCGCAGATCACCAATGATGAGGCAGCCGTTCTGGCTGCCTATCTGACCAATGCCCATCGAAATGAATGAGGGAGAAAGATGAAACAAACCATTCTGATTGCCATTGCAGCCCTGGCCTTGACCGGCCTGCTCCTGGCCGCCGTACAGTGTGACGGCGGGACTGCCCCTGTTCCCACCCAGCCGGCGGCGACCACAGTGCCCGGGGCTACTCAGCCAGTGCAACCCACGCAGCCTTCATCCGGCGGAACTGCGTATCCGCCCGGCACCAGCGGGCCGACCACACCGGCCGCCACCACAGGCCCCAGCCCCTACCCGGCGCAGCCCATCGACGCCGAAAAGCTCTTGAACGAGCGCTGCACCACATGCCACGACCTGGGGCGTGTTACCAGCGCCAAAAAGACCTCGGAAGAATGGCAGCAAACTGTAGACAACATGATCGCCAAGGGCGCGCAACTGACTACTGAAGAGGCCGATACCCTGGTGCGATTCCTGGCTCGCGTATACCAATAGCCCGCGCGAGGGAGCGCGTTGAAAAGCTGGAGCTTTGAAACACTCGTCATCGGTGGCGGCGACCTGGGCACCGGTGTGGCCCACCGGCTACACCGGGCCGGCATGCGCGTGCTGGTGACCGAGCTGCCTCAACCCCTCGTCATCCGGCGCCCCGTGGCCTTTGCCAGCGCCGTCTACGAGGGTGCCGTTACTGTGGAAGACGTCACGGCCCGGCGCTTGCCCCTGGACCGGGCCGAGTTGGAAGCCGCCTGGCAGCGCGGCGAGGTGCCGGTGCTGGTAGACCCCACCGGCCTGGTCGTGCGCTCGCATAGCATAGAGCCAGACGCCATCGTGGATGCCACCCTGGCCAAGCGCAATTCCACCGGCCTGGGCCTCACCAGCGCGCCGGCCGTCGTTGCGCTGGGGCCAGGGTTCACCGCCGGCATTGATTGTCACGCCGTCATCGAAACCGAACGTGGTCACTATTTGGGCCGGGTCATCTGGGATGGCCCGGCCCGACCCAACACCGGCGTCCCCGGCGCGGTGGCCGGCCAGGGTGCCCGGCGTGTCCTGCGTGCTCCGGCCGATGGCGTGTTCCAGGGCGTGCGTGCCATCGGGGACCGGGTGCAGGCGGGAGAGACCGTGGCGACCGTGGCCGGCGTGCCCGTCGTCACTGCGCTGGACGGGGTGCTCCGGGGCCTCATCCACAACGACGTGCACGTGCGCGCCGGGGCCAAGGTGGGCGACGTGGACCCTCGCGGCGACCCGGCGTATTGCTTTACCATCTCGGACAAGGCCCGGGCAGTAGGCGGGGCAGTGCTGGAAGCACTGCTGACCTTGCTTCCGACATAGGGCGAATATTTTTGTGGAGAGGAAAAAAGATACCATGAAGTCTCACGGACTGCGATGGCTCAATGGCTTGCTTTGCTTGGGCCTGCTCATGACCCTCGCCATGACGGCCGGCACCAACCCCGCCCTGGCTCACGTTCCCCAGCAGACACCACTGTCAGAAGGACAGTGGTGGTTATCGTTTGACGGCTCATCCGAGCCGGTTGCTCCCGCCCTCACCCTGCTCAGCGCCGATGCCAACGCCATCGACCTGGCGGCCCGCACGCCCGGTTGTCTGGTCGAGACTGTCGAGGCGGAGGGCCAGTCCTACTCGCGGCTCTCGGGGACCGGCTACGGCTTTGCCGCTGTCCAGGGCCGGCCCGACCTGCCGATCCTCCGGCGCGACGTCGAGATTCCCTTTGGCGCCGAGGTCACGCTCGAACTGGTGCAGGCCCAATACACCGACCATGCCCTGACCGACCGGGGCCTGTCGCCCATCTATCCCTTGCAGCCGCCAGTGTCCAAATCTCCCGCTGCGCAGACTGCCCCTCTGGTCAAGGACCAGGACTTTTACGCTAACGGCGCGCGCTATCCCCAGTCGCCGGTTGCGCTGGGTGAAAGCTATATCGTGCGCGGGCACCGCGTCCAGACGGTGGAGGTGTGGCCAGTGGCCTATGACCCCTCGGCCGGCACCGTGCGCCTGTACAGCACGCTCACCGTGCGCCTGCGTCTGACCGGCAGCGACATGGCCCGCACCCAGGCCCAGGCCGAACGCTATGCGTCGCCGGCCTTTGACGCACGTCTGAGCCGGGACTTGCTCAACTATAACCAGGGTCGGCCGTCAACGCATCCGGATAGCCTGACAACAGATGTTGGCTACCTGATCATCACCGCCGACGCCTATTATGCTGCCATGCAGCCCTTTGTCACCCTGAAACAGAGCCGGGGTTTTACTGTCACCATCACCAAGCTCTCGGACATCCCGGCCACCACCAACGCCCAGATCAAGGCCTATATCCAGAACGCCTACGACACCTGGCCCACGCCGCCCTCTTATGTCCTGCTGGTGGGCGACACTGATACCATGCCAGGTTGGAACAGCGTGTCAGCCGGCGAGATTACGGACCTGTACTATGGCTGTATGGATGGCTCTTCCGACTGGCACCCTGACATTGGCCGGGGTCGATTCCCGGTGCGTTCGGCCGCCCAGACCACCATCATGGTCAACAAATACCTGGCTTATGCCAGCCTGGTCGGGACGGAACCCTGGCTGAAAAAGATTGCCTTTCCCGCCACCTGCGACCAGTATACGGTCGCTGAAGGCACGCACAACTATGTCATCAATACCCACACGCTGCCCAATGGCTACACTGGGCGTTTCCCTAACAACCCCCAGCCCGGCGGCGACAAGCTCTATTGTATCACCTATAATGCCACCAGCACCGACATTCAGGCTGCCGTCAACGAGGGCCGCTGGGCCGTGATCTATTCCGGCCACGGAAGCTGGACCGGCTGGGAGATGAGCTACGGCCAGACCCAGGTGCGCAATCTTACCAGCACCGGCATATTCCCCTTTGTCGTCAGCCACGCCTGCATCACCGGTGACTTTGACCAGATGGAGGTCTATGGCGAAACCTGGGTGCTCCAGGACAACAAGGGCGCGCTGGCCTTCTGGGGATCGTCGGATAGCAGCTACTGGGACGAAGACGACGTGCTGGAACGCGCCATGTTTGACTCGCTCTTTACTCCCACCAAGTCGTTTGCCGATGTTGCCACCATGACCGATGCCGGCTTGGCCGCTGTCGAAGCAGCGTACTCGGGCAGCGCGCGCTATTACTGGGAGACCTATAACGTGCTGGGCGACCCGGCTGTCAAGATCTTTATGGAGCCAGACCTGCCCACCTTTACCCTGACCGTCGATCCCGCCGAGCACGCGCTGTGTGCCAGCGGCTCGGTCACGTCCACGGTCACCATCCAGAGCGTGCGCGGCTATACGGGGACCGTGGACCTGGACGCCGGCGCGCTGCCGGCTGGCATCAGTGCCGCGTTTGCCCCGGCCTCGGCCCAGGCCCCCTTTGTCTCTGAGCTGACCCTGACCGTGGCGCCCGGCACGCCCAGCGGCGATTATGCCATCGTCGTCACGGCCACGGACCACGGTGCCAACACGTTTGACGAAACCATCTATCTGCACGTGGTGGCGGCCGTGCCGGCTGCGCCCACGCTCGTCGCCCCGGCCGACGGGTCCACCAACCAGCCGCTCCAGCCTACCTTTACGTGGGATGCGGTTGCCTCGGCTCGCAGCTATCGCTTCCAACTGGCAGCCACCCCCCGATTCGATGCTCCGCTCACTGACCAGGGCGGCATTGCCAGCCCCACCTATGTGCCGGCCGCGCCGTTGCTGGGCAACCGCTGCTACTGGTGGCGCGTGCAGGCCGAAAACATCTGCGGTAGCGGCGACTGGTCGAGCGCAAGGCACCTGTCTACCGTGGCGCTGGCTGCCAGCTTTTACGATGACATGGAGTCTGGCGCTGACCAGTGGACGCATCAGACCACGATAGGCACCAACCATTGGGCGCTGGGCACCAGCCAATCGCACAGCCCCAACCACGCTTGGTTCGTGCCCGACGATGGCGTACCTACCGATAGCCAGCTCTGGAACACAGTGCCGGTGGCGCTGGGCGCCGGCAGTACCCTCACGTTCTGGCACCGTTACAACTTTGAAGGGACATCTGTGCCCTATGACGGCGCGGTTATCGAGATTTCCGCCGATGGCGGCGCCTGGACTGACCTGGGCGCGCACATTACCGCCAATGGCTACAATGGCACACTGAGCACGGCGTATGGGAATCCGCTGGGGGGGCGCCAGGCCTGGACCAGCGACCTGACCACCTGGACCCAGGTGACAGTGGACCTGAGCAGCTATGCCGGGTCCACCGCCCAGATCCGCTGGCGCATTGGCTGTGACACGTCGGTGGCTGACACCGGCTGGTTTATCGACGATGTGCAGATCACTGCACCGCTGCCGCCCAGCCCGGCCCCGGTTGTATACAGCGTCACGCCCGACCAGGGCTCAGCCTATGATGACACGCCGGTCCAGATCGCCGGTGCCAATTTCATCGACACACCCAATATCCAGTTGGGCGACACCTGGCTGCTCTCGGTAACGCTGGCAAGCTCTACCCTGCTGGACGCCGTGGTGCCGGCGGGCCTGCCGGCGGGCACCTATACCCTAACCCTCTATAATGGCGATTGTCAGGCGACCATGTTGCCCGATGCTTTTACCGCCGTGACCACGTGCATATCGCCAGTGGTTGCGCTAGAGAGCGACAGCCCGGTGGTATTGGGCCAGCCAGTCCATCTGACGGCTCACCGACTCGTCGGCACGCCGCCGATGACCTACACCTGGACGGTCGAAGGGCCGGGGCAGGGCACCGGGCTGGACACGGCCACGCCGGTCTATACCTTTACCGCACCGGGCACCTATGCCGTCACCGTCACCGTGACGAACGAGTGTGGCAGTGACACCGTCACCGGAACGGTGGATGTGTTGTGCCAGCCGTTGACT
Organism: Chloroflexota bacterium; assembly: GCA_018823415.1. GTDB lineage: Bacteria > Chloroflexota > JAHJIN01 > JAHJIN01 > JAHJIN01 > JAHJIN01. The sequence goes on along the minus strand of JAHJIN010000389.1, from coordinate 24,811 downwards.
GTGGACCTGACGTCAAACAGCCCGGTGCTCGTCGGCCACACGATGGCCTTGACCGCCACCGCCACCGGGACCGGTCCCTTGGCGTATGTCTGGGACCTGGGTGGCCCGGGCACCGGCACCGGGTTGGACACGGCCACGCCGGCCTATACCTATACTGCGCCGGGTGCCTATACCGTCACCGTGACCGTGCAGGACACGTGCAGCAACCAGCAACAGGCCACCGGCCTGGCCCTGGTCGGTGCCCAGACTATCACGCCTACCACCCCCATCAGCGGGACGGTGGCCCGGGACGTGGTGATGGTGGTGGATTTCCCCGAGCCGGTGAATACGCAAACCGTCCAGTTTGCCTTTAGCCCCACGGTGAATCTGAACGTCACCTGGCACTCGACCAAGGGGATGGGTCAAGACCAGGCTGTCATCACGCACGACCCGCTGACGCCCGGCCAGACCTACGAGTTCCGCGTGCTGCCAGGCGGCCAGACCAGGGCCGGCGGCGCGGTCACCTCCTGCACCTGGGTGTTGGAGGTGCCGTCCCCGACTTATTATTACCTGTACCTGCCGCTGGTGATCAGGGACTTTTGACCCTGACCTTCCCAAAGTTTGGGGAAGGTTTGCCGCGAACTAGAAGGGGGTGGACGCTGCGTCCACCCCCTTTGCGTTGTGGTCAGAGACTATAGCGCCTCGGCAAACAGGCACTTGAGATAGGATCCCTCGCGAAAGGTGATCGGATGATCCAGGGCGTGGCCGGTGCGCGCGATCTCGCCTAGGGGGCGACCGACCTGCCCGGCAGCGGTGTGGACCGTCTGAAAAAACGTCTCGGCGTCCACCTGGCTCGAACAGGAGGATTGGACCAGCAAACCGCCCGGTTGCAACACACCCAACCCTAGCCGGGTCAACCGGGCATAGGCCGAGAGGGCCGCTGCCACCTGTGCGCCTTTTTGCGCGAACGCCGGCGGATCGATGATCACCATGTCAAAGCGGCGGCCGGTTTGCCCCAACCGGGCCAGCGCCGCGAACGCATCCTCGACCAGGACCTCGTGACTCGTGACAAGCCGATTGTGCGCCAGGTTGCGTGTTGCGGCCTGCAGGGCCGGCGCGCTGGTGTCGATGCTGACCACGCCCCGCGCGCCGCCTCGCGCGGCATAGGCCGAAAAGCCACCCGTGTACGCAAAGGCATTCAGCACCGCCCGGCCGGCGGCGAGCGTTTCCACGCGCGCCCGGTTGTCGCGCTGATCCAGGAAAAAGCCGGTCTTTTGGCCGCGCACGGGATCGGCTTCAAAGCACAGACCGTTTTCCAGGAACAACACCGGACCGGTCAGGTCCGGGCCAAACAAGACCAGGCCATCGCCCAGGCCGTACAACCCGGACGATGGCGCGAGCAACGCCCGGCCCAGGCGCAGCACCAGGCGTTCGGCCGGCGCCACAATCGCCAGGGCCGCCACCACGTCCCGCAGATGCGGGACCCAGGCTAACGTGTAAAGCTTGAGCACCATCGTCTGCTCGTAGCGGTCGATGACCAGCCCGGGCAGACCGTCGTTCTCGCCGTGGACCAGCCGATAGCCGGTGGTGGCTGTGGCCGGGGGACGGGCGAGCAGGGGCGTGCGAACCTGGGCTGCCGCGACGAGCCGGGCCGCGAACCAGTCCCGGTCGATGGTGGCCGGTTTGCCATGCTGCAAGATGCGCACCCGGATCGCCGAGTGGGGGTCGTACAAGCCTACGGCCAGAAAGCGACGTCGCCGGTCAAAGACCACGGCCAGATCGCCGGGCCGGCCCTCGTGGCTCTGCTGGTCAATCGCGCGGTCGAACAGCCACGGATGTCCCTGGCGCAGCGCCCGTTCTGCGGCCGGCGTCACGCGCAGGGCAATGCGCCGGTCGCCCGGCTCGGGTATAGTCTCCAGGATCGATGGGGCAGTCTGGGCCAAGGTCGTCATCTCCGCAATGGTCATGCAGCCGACTGGCTGTTCTGCTCTTATTGTACCAGAACGTGTCAATCCCTCCAAACCCCCAAACCTGCCTTTGACAGAAGACCCGGCCAATGATATACTTGCCGGGCGTGTATGTCATTTGCCAGAGCCTGCGGAGGAAAAAGGACATGGATCCCGACTCGAGTGACGATCATTGTTTTGAGACAGCCGATTTCTTCCCGCGCTGCCTGTTCGACCGCATCACCGAGGTGCGCGTGTCCGAACCCCAGGTCGTGCGCAACGAGGCCGCCGAACGGCTCACGCGCAAGGAATTGACCGTCGATGGCAAGCTCACCATCCTGGCTGCCGACCATCCCGGCGGGCGCATTACCCGGGTGGGTGAAGACCCGGTGGCCCTGGGCGACCGCTACGAGTACCTGGGTCGCATCCTGCGCATCCTCACCGGCTCGGCGTTCGATGGCCTGATGGGTACGCCGGACATCATCGAAGAGTTGCTTATCGTCAACTATCTCATTCGCGAGGGCGGCGGCGCGGGCTTTATTGACGGCAAGGTGCTCCTGGGCAGTATGAACCTGGGTGGGCTGGCCGGCACCAGTTTCGAGCTGGACAATCGCCTGACGGCCTTTACCGCCGAGGCCATCGACCGGCTCAAGCTGGACGGGGCCAAGCTACGCATTCGCATCGCCGACGACGACCCTGCCGCCGCCGTGACGATGGAGCGATGCGCCACGGCCATCAATGAATTGCTGGACCTGGACGTGCCCGTCTTTTTGGAACTGCTGCCGGTGTCCCGGTGGGACGACGGGCGCTTGCGCGTGATGCGCGAGCCCGACGCGCTCATTCAGGCCCTGGGTGTGGCCGCGGCCCTGGGTGACTCGTCGTTGGACACGTGGGTCATGGTCACATATTGTTCCGAGTTCGAGCAGGTGACCCGGGCCACCACGCTGCCCATCCTGCTGCTAGGCGGCGAGTCCTGGGGCGACCCGGCCCCGGTCCTGCGCGAGTTTGCCGCCGGCATGGCCGCCGGCCCCAACGTACGCGGGGTCATGGTGGGGCGCAACGTGCTCTTCCCCGGCCCGGCCGACCCGCTGGCCGTGGCCCGGGCCATCCACAGCATCGTCCACGATGGCCTCACCGCCGACGCGGCGATGGACGTGGTGCGCTCGTGCAGCGGCGAGGACATGGACGCGCTGAGTCGGTGGGTGCCATAGCGTGGATTTCGAGATCATTGGCACGATCGAACAGATCGAAACTATCGCCGTGGGCAGCGCGATCCGCGAGTTGGCCGTCTGCGCCGGGCTTATGGACCTGGTCGCTGGAGAAAGCTAAAGGGCATCGCCTTGATTCGCCTGCCAGATGGTACGGTCTGCGAGGCAGAATTGCACTGGTATGAAGCGCATGGCGTCGGCAGAAGGGACGTCAAGATCAAACAGATTCTGTGCGAGTAGGCATGATGGAACAACATGACCCAGAACCGCAATTCGTGGTGTGCATAACGAATAAAGGTTACTCTGCTTCACTGGAGCCGCGCAAGATCTATCGGGTGATTCCTGATGCCTGTGCTGCCGAACACCAGTACATCCGCGTGATCGATGAATCGGGCGAGGGCTATTTGTACCCGGCAGACCGTTTCGTCCCCATCAGCCTGCCCAAGTCTGTGGAACAAGCGCTCGCGCTGGCTGCGTGACGCACTGACCCCAGCGCCGTAAAATCCCATGTCTCGCATCATTGACAAGGTCACGGCCTTTATCACCCGCCAGTCTCCCGCCGGCCCGGAACTGTTGCTCTTTCAGCATCCCTATGCCGGCGTCCAGGTCCCGGCCGGGACGGTGGAGGACGGTGAGACACCGGCCCAGGCCGCTCTCCGTGAGGCGGCAGAAGAGACTGGGTTGGCGCTTTCTGACCTCTCCACTGGCCGCTATCTGGGCAGCGAGGACGAGCACCTGCCGGCCGATCAGCGCGTCACAACGCCAGGGCCTTGCCGTGGTCGCCACGGCGACCACAGTCTATGCCCGGCCTGACGTTGCCAGTTTTGACTGGGCGCACCTGCGCAAGGGTATCCAGGTGACGCTGCTCTGGCAGGCCGGCGGGTTCTCGCAGGTGACATACGTGGAGCACGACCGGGAGCCGGACCCGCAGTACGTGACCTATTGCATCACCGGCTGGGTGCCAGACGACACGCTGACCGACGCCCGGCGGCGGCATTTCTTCCACCTGGGGTTTCATGGTCAGTCGGAGGACCGGTGGACGGTCTATACCGATAACCATCATTTCAGCCTGTTCTGGGCACCGTTGACGGACCTGCCGGCCACACTTGCCAGGCACAGCGTGGTCATCCCGCCGCAGGACCACTGGCTCCGGTTCCTGGACGCGCTGTGAGCGCACGATGAGGTTGCCTGTATGCCATTCACGTGCCCGGCATGCTCGACGTGGGGAGCTTTGCGGATCACGACCCGGCTGGAACTCGCGCCAGACAGCCGCTCGGACGAGATCGCGTTGCAGGTAGTCAAGTGTTCCCGGTGTGATTTCGCCGGCATTGCCGTCTATGAGGAATCGCGGCGCGGTCCCCTGGGCGACGAGTCCTTCGACCACACCGGATATCGTGTGAGCCGGGAGGATCTGCAAGCGCTGCGTAAGGCGATGCGGCAATGCCCCCGGCCCAAGGACGCGCGTTGCACATGCGCCACGCATCGCACGCTGGGTCACAAAAACGCCGCCGGGCGGTGGGATGCGCTGGACGATGTCCCCTATAAAGAAACCTTTCGAATGGAGTTGTAGAATGACAGAACAGACCATTGACCCGGCCACCGTGCTCGCCAGCTATGCCGCCGGCCCGGCGCAACTGCGGGCCGCCATCGCCGGCCTCTCGGAGCTTGACCTGGACCTGGCCCTGAGCGCTGATTCCTGGACCATCCGCCAGATCGTCCACCACCTCGCCGACGGCGACGACATCTGGAAGACGTGCATCAAGGCAGCCCTGGGCAACCCTGATGCCGCGTTCAGCTTGCCGTGGTACTGGGACATCCCGCAAGACGAATGGGTACAGCATTGGCACTATGCCGGGCGCGCCGTCGAGCCGTCACTGGCGCTGCTTGAGGCCAACCGCGCGCACATGGTCCAGTTGCTGGAGCAGGTGCCCGGCGCCGGGGAGCGCCGCGTGGTCATCCTGGACCCCGACGGGGAGGAGCACGAGACCACCGTGGGCTGGGTGGTGGCGATGCAGGCCCGGCACGTGGCCGGCCACATAGACGACATCCGCGCGATCCGGGAGGCGCACGGCCTTTAGCATGGGGCAGCATCATACGAGTGTATCGCCAGGATTCAAGCACACCACACCAAGGAGGTCCATGTGAGGCCGGCACTGTTGGTTATCGACGTCCAGAAGGCTTTTTTCAAATTCAGTCCGACAACAGCACAATCTCTCCACGACGCTATCGAGTACATCAACGCGGCCATTACCCTGTTCAGAGAGAAGCATCTGCCGATCATCTGCATTCAGCATGTGGACGAAGCGGAGAATCTCGTACCCGGGGTAGAGGGCTTTGAACTGCCCGAGGAATTGCACATACTGCCGGCGGACCTGCACATCCACAAGGTCTATGGGAATTCCTTTACCAGAACCCCGCTGGCCGACGCGTTACGCGAACTGGACGTAGACACCGTGATCATCACCGGCTTTTGCGCCGAGTATTGCGTGCTCTCTACCTATCGCGGCGCCGAGGACCTGGATCTCACGCCCATCATCCTTCGCGGCTCGTTGGCCAGCAGTACCCTGGAAAACATCCGGTTCGTCGAAAGCATCAACGACGTCATCTCTTACGGGGCATTGGAGAAGGTCCTGGCATAGAATGGTTGTGCGACTCGGCGCGTCGGGCGGTTTTCGCCTACCGGAGCCGTGACCGCACAAACGGTGGGTACGGCCCACCCTACAACCTATCGCACATAAATACGGAGACACCATGACCAATCGCAAAGTTCTGCTCATCGGCCTGGACGGGGCCACCTGGGCGTTCTTCAAGCCGCTCATGGACGAGGGCGCACTGCCCCACCTCCAGGCTATCACGGAAGGTGGCACGTGGGGGCCGCTGGCCTCCACCAATCCCCCCACCACGCCCCCGGCGTGGACCACGTGTGTCACCGGGCTGAACCCCGGCCGCCACGGCATCTATGACTTTCGCGAGTCGCCGCTCAAGCACCCGCGCCGGCCCCTGGTGACCAGCCGCTCGGCGCAAGGACCCAAGCTGTGGCACCACGCGAATCGGGCCGGCCGGCGCGCCGGCGTCCTCAACGTCCCCATCACCTACCCGCCAGAGCCGGTGGATGCCTTTATGATTTCGGGGATGATGACGCCAGGCCAGGAATCCGCGTGGTCCCAGCCGGCCGACCTCAAGGACCGGCTCCAGGCCGCCATCGGCGAGTACGTGGTGAACGTGGACATCCCCAAGTACGACGTGGAGCACGAGGACGACGCCAACGAGTTCCTGGACGACATCGTCCAGTCGTTCCGCAAGCGGCGCGACGCCTTCTTCTGGCTGCAAAGCGAGTATAGCCCGGACTTTTTCATGGCCGTCTTTATCATCACGGACCGCATCCAACACCTGTTCTGGAAGATGATGGACCCGGCCTTTGACGACTATGGCACGGACCGGGGCAAACGCACCCGCGAGCGCATCGTGGCTGCGTATCAAGAAGTGGACGAGATGCTGGGCCAGATCGCGCAAGGATTGGCCGGCAACACCGACCTCGTGCTGGTGTCCGATCACGGCTTTGGCGGCACCCGGGCCTGGTTCAACGTGAACGACTGGCTGGCCGACGAGGGTCTGCTCACGTCCATCAGCGCCAAGGCCCTGCGCTGGCGGCTGTTCAACCTGGCCTGGAAGCTCGACGAGACCGCGCTGGTCCGCACCGTCATGCCCACACCGGCGCGCCGGGCCATCCGCAAGCGCATCCGCCAAACGAGGTCATCCTTCAAGAACGACCTGGAAGGCGTCATCGACTGGGAGCAAACCCAGGCGTTCTTTGCCAGCATCCCGGCCCAGGGTATTTTTATCAATGAGAAACGGGGCGGTGTCGGCACCGCGACCGGCTGCGTGGACCCGGCCGACGTGCCGGCGTTGCAGGAGCGCATCCGTGATGGTCTACTGGCCCTGCGCGACCCGGGCGACGGCAAGCCGGTAGTCGATCAGGTCTGGTTCCGCGACGAGGTCTATCATGGGCCAGAGACCCAATACGCCCCCCACGTCATTTTCGTGGCGCGCAACTATGCCACGCTGGGCCGGCAGCTTTTGGGCCGGGGCCAGGTGGTGGAGAGCAGCCTCAACCTGTTCAACGGCTTTCACCGGCCCGACGGCATCTTTGCCGCGCTGGGGCCGTCGTTCCAGGCCGGGCAGTACATCGACAACGCCGCTATCGTTGACATCACCCCCACCATCCTGTATGATATGGGGCTGCCGGTGCCCACTGACCTGGACGGTCGCGTGCTCACCGAGGTCTTTCGGCCCGACGTGGTGGCCGGCATGGCGGCGCCGGCCGAATCCCTCACCACGGCCCAGGTCGCCGAGACGGTATCCCGCGACGACGGCTATTCCGCCGACGAGGCCGCCGAGATCGAGGACCGGCTGCGCGGATTGGGGTATCTGGAGTAACCGACCGTCACAGGAAGTGATTCCTGCGGTCCGCAGTCGGCGGTCTGCGGTCTACTGAAATGGAGGTACACATCACTTGAGTATCGTACGTGGTTTTCTACGCCTGTTTCAGGGCCGGCTGGGCTGGGTCATCCGGGTCGGCTTCACCGTGGCGCTTCTCGGCTTTTTGCTCACCCGCATTGACCTGAACCAACTGGTCCAGGACATCCAGCAGATGAACCCGGCCTGGTTCCTGGTGGCGCTGGTCTTTCAGGCCGGGGCCATCGCGTCCAGCATCCTGCGCTGGAACATACTGCTCATCGGGCAGGGCATCCGGGTGCCCATGCGCCACCTGGTGGGCACGTTCCTGGTGGGCCGGTTCTTTGGCACTTTTCTGCCCAGCACCCTGGGGCTGGACGCCTACCGGGCCTATGACATCGCCCGCCACGCCCATGCCACCATCGACTCGGTGACGGTGATCCTGGTGGAAAAGATCATCGGGTTCTTTGCCCTGTCGCTGCTCATCGTGGTGACGGTGCCGGCCGGGATGAGTATCTTACCCATCGAGGCTCTCGTTCCCATCTTTATCATCTTTTGCGTGCCGGTGACCGTCGCCTTTGTCCTGCTCATCAAGCCCGGCGTTATCGTCTGGTTCCTGAACCTCAACCTCCCCGGCACCAGCAAATTCGAAGGCAAGCTCAAGCAGATCGCCCGGGCCGTGAGCGCCTACGAGCGCCAGAAACGGCTGCTGGCCGTGGCCGTGTTCTTTGGTATCCTCGTCCACCTGTTCACCACGCTGGTCTACTATTTCACGGCTCTATCGGTGAACGCGCCGGTGCAACTCGCGGACATCCTGTTCGTCGGCCCGCTCATGATCGCGGCGACGGTGGGCCTGCCGACCATTGGCGGCGAGGGCGCGCGCGAGCTGACGTTCGTGGGGCTGCTGGGCCGGATCGGCGTCCCCGAATCGCAGGCATTCTTGCTGGGGCACCTGGGCTTCTGGTGCGGCCTGATCCTGAGCCTGCCCGGCGGTCTCATCTATGCCCTGCGGCCAGACACCTATCGCCCGGACATCCAGCGCGTGGAGCCGGGCGCCAAGCCGCTGGCGGCGCCGCTTGCCGACGTCCCCACCGGGGAAACGCCGGCGGGAGGCGAAGCATGAGCGAATCGCGCACGAGTTTCCTGGGTCACCTGGCGACCGGGGCCACGGCCGGCCTGCTGGCCGGCGCCAAGGTCGGTATCCTGGAAGTGCTGCTGCTGGTGGTGCTCAAGGGCAGCCTCCGCGACCTGGAAGCCCTCTTTTATGCCGTCGTAGCTTACAGCGTATTTGGCCTGGTAGGTGGGCTGGGACTGGGCGTGCTGGGCGGCCTGTGGTGTTCCGTAGGATGGCGCAAGCCTGGCTGGACCCGGGCCAGTCTGTGGGCCACCTATGCGGCGGCGGTCTTTGGCCCGGCCGCGTTCGTCATCAGCAAATACCGCGTGGAGCGGGACCTGCTGGGTGAGAACCCGGCCCTCACCGGCGGCGTCACCGGCACGCTCATCCTGCTGGGCCTGCTGCTCGTCGTCGCGCTGGCGACGCTGGCCTTGTGGTTTGTGGCGCGGTGGCTGCTGGCACGGCGACTGCGCCTCGTGGCGCGGCCCCTGGGCAGCCTGGGACTATACGCGGCCTTTGTCGTGGTCGCGGCCCTGCTGTCCTACGGCCCGGCGCTGGCCGGCGCGCTGCAAGGCGGCGCCAAGACGCCGGCCGGCATCCCGCCAGACCTCCGCGACCGGCCCAACGTCATCTTGATCATGGCCGATACCCTGCGGGCGGACCGGATGTCGAGTTACGGATACACCGGCAACCAGACCCCGCACATGGACGCCCTGGCAGTCGACGGGGTGCGCTATACGCAGATGAGCGCCCAGGCGTCCTGGACCAAGCCCTCGGTAGCGACCCAGCTCACCTCGCTGTACCCCTCGTCGCACCAGGCCATCCGCAAGCCCGATCTGCTCCCCTCCGACGTGGTCATGATCTCAGAGGTGCTGCAAGAGGCTGGCTATCACACGGCCGGGTTTGCCAACAATGTGAACGTGGCCCCCACGTTCAATTTTGACCAGGGCTACGACGAGTATGTGTTCCTGGAACCCAGCTATCACTTTTTCGCCTCCGAATCCTCGTCCCAGCTTGCGGTGTACCAGGGCCTGCGCCAGATCAACGAGCGCTTCTTATCGCGGGGCAAATACCCGCAGTATTTCTACCAGCCGGCCGAGGTGGTGAACGAGCATGTGCTGCCGTGGCTGGAATCGAACCAGGACTCGCGCTTTTTCCTGTTTATTCACTACATGGATCCCCACGACCCGTATTTTGCGCACCCGTTCGACGGCGAGGGCGTGGCCCGGGTATCGACGCCCAACCCGGACCCGGCCCAGGCCGCGGCCCTCAGCCAGCTCTACGACGGCGAGGTCTCGTATCTGGACGATTACCTGGGCCGGTTGTTCGCCGTCCTCAAACAGCAGGGCCTCTACGATGATGCCCTTATCGTCCTCACCGGCGACCACGGCGAAGAGTTTTTCGAGCACGGCGGCTGGTGGCACGGCACCACCCTGTACGAAGAGCAGCTCGCCGTGCCGCTCATCATCAAGTATCCCAAGCAGGCCCCCCCACAGAATCCTGTGGGCGCCGGCACCACGGACGACGAATTCGCCCGTAGCCTGGACATCGCGCCCACTATCCTGGACGTGCTGGGCGTCCCGGCCCCGGAAACTTGGCAGGGCGTGAGCGTCCGGCCCGGCGCCGAGGCCCCTCGCGCCGAGGCCCTCTTTGCCGAAGAAGACCACGAGGGCAACGTGCTCCACTCCATCCGCACCGGCCACGCCAAGCTCATCACCGCCAACGAGGGCAACCCCCGGGGCTTGCCGACGACAGAGCTGTTCGACCTGCGCGGTGACCCCGGCGAGTTGACCAATTTGGCTGCCGAAGAGCCGGACACCGTGCGCCTGCTCCAGGCTGCCCTGGAGCGCATCGTGGCCTTTGCCGAGGCCAGCGCTGTGGCCGGTCAGTCTGGCGAGCTGGACGCCGCTACCCGGGAGCGCCTGCGACAACTGGGGTATTGAGCCGTCAAGCGTCAAACGTCATGCGTTACGCGTAGGGGTGTTTCGTTGGGCAAGAGTCATTCTGCCCTGGGTCTATGCCTGGTGGGCTTGGTCGTGATAGCGCTACTGGGTGCGACGCCGGGGCTCACTGCCGGCCCGGGCGTACGTGCGCCCGAGCCGCCACCAGTCATCATCCTCATCGTGGCCGACGCTCTGCGCGCCGACCATCTGTCGTGCTATGCACAGCGTCCGGCGCAGCCCCCTGTGGGTGTGGACACCCAATCCCCCGGCGCCGGCTACCCGGCCAATCACACGCCCCACATCGACGCACTGGCCCGGGACAGCGTGCGCTATCGCGACGCGAGCGCCCAGGCCTCATGGACCAAACCCTCCGTTGCTACCATCTTCACGTCGCTTTATCCGTCATCACACCGGGCCATCGTCGAGACTGACCTGCTGCCGGACGACGTGCTGACCTTGCCCGAGGTGCTGCGCGAGCAGGGCTATCATACCGTGGGCCTCACCGCCAACACGTTCACGTCGCAGCGTTTCAACTTTCAGCAGGGCTATGACGAGTACACCTACCTGGACTCGACGCATCCGTTCCTGGCTGTGGGGCCGGCGCCCACCTGGGGCATCTCGACCACCATTCAACAACTACGCGCGGCCTCGCTGGCTCTGTCGGCTGGGCCGGCGAGCCGGCGCTACCAGGACGCCGGCGTGGTGAACCAGCATGTCTTTGATTGGCTGGACGAGCGGCCCGAGACACCGTTCTTTTTGTATCTGCACTACATGGACCCGCACCAGCCGTATTACGCGCATCCGTATAATGGCGTCGGCGCGGGGGCTGTGGCTGCTGACGCTCCGGCCGAGCGCGCCCCCCGGCTCCGTGCGCTCTATCACGGCGAAGTCGCGTATCTGGACGCACAACTGGGCGCCTTGTTCGCCCAGCTCAAGGCGCGGGGCCTGTATGATGATGCCCTCATTATCCTGACCGCCGACCACGGTGAGGAGCTGTACGAGCATGAGAACTGGGGCCACGGGCGCACCCTGTACCAGGAGCAACTGCACGTGCCGCTCATCATCAAGTACCCCGGCAGCGCGGGCGCGAGTGCCATCGACACCGGCCTGGCGCGCAGCCTGGACATTGCCCCCACCGTGCTGGACGTGGCCGGCGTGCCGGTCCCGGCGGCGATGCAAGGCGTGAGCCTGCGCCCCGGCGCGTCTGCCGCGCGCGCCCGGTCCGCCTTTGCCGAAGAGAACCGCCAGGGCAACGTGATCCGCTCCCTGCGCGACAGCCAGTACAAGCTCATCCTCGTCAACGAGGGCAACCCCCGGGGCTTGCCGGCCGTGGCCCTGTTCGACCTGCGCGCCGACCCCGGCGAGCAGCACAACCTCGCCGACCAAAAGCCCGATACCGTGCGGCAATTGCGCGCCGGGCTAGACGAGGCCCTGGCCTATGCCGAGGGCCGGGCCGTGCAGGGCCAATCCCGCGAGCTGGACGCCGCCACCCGCGAGCGCCTGCGGGAACTGGGTTACTGAGATGGCCGGTCCGTCTCGCCTGGTGCAATCCATCGCCCGGGGCCTGGGCGCCGGCCTGCTGGCCGGGGCCGCCGTGGGCCTGACCGAGGTGCTCATCCTGGTGGGCCTGGACCGGAGCGCGCGGCCCGTCGAAGGGTTGCTCTATGCCGTCGTGGCCTATGGTCTGCTGGGTCTGGCCGCCGGCCTGGCGCTGGGGCTGGCGAGCGGCGCGTGGGGCGCATTCCGAGGTCGTGACATCGATGCCTGGGCCGGCACCGCCGCGCTGGTGTTCGGGCTGGGGTTGTGGGTGGTGGTACGCAACCGCCTGCGCCACGACGTGCTCTATACCGCCGGGCAGCCGTGGTCAGTGGATAGCCTGGCGCTGGACGGGCTGCTGTTCGTCGCCGGGCTGCTGGTGGCGCTGGTGGTCTGGCGGCTGTTACGCCAGCGCCGATGGCCTCGGCGCGGTGCCGAGGCCCGCTGGTCGCTGGCCGTCTATGCCGTGGCTCTCGTCGCCGCGGCCCTGCTCTCGGCCGCGCCGGCCCTGGCCGACACCCTGGTCCGCGCCGGCGCCACGCCCTCCGGCATCCCGCCGGACCTGCGCGACCGGCCCAATGCCCGGCAAGGTCCGCCGGACGTTGTTGTGTTCATCGTGGCCGATACCCTGCGCGCCGATCACCTATCGTGTTACGCACAGCGTCCGGCGCAGCTCCCTGCGGGTGTGGATGCCGACACAGCGCCGGCCACGCCCCGCATCGACGCCTTGGCCGGCGACGGCGTGCTCTATCGCGAAATGCAGGGCCAGGCATCGTGGACCCGGCCGTCGGCCGCCACCATGCTCACGTCCCTGTACCCGTCGTCGCACCGGGCCATCACCCAGCGCGACCTGCTGCCCGACGCCGTCACCACGCTGCCTGAGGTGCTGCAAGCCCAGGGCTATCACACCGCCGGGTTCACCACCAATATCCAGGTCTCGCCGGCGTTCAACTTTCAGCAGGGCTATGACGAGTACGAGTTCCTGACCCCGAGCTATCCCTTTTTCGCGTCGCCCACCTCGTCGCGTTTTGCCGTGTACTCGCTGCTCTATGCCCTGCGTCGCCCGTTCGTGACGCCGGCCGAGTACGCTCACAACGAGTTTTATCAGGACGCCGAGGTGCTGACGGCCCGGGCCCGGTCGTGGCTGCAAGCCAACCGCGACACGCGCTTTTTCCTCTATTTGCACTATATGGACCCGCACCAGCCGTATTATGCGCATCCTTACGACGGGCACACGGCCGGCCGGGCCGCCCCGCCCGAGCCGCCCGCGACCGAGGCCCCGGCCATGCTCCGGCTCTATGACGGCGAAATTGCGTTTCTGGACACCCACCTGGGCGCGCTGTTTGACGAGTTGAAGGCGCTGGGTCTGTACGACGACGCTCTCATCGTGTTCACCGCCGACCACGGCGAAGAGTTTGTCGAGCACGGCTGGTGGGGCCACGGCACCACGCTATACCAGGAGCAAATCGCTGTGCCGCTCATCATCAAGTACCCAGGCCACGCCGAGGCCGGCCAGACCGACGTCCAGTTCGCTCGCAGCCTGGATATCGCGCCCACCATCCTGGACGTGCTCGAGTTGCCCATCCCTGAGGCGATGCAGGGCCTCAGCCTGCGCCCGCTCCGCTCGGCCCGGCCCGCCGACCAGTTTGCCGAAGAAGACCGCGAGGGCCATGTCTTGCAGAGCATTCGCATCGACCAGTTCAAGCTGGTCCTGGCCAACCCCGGCAATCCCCGGGGCCTGCCGGCCATGGCCCTGTTCGACCTGCACGCCGACCCCGGCGAGCAGCACAACCTGGCTGATGCGACGCCGGACACGGTGGCTGCCCTGCGCGCCCGGTTGGACCGGGTGCTGACCGACGCCCTGGCCCACGCCGTCGAGGGCCAGTCCCGCGAGTTGGACGCGGCCACGCGGCAGCGTTTGCAGCAGTTGGGATACTAGCCATGAACCGCCGGCGATACATTATCCAGGGCATTGGCGCCGGACTGGTGGCCGGGGGACTCGTCGGGGTGGCCGAGGTGGTGGGATTGGTCGCGCAGGCCGGCCAGGCCGATGTGCTCACGGCGCTGGCCTATGCCGTGCTCGCTTATGGGCTGCTGGGCACGGCGCTGGGCTTGGTCCTGGGCCTGCTACTGGCGCTCTGGCGGCGCTCGGCCAATGGCTGGAGCCTGGTGCTGGGCCTGGTCTGCGCCGCGCTCCTGGCGCCCATCGCGTTTTACCAGGCCCGGTCGGCGCTGGCTGGCAGCGCGGCCGTGCTGGCTAGCCTGTTGCTGGCCGGCGGTGCGTGGTGGTTGACGCGCCGGCCCCGGGGCCGGTGGCTGGCCCGGCCCGGCGGCAGCCTGGCTGTCTATGTGGCCCTGGTCTTGTTGAGTGTGGTCGTCGGTACGGTGGCTGGTTGGTCGCCGGCCAGCGATGTGACCGTGCCGCCGAATCTCCGCGACCAGCCCAACGTCATCCTCATCGTGGGCGATGCCCTGCGCGCCGACCACCTGTCGTGCTATGCAAAGGCCGCGCCGGCCACGCCCCACATCGACGCGCTGGCCGGCGACGGCGTGCTCTATCGCCGCATGAGCGCCCAGGCATCGTGGACCAAGCCCTCGGTGGCGACCATCTTCACGTCGCTGTATCCGTCGTCGCACCAGGCCGTCAATGCCGACAGCCGGCTCCCGGCCGATGCCGCCACTCTCGCCGAGGCGCTGCACGAGCAGGGCTATCAGACCGCCGGCGTCGTCACCAATGCCTACATCACGCCCGAGTTTGGCTTTGACCAGGGCTTTGACAGTTATGTGTACCTGGAGCCGGCCGACCCGTTCCTGGCTCCTTCGGCCGCGGCCCGGCTGGCGATCCATCGGGCGCTGCTGTGGGCCTATCGAAAACTGGACGTGGGCCGCTGGCAGCGGCAGACGTTCGGCACCTGGCCCGGGCCATACTACCAGGAGGCCGAGGCGGTTAACCGCACCGTGCTACCCTGGCTGGCGGCCCATCGCGGCGAGCGTTTTTTTCTCTATGTCCACTACATGGACCCGCACACGCCGTACTTCCAGCACCCCTACGACGGCGTCGCCTTTATGGACGCGCTGCCGCCGGACCAGGCCCCCTGGGTCAAGGGCCTGTACGACGGCGAGGTGGCCTACCTGGACGCGCACCTGGGTGCGTTGTTTGACGAACTGAAGGCGCTGGGGCTTTATGATGACACCCTCGTCGTGTTCACAGCTGACCACGGCGAAGAATTTTTCGAGCACGGGGGCTGGGGCCACGGGGCCACGCTGTACGAAGAGCAACTGCGCGTGCCGCTCATCGTCAAGTACCCGGGCGGCGCCGGGGCCGGGACCGCCGACGGGGGCGTGGCCCGCAGCCTGGACATTGCCCCCACCGTGCTGGACGCGGCCGGCGTGCCGGTCCCGGCCGGGATGCAGGGCGTGAGCCTGCGGCCCGAACCAGATGCGCCGCCCCGGGCCACCATCCTGTTTGCCGAAACCATTTACCAGGCCCGCTATCCCATGCGCGCCGTGCAGATGGGCGATGAAAAACTGATCCGCACCGCGCCGGAGCACCCGCGCCTCACCCCACCCACGCTGGTCTTTGACCTGACAGCGGACCCCGGCGAGCACCACGACCTGAGCGCCAGCGCGCCGGGCCTGGTGCAAACCCTGCAAGCCGAGCTGGATAGCCTGTTGGCCTATGCCCAGGCCCACGCCGTGGCCCCGTCGCAGGCAGGGGCCATCGACCCAGCTACCCAGGAGCGCCTGCGCAACCTGGGATACTAGCCAACGCAGAAACCCGAATCCTGAATCCGGAGGTGCCCCATGTCAGTCGATCTCACGCAAGTGGTGCTTGTGTCCACCATCACGCAGTTGGTGATCCAGTGTCCGGTCTTTATCGCGCTCACCATCGGGGCCGTCATCGGTGTGGTGGCCCTGACGCGCGGGCGCAAGCTGGCCGGCGGCCTGGCCCTGGGTGGCTTTATCGCGCTGGCCGTACTGCTGTTCCTCCAGCTCGTAGCCGGCGCATTCACGTCCGTCTGGCCGCTGCTGATGACCGAGCAGGGTATGACCATGCGCGATGCGGCCGGGCAGATGCAGAGCCTGTCCTTGGCCCTGGGCTGCACGTTCAGCGTGCTCAAGACGCTGGGGCTGCTGGCGATCATCGGGGCGCTGGCCGCGTTCGTGTTCCCCCGGCGCAGTTAGCCCCATTCATCGAACACTGCGCTTGGCTGGGCCTGGAGGATCATCATGCTCGACATCTCGGCGCTAAAGGACGTCGTCTTTTTCGCCGGCCTGCCCGATGAGGAACTGCGCGCCCTGGCCAGCAGCCTGGAGCCACGCCGGTTCGACCAGGGCGCTATCATCTTTGACCAGGGCAGCCCTGGCGGTGCCATGTACATCATCGAGTCGGGCCAGGTGCGCATCTTTGTATACGGCGAGCTGGGCCAGGAGATGACCGTCAACGTCTATGGGGCCGGCGACGTCTTTGGCGAACTGGCCCTGCTGGACGACCTGCCGCGCTCGGCCGGGGCTATGGCCATAGAATCGACCCAGACCCTGATCTTGCATCGCAATGACCTGCTGCGGCATTTGCAAGCCTATCCCGCCATGGCCCTCCGGATCATCGAGGTATTGAGCACGCGCCTGCGCTATACCACCGTTTACCTGGAAAGCCTGGCTTTTCTCACGATCCAGGATCGCGTGGCGGCGCGGCTGCTGGACCTGGCCGACCGTTACGGCACCGGCGCGGACCACTGTGAGATCGGGCTGCAATTGACCCAGGCCGAGCTGGCTTCGTGGGTGGGCGCCACGCGCGAGAGCGTGAACAAGGCCCTGGGTCACTTGCGCGACCAGGGCCTGATCCAACTGACCGGGAAACAGATTGTCATCCTGGACCGCGCGGCCTTGAGGCCGCGCGGTCCCGAGTAAGGTGGCGCTCCCTACACGCAGAGCCGGTCATAGGCGTGCTCATATTCGAGGACGGCGCGCTCCCACGTGAACCGGTCCAGCATCTCGAACCCGCCCAGGATCAGGCCTGCATAGGTGCGTTGGCCCGGTTCGTCATAGATGGCGATGGCCTGCTGCAACGCCTGGACCAACGCTGCTGTCATCGCCTGGAACAGGGGCACGTCGGCCCGCGCCGCCACCCGATCGTGCACCGGCCGCCGGTGCGTCGAGTCCCAGTGCCGGCACGCCACGATCTCGCGCCAGCCCTGCACCACCATCTCGGCGGGCAGCGCGTCGGACTCGCGAAAGAGCAAGCCCGAACTCGGCGCCACCTGCTGGATCAGGCCGCCGGTGGCCCGGGCCAGCACCGGCGTCCCCACGGCATAGCCCTCGGTCGCCCCGCCAAACGGCTCGTATAGCGAGGGCATGACCAGGAACGAGCACCCGGCCTGGAGTTCCTGGTAGCCGCGTTCCACGCGCAGAGGAAAGACCTTGACCTGGCCGGGGCGCTGCCGGGCCAGATCGGCCAGGAATCTCAGCCCGGCCAGCCCTTCTTCGCCGGGGATGGACGTCAGGACAAATTTGGCCTGATCCGGCGGGATGTGACGCACCGCCGCCGCCAGCACGTCATAGCCCTTTTGGCGCGGGTCGTCGCGGCCAAACATCAAAAAGATGGGGCCGGCAAAATCGGCCAGGTCGCCCAGATGGCCCCACGCGCCGGCCGGCTGATACTCGGTGAGTACGGTCACAAGAGCGGCCCGACGCCGGCGCTTTTCGGCCAACAACGGTGCCAGATCGTTCCGGTGCGCCGCGTCGGTCTGACGCGCCGCTTCGATGGCCGCCGGGGGAAAATTTGGCGTCACAAAGATGCCGTTGTCGATCCCGTGGATCGTTCGCGCGCGTAACAGGCCTTGCAGGTGTGGCGCGTACACTTGCGTGTGCAGCGGGTCGGTGGTCAGTTCGCGGGCAAAGGTCTCGGACACGGTATATAGCGGGCCGTCATCCAGCAGCGGGATCAGGCGGTCCAGCACTGTGTGGCCCGGCAGGTCGGCCGGCGAGCCAGCGTATACCCGGCGCAGCGCCTCGTCGGGCAATAGCTGGTCATAGGGATTGTGCAGAGTCAGCAGGCACGCCGCCGACCGGATCGCCGGCTCCTGGCGCACGGTCAGGGCCACGGCGGCCGCCTCCCAGTCTTGCAAGCTCAGTACCAGGTCCTGCGTGTGGCCCAGGGCCGCCAGCGCCCGGGGCACCGCTGCACAAAAGAACAGCGCGTTCTCCAGCAGGCGCCCCGGCTCGGACGGATAGGCGTAGGGATTGCACGGGGCCGTGGGGTCAAAGGCCTCGCCCTCGGCGCACGGCGCGTCAAAAAACCCCTCGGCGGCCAGGAGATAGATGGGGAACCCGTCGCCGGGCCGCAGGTCCAGCACCTCGACCCGGTGCGCGGCGCCGGCAAACTCGACGGTGGCCTGGACCCCGGTGGGGCGGATGCGGGCCAGCAGGTGAGGCCGGCGCCGCTCGGTGATGGCGCGGAAAAACGGCGCGATCACGCAGCAGCGCTCGTCGCGGGCCATCGCCGCCGGCAGTTTTGCCATCACTGCCGCCAGGCCGCCGGCCGGCGCCAGCGATGTCTCAAAAGTCACGAAAACCACGGTACGCCGGTCACGCCGGGGTTTGTCCTTGATCGGCCAGTCCATGTTTCCCTCCGTAAATAACCGAGTTCAGGTCTCCATTGTAACCCGATCCGGCGGCCGGCGTCAAGCGGGCGCGTTGTGCCCCTCTTGACTGAGGCCGTATAATGTACATGACGCCATCATCCACCTGGAGGACCCCCAATGGCACACATGCACGACGTACTGAGCCTGATCCTGGGCGGCGGGCGCGGCTCGCGCCTGTATCCGCTGACCAAGAAACGCGCCAAGCCGGCCGTGCCGCTGGCCGGCAAATACCGCCTCATCGACATCCCCATCAGCAATTGCCTGCACGCCGACATTAACAAAATTGCCGTCTTGACCCAGTTCAAGTCGGTGTCGCTGCACCGGCACATCATCCGCACCTACCGGCGTGACATCTTTACCGATGGCTGGGTCGAGATCCTGGCGGCCGAGCAGTCAGCAGAGCACCCCGACTGGTACCAGGGCACGGCCGATGCGGTGCGCCAGCAATGGGTGGAAATCAAGAACGCGCGCACCAAATACGTGCTCGTCCTGGCCGGCGATCACCTCTATCGCATGGACTATGCCGCCTTTGTGGACTATCACGTCGACACCGGCGCCGACATCACCCTGGCCGTGCAGCCGGTGTCTGCGGCCGAGGCCCCCGGGCTGGGCATTCTCAAACGCGCCCCAAATGGCGAGATTGTCAGCTTTGTGGAAAAGCCCCGGCCCAACGCGCTGGCCGGCCTCGAGAGTCTGCCCGATCCCGACAAGCCCTACCTGGCCTCCATGGGCATCTATGTCTTTGCCACCGACATGCTGCACGAACTGCTCCAGGTCCCCGGCGACGACTTTGGGCGTGACCTCGTCCCCCAGGCGCTCGCCAACTATCGGGTGATGGGCCATGTCTTTGACGGCTACTGGGCCGATATTGGGACCATCCGCCGCTTTTATGAGGTGAATCTGGAGCTGGCTTCGCCGGACCGCCCGCTGGACCTGTTGGGTCCGCAATGGCTCATCTATACCCGTCCCCGCTTTTTGCCGCCCTCGGAGGTGCGGGCGTCTCAACTGGACCAGGTATTGCTGGCCGATGGCTGTTACGTGTGCGGCGCCGACATTTCGAACTCGGTGATTGGTCTGCGCAGCCGGATCGGGCCGGACGTGACCATTCGCTCGTCCATCATCATGGGCGCCGATTATTACGAAACCGACGAAGAGCGAGCGGAGAACCGGTGCCGGGGCCGCCCAGACCTGGGAATCGGTGCCGGGTCTGTCATCGAGGGGGCCATCGTTGACAAGAATGCCCACATCGGGTGCAACGTGCACATTCGCTGCGTGCCCGGCCGGCCCGATGCCGAGACCGAAGACTGGGTGGCGCGCGAAGGGCTGGTCATCGTGCCCAAGAGCGCCGTTATCCCCAACGATACCGTAATCTGAGCCTACCTGGAGGTACGAGATGTCCTTTCCCCAACCTTTTTACCGCTGGCGGCCGCATCCCTGGCACGGGCTGGACGTGGGGCCAAATCCGCCACGCATCGTTCACGCCTACATCGAGATCACGCCGTTTGACCTGGTGAAATACGAAATCGACAAGGTCACCGGCTATATCCGCGTGGACCGGCCCCAGCGCACGTCTTCCCAGCCACCCACGCTCTATGGATTCATCCCCCGCACCTATTGCGGGCAGCACGTCCACCAGTTGTCGCCCAAATCCGAGCGCGGCGACGGCGACCCGCTGGACATCTGTGTGATCAGCGAGCGGCCCCTCGCACGCGCCGAGGTCATTCTCACGGCCCGGGTCATCGGCGGTATCCAGGCCATCGACGGCGGCGAGGCCGACGACAAGATTGTGGCCGTGCTGGACAATGACGAGTTCTGGCAGGATACGCAGGACATTGCGGACCTGCCCGCCATCCTTATCGAGCGGTTGCAGCACTATTTTACCACCTACAAGATGATGCACGGGCGCGGCTCGCAGATGGTCATCGAGCAGGTATACGACGCCCAGTACGCCCTGCAGGTGGTGTCTGCCGCGATAACAGACTATGGCGAGACCTATGGCGGCTGACCGCCGCCAGTTCGTACGATTCCCACGAGCCCGTGGAAAAACCCCGCCAGTTGGCGGGGTTTATCGTTGGCTTTGCTCGAACTCGTGTATGATGGCCCGGTGCGCTGCCACACGCGGCGCGTCCAGAAGCGAGCGCCGGCGCACCGGGTCGCCGATCCGGGCCGCGTATTCCTGCAGCAGATGATAGCTCGCGTGCAGAACCTCTGCAGCGCGCGGGTCCTGGTTTGCCTGCAAGACCTGGTAACAGATCCAGTACGCCTCGAACGACTGCCCCTCGCTGCTCGGCGGCAGACCGTCCAAATGCTCGAGCACCTGATCCGCCAAAGCCAACGCCTGGGCCAGATTGCCCTGGACCAGGGTCACGCGGGCCAGCCCGGCCAGCGGCCCTGTAATCAGGTTGGACTCGCCCAGATCCTGGTACACCGACAGGGCCTGCCGGTAGACCGTGATGGCTTCGGCCTGCAGCCCCAGTGCGGCCAGGGCATGGCCCAGGGCCGTCAAGGCCCGGCCCTCGATCCGCCGGTTGCCCAGGGTCCGGGCCAGGTCCACCGCTTGCTGTCCCACGTGCCAGGCGGCATCGTCCTGGTCCTGATGATACAGCGTCCAGGCCAGGCTGGCCAGTGTCTCGGCCTCCCCGGTGCGCTCGCCAATAAGCCGAGTGATGCCCAGTGCCCGCTCGTAGTAGGCTTGAGCCTTGACATAATCCCCCAGCGCATCCGCGACGTTCCCCAGGCTCCAGCAGGACATGGCCTCGCCCCAGCGGTTATCGATCTGGCAAAAGATGCGCAGCGATTGCTCCAGATAGGCCCGGGCACCGTCATAGATCCCCTGCGAAAGGGCACCAAGCCCCAGATCGTGGAGCGCCTCTGCTTCGCCCAAGGCATCACCAAGTTCCTGGTATAGGCGCAGCGCCTGCTCGAGCCAAGTACGCGCCAGAGGATAGTTGTCTCGGGCCGTCAAGATGCCGAGTTGATCCAGGCTATTGGCCTCCAGGGCCGGGACGTTGGCCGCACGTGCTTGGGCCAGTGCCCGCTCGACCTGGGCCTGAGCCGCCGCATAGTCCCCCTGCTGCCGGAGCGCCCGGCCCAATTGCAGGCGCCCCACCGCTTCCAGGCTGGCCGCATGATGCGCCAGGGCCAGGTCGACCACTTCCTGGGCGGCGGCGATGGCCTGGTCGTAGCGGGCCAGCGAGTTCAGGCAGCAGGCATATTCCGCGAGCAGTTCGCCCAGGACGAATTGCTTGTCTCGCGCCGGCTGCTCTGCGGTCACCAGGATCGCGCGCAACTGTTCGACTGCCTGAGCAAAGATCATCTCTCCTTCCAGACACAAGCCGCTGAGCCGAATCAGGCGCGACATGCTCCGGAGACCGCGATGGATCAGCGTGAACTGGCCCTGGCTTACCGCCCAACTCCAGGCACGCCTGATGTTCTGCGCCTCTCGCAGGATCTCGGCGACTGCCTGGTGTGGCTCGCGCCCGTGCAACGCTGCCTGGTGCTGTGCCACGAACCCCAGATAGAACGTGCTATGCCGGTCCCTGAGGGCCGGGATGTCGACCACGTGCTCTTGTGCCAGCGCTGCGAGCTTTTCGGCCGCGAACTGGCGGACGGACTCGGACATCTGATAGCGCCCGGTCGCCGG
Organism: Chloroflexota bacterium; assembly: GCA_018823415.1. Lineage (GTDB taxonomy): Bacteria > Chloroflexota > JAHJIN01 > JAHJIN01 > JAHJIN01 > JAHJIN01. The sequence continues at coordinate 2,343 of JAHJIN010000389.1, read as the reverse complement.
CTGGTGCAGTAAGGACCGGTCTGCCAGCGCTGTCAGGTCCGGCGGCGTGGCGCCTGCCACGGCCAGTGCGGCCTGGCGGCTGAATTCACCGCGAAAGACCGAGAGTTGGACCAGGGCCTGGCGTTCGGCCGGCGAACGCTGCCGCCACGAGGTTTCGAACACGGCGCGCAGGCTGCGGTGACGCGCCGGCACTTCGTCCTGCGTGGTGGTCAGGAAATCCAGGTCGTGCTGGATGGATTGCGCGATCTCGGCCGGCGTCCACCGCCTGACCTTGGCCGCCGCCAGCTCGATCCCCAGGGGCAGCCCATCCAGGTGCTGGCAGATCCGCACCACGTCCGACAGGTTCTGTTCGTCCAGGGCAAACCCAGCCCGGGCGCGCGCGGCCCGCTCGGCAAACAGTTGCACGCTGTCATACGCGGCTGCGGCCGAGTCGTCGGCCGTCTGGGGCACCGGTAACCCCTCCACCCGGACCGCATACTCAGCCTGGATGTCCAGCCGCTCACGTGAGGTGACGAGGATGGTGACACGCGGGGCGCTCTGGATGATCTCCTGGAGAAAGCGGGTGCCTCCCTCCAGCGCGGGGCCAAAGCTGTCGAACACGAACAGGGCTTCTTTGTCTCGCAAATAGTCCAGGAGTTGGGCCTTGGGCTGGCCGTCGCCGTGCAGCGTCAGGCCCAGGGCCTGGGCCATAGCCAGAGCCAGGGCATTGTGCAGGTGCGGCCAGGTATCGGCGCCGCTGACCAACCCGGCCAGTGAAAAGAACCACGTGCCGTGCGCGAATTGGCCGGTCACCAGCTCCGCCGCAGCCAGGGCCAGTCGGGTCTTGCCGACCCCACCGGCACCCACCAGCGTTACCAGGCGATACTCGGGATCGAGCAGCAGTTCCTGGAGCCGGGCCAACTCGTCCTGGCGCGCGATGAGGGGCGTCATCGGCGCCGGCAGGTTGTGCCGGGGCGCCGGGGGGACCGCTGCCCGGCCCAGTTCGCCGCCCATGATCTGCTCATAGAGCGCCGTCGTCTGTTCCTCCAGTTCCACGTCCAGTTCCCCGGCCAGAAGCCGGCGGCAGGTTTCGTATTGCGTCAGGGCCGCCTGGCGCTGCCCGCTGAGGGCTAGCAGCCGCATCAGTTGGCGATGTGCCTCCTCCTGCCAGGGCTCGATGGTCAGCAATTGGGTGGCATACTCGATGCCAGTCTGGTACGTTCCCTGGGCGGTGTGGTGTGCCACCAGCCGGTGCAGGGCCTGCAATGCCAGTAGCCGGAGTTGCTCGCGCTGCCCCAACGCCCATTCCTCAAAGGCCGGGGCGTCCGGTATGTAAACGCCTTCCAGAAAATCGCCCTGGTACAAGTGGACCGCTTTGCCCAGGGCGCTCGCGCGCTCGGCCGTGAGCGTGGTGCCCGTGGAGGCCAGCGCGCGTTTGACCTCGCGTCTGAACATGTCCACATCCAGGGAGTAGGGGCTCCCCTGGTCAAAGGCCACCGTCTGGCGCGTGATGACCAGGTGCGGCTCCACCAACTGGCGCAGGTTATAGAGGGCCATGCGCAGGCTCTTGCGGGCATTAACGTCTGGCGCCTCGCTCCACAGCAGGCCGGCCAGGGCCGGGCGCGTGTGCGGCCGGCCGGTGACTGCCAGATAGGCCAACAGCGCAACCACCTTGGTGGACACAAAGCCGGTCACCGGGGTCTCGCCCAGTAAAATGTGCAGCCCCCCCAACAGATTTAATCGCAACTCGTCATCCATAGCTATGCCCGTCCACAGTCCCCCTCTGTGAATATTATACACTTGACCAGGAAAGCAAGCAATAGGGGCTATCCCGGATCTGGGTTTTTATTGACGATTTATTAACGATGACCTGATACAATGACGCTGCCAAAAAGCCTGGGGTTTTGTAATATAACATTTCTTTCTTGTAATTGAATCCGATTGACGAGTAGACTCGATGGATCCTGTAAAGGACGCTGTGAAACAGCTGCCACTGGCGCGTGATCGGCAGCCACGCTACCAGGCATACATGCTGCGCTTCTGGGAAACCAGGGGCTCGTGTGCCGATTGCCCGGCCGTGTGGCGATTCAGTCTGGAAGACCCGCACACCGGCGAGCGGCGCGGTTTTGCCGATCTGAAGGGCCTGTTGGCTTTTCTGCAGACGCGGACCGAAAGGGCAGACAGCAGCCCTGACAAAACCAAGGAGGCTTGACTGACGGGATAACTAGTACTCTGTCAAGGCTGAATTGATGGGTAGAGGCGCTTGAGTTTGATCCGGGCGTCCCCGGTTGTGAAACGCCAGTTGACGGTGGCGCCATTTGTGTTGCGCTCTGCTTCCCAGGCCGCCACCACCTGCGCCAGCGT
>JAHJIN010000388.1 GCA_018823415.1 Chloroflexota bacterium | reverse complement strand
TGGCGGCCCCGCGCTCTCGGTCCAGCCGGTGGACCCTTGATAGTAATAGTGGTGGACCTCGACCTGTTGGACCCGCTCGATGATCCACGGCGTGGGGGTGACCGCCGGGGCGGGTGGATTGGATAGCGGTTGGGTTGCCGGCAGCGGGGGCAGCGCCAGGGACTGGACCAGGGCCGGCTGTGGGACCAGGAACAACCAGGTCGCGCCCTGGATCTGGCTGATCGTATAGGCCCAGTCGGTGCGCAGCAGCACAAAGACCAGCGTGCCCAATAGCACCGCCAACGCCATGACCGCCACTGCCAGTTCCCGGTCTGTGGCGTGGGACCAGCGCCACTGCCACCACAGCAAGGGCAGCGACCGGGGTGGGGGACCGTGGGGCCAATCTTGGTCTGACATGGGTGTACTCCTGGGGCGTTCAGCCGCGGTCGCGGTCGACCGACCGGGCTGGCGTCCGCGCCTGGTGCGTCTCTTCCAGATAGGTGGGCGCCGGGGCGCCCAGGCGTGCCGTGGTGGGGGCCTGATACAGATACCAGTACCGGGTTTTCTCGTGCTGGTAGCGGGCGTTCAGGTTGGCGAGCAGCACCCACAGCAGCAGCGGGCCGCCAATGAGCAGGCCCAGGATCACCAGCGTCATCACCACGTACGGCATCATCGTCGCGGCAAACTGATAGTTCAGGGCCTGCATGGCCACGGCCGTCTGGCCCTCGACGGCGGCCTGGAGCACCGCGGCGTATTCCGCGGCGGAGTTGGCCTGGGCCGCCTGGGCCTGGGCCAGCGCGGCATTGGCCTGGGCCTGGTTGACGTTGGCCTGGCTCTGGTTGACCGCCGCCAACCCGGCATAGTCCGGCGAGCTCTCACAGACGCCGGCCGCAGCCCCCAAACCCGCTATACATAGTGCGAATAATAATCTTTTCATGGTTCCACCTCCGTCGCCGCCCAAAACCGCAACAGGTCCCCGAGCGTGGGCATGAATCCGGGCTCTGACGTGACGTAACCGCAGCCTCGACAGCGGTAGGGTCGCCAGAGCTCGCCGTCGTCGGCTGGCTCGATGTCCGCGCTGCCGCATTGCGGGCAGCGGTGGGGTAGGGCGGCCGGCTCGGCGAGCTGGACGTGGGCCACAGTAAAGGGCGGCTGGCCCCCCGCGCGGCCCCGCCGGGCGGCCTCGTCGTCAGTGTAGGCTGTAAGTATCGCCACGCTGACGCCCTGAGCGACCTCGGCCCCGGTGAAGGTCAGCCGTTGGCCCGGTCCCTGGTAGCTACAGCCCCGACCCGAGGCGTGGTCGGGGATCTGGTCCGAGTTGGTCAGCGTGAAACTCCGGCCACAGGCCGGGCACAAGTACAGATGGTCGGTCATCAGCGTTCCTTTCTGGCCGGACATAGATAATCAGGGCCGGCCGGCAGTCTGGCACCTGTGGGCCGTGGTGCGACAATTGGCCCAGCAACCAGAGGATGCCAAAACTGATCGGGATACTGGCCAGCACCCCGCACCCGACGCCGATGATGATGGGGCCAAGGTAGATCATCTCAGGCCTCCTCCAGTACGGCCAGGGAGCCCACCCACACCATGGGGCGGGCCGGCAAGGCACTGATTTCGGTCGGGCCCAGCCCCAGGCCGGTGGCCACAGCCCGCAGCGCAGCGCGATACCCGGCCACATACGCCGCGTCCTCGCTATCCACCAGGCCCCGCTGGGCCACCAGCGACTCGACGCCGTCGCCTACGCCGCGCAACACGTGCGCAATGTCTTCGCGGAAATAAACACCTAAACCCATGTATCCCTCCTGGCGTCGTGCCGATACTGGTCGTGGACCCAGCCGAAAAACACGTAGAACCGCTGGCCCTGCTGGCCCAGCACCTCGTGGTAGCGGGCAGCCTCGGCAAACCGGGGCTGTTGGGGGTCGTGCTTAGGTTCTGGCTCGGGCAGCTCGATGTAACCGACCGGCGACGCCGGGGTTTGGCTCTGACTGCGGATCGCCAGGGCCGTCGCCAGCAGGCGCGGCTGGCCGCGGACCAATGCAGCCAGGGCCTCGTCGGCGATGTCGGTCGTTTCTGGATCCGGTTCCAGGTCAACGCCGGTGCCCAGGACCCATTGGACAAAGCTGACGGTCCCTGAGCCGCGCGCCACATAGGCCCCCTCGGGGTAGGCGAAGGCGCGCAGGTCGCCGTTGCGGGCCAGGATGCCCGCGCCCAGCTGGTCGTGGCGTGCGCCGCGGCGCAGGTCGTGGTGCAGCCGGGCCCAGGCGTCCTGGGGACTGTGGCCCGGGGTCAGGGTCGCGAAAAAGTTGGCAGTATCCATGATGGCTCTCCAAAACAGCAGGGCCGGCCCAGCATCAGGCTAGGCCGGCCCTGTTCCGCCCCGCCAATGTACTGCTGGGGCGGTCAGATGGGACCGGCCCGCCTGCCGGGGAGATCAGCAGGCGGGTCAGGGGCTGGACTGGCGCCGCGAACGCCAGTCCAGTCTCGTTCCCGAGAAAATCACGTCTAGTTGGTCAAGGTGCTGACGGTCAGGTCAAATCCAGCGCAACTCTGGTTTTGCAATAGTTGGCCGGCCCCATTGAACGATCCTGTTCAGGATGGTATAATGGGGCCAGCCGGCCCGTTGGGGAGATCAACGGGCTGGTAAGGGGCTGGGCTGGCGCTGCGAACGCCAGTCCGGCTCCGCCCCGACTTGGTTGTGGGAGCCGCCGCGGTCTGCGAGGTGCAGACGGGCGGCTCCTGGTGCATCCGGCAGCGCGCCTTACGTGCGTCAGGCTAGACCGAGAATGCCTGGTAGTAGTGACTTCCTCCCCCCGATGAATCGAGGGGCATCCGGCGACCGAGAGCATAGCTCCCTGCTATCGCAAAGTATCCCACAGGGCTCTGCGGGGGCGGAACGAGCGATGCGAGCATCGTCGCACTTTGCGGGAACCCTTTACGCCGGTGACTCAGTCCGAGCCAGTTCGTTCAATCCCCGCGCCAAAATAACTCTAGCAGCGGCCACGTCGCGGGGTGCCGTATAACCGCATTCTGGGTGCTACAGATGCCGCAGTTCGTTGCACAGGTAGTTCCATCTGAGAAACACGGCCAACGGCTGCTCTTGCGTCAAGCGCGTCGCCAATGGACTGCGAGCCACGCGATGGAAGAAAGGTTCAAGCCTGTCATGGGGTGGGCAAGCCCGAGCAATCCGCTGGAATCTGGGATGGGGATTTCTCTGGTATGCCGTATCGCAGAGAACGCCCAGCACAGACAGATCCCCGATCTCCTCTGTTCTCCGTAACAGTAACTGCTCATCGACCTGATCGATATGACCGACCAGCCAATCGAGCACGATCCAGGTGAGTCGTCCGGAATCACGGCAATACGCGGTGCTCTCGGCAATGACTTGCTCTGGTGCCCGCGGCGACAAGGTCGCATCGGCTCTGGCGAGCAGTACCGCGCCGCCCAGTTTGTGCCATTCCTGAAACAGATCGGCTATTCGATCGGCCACAATGGTCTCCCTACGCCGCCAGCCGCTGCGCGGCCATCTCGGCGGCATAGCCTTCCTGGGGCCGCCAGGTCTCCAGGGCCAGCCCCCGCTGGGCCAGCCGGCCCAGCAGTCGGCGGGCCTCCTCGGGCACCACGCCCGGCGGCGCGCCGGCCAACCGGGTGCCGGGCAGGGGCATGAAGGCATGGCCGCAGATGATAGCCCCTCGGCCGGCCAGCTCCTCGGCCAGGGCCAGGGAGGCGGCCTGGTCCTCCTCAGTTTCTCCGGGCAGCCCAAAGATCAGGTCCACGTAGGCCCGCAAGCCAGCCCCCAGGGTCAACTGCACGGCCCGCCGCACGTCGGCCACGGTGTGCCCCCGGCCCAGCGCCCGCAGCAGCCGGTCCGAGCCGGATTGCGCGCCCATGGCCAGATTGTCGTTGTCGCAGTAGCGGCGCACCAGGGCCACCGTCTCCGGCGTCACCGTGAGGGGGTGCACCTGCGACGGGAACGAGCCAAAGTAGAGCTGGGCAAAACGCGGCCGGAGGGCCTGGAGCAACTCCTGGATGGCCGCCGGGTTGGCAGTGCGGCCGTAGGTCGAGCCGTAGGCAAAGGCGTCGGGTGTGACGAACCGCGCAAAGTCGCGGTAATAGCCGGCGGCCTGGGCCTGGTCCACGGCCGCCACGATGCTTTCCACGCGGCGATGGTGCATGCGGGTGCCAAAGAGCCCAGGCACCTGGCAGAAGGCGCAGGCGTGGGGGCAGCCGCGGCTGATCTCGATGGCGCCAAAGACGCGGCGGGGCAGGGAAAAAGGCGGGTAGCGGTCCAGGTCCACCGCTGGCGCGCGGTGGCCCACACTGAGGATGCCGCCCCGCTCGTAGGCCAGGCCCGGGATATGGGCCGGGGCCAGGTCGCCGCCGCGCATCAGGCAATCGACCAGGGCCGGGAAGGCCTCCTCGCCGGCGCCGCGCACGGCCACGTCAAAGCCCAGGCCCAGGGTGCCGGCCGGGTCGCCGGTCGCGTGCGGCCCGCCGGCCACGAGGATCACCTGGTCGCCGGCCGCGGCGCGGATGGCCGCGACCTGGGTGGCCACCTCTGCCAGATC
>JAHJIN010000387.1 GCA_018823415.1 Chloroflexota bacterium | reverse complement strand
GCCAGACGTGGACCTGGCCGCCGCGCGGGTGCGCCTGGAGCAAGCCAAGGGCCTCAAGGACCGCGTGGTGCCCCTCAGTGCCGCTACGGTAGACGCGCTGCGCGACTATCTGGCGGTGCGCGGCCCGGTCCCAGTGGGCACCGATCACTTGTTTCTCTACAGCCACCGGCCCTTGAGCCACACCTACTGCTACGACCGCTTGCGCACCTACGGGGGGCGCTGCGGGGTGCAGGTGACGCCGCACCAGCTACGCCAGTGCGCAGCCTCCCGAGCGTAGCGAGGGGCTCCTGCGCCACGCTGCTGTTGAACGCTGGCGCACCGATCCTGACCGTGCAGACCATTTTAGGGCACAAGCACATTGACACCACACTGGGCTACGCCCGGCTCTACGACGGCACCCTGGCCGCCGACTATTACCGGGCCATGCGGGAAGTGGAAAGCCGGCTGGCGCTGGGCGAGAGTACGGTGGACCCGCCCACGAGCGGGGAGTTGCTGGCGTTGGTGGACACACTGGGCACGGGCACACTCAACGACGCCCAGCGGGAGGTAGTGCAGGCCCTACGGGCCGCCATCCTGGCGCTGGGGGAGGGGGAAGAATAGCGGACGAGGCGCAAGTTAAGAGGCTGTGGGCAGGGTGGACAACTCTCCGCTGCGCTCCGAGTTGCCCACCCTGCCCACAGCATGACGATGACAGCTACGGTGTTTTGCCTTGTCCCTTGGTGAAAGTAATTCGGTTACTTTCGTCCCCGTACCATGCGAAAAGTATATATCCATGTCCATCAGTTGAAACAAACAAATTGCTCTCGAAAGCATAACTGTCTCTTGATCGATCAAATACTAGATTCACTCTGTGGAAAGCAAATGGATCTGGGGATGAAATATCTAGTTGCCATGAGCCAGAGACACTACTTATCCTTGGACCTGGGAATGTAAAGTATTCTCTTGGAAGATCAGTGGCCTCAAAGCGCCCATCTGCAGAAAAGTTGAAAGATGCGTGAGGAGTGAGATCTGCAGTGCTGGGGCTTTCTCTACGCTCTACCCACAGCCCAACAATGTCTTCGTGCGAAGGTTTCGGAGATAGCATGCAAGCTGCCAGTCCAATAGGTAACAAACAAACGATCCAGCCGAAAAACAGTTTCTTGCCTCTGAGCATGAGTATAGACCTTTCTTTTATTATTTGAAGCTTACAGTCTCAGTCCACCAAAAGGCCTGCGTTACCGTCGATGCTGGACCACTACCTGAGACAATGCCATTGATCACGGGTGCAATGTGGTCTTGCCAAAATGGCATATAGCCGATGACCGGAGGGCGTGTAGCAGATGCAAGGCTCGACGCGTTACTAACATGAAAGAGAATCTCAGCAGTGCCAGCATCCCGATCAACACTCACAACGTAATAGTACAGGGTGTAGGAACCTAGAAAAGTTACAGCCAAGTTTCCTGTTTGTCCAAACGTCAGCAAAACTGTGTAATCCCTAAAATACTTGGGAACCCCTTCCAATCCTTGTAGGTCATTGGGCTCTGCTCCAGAACGGTAGTTGTATGTTAGAACTTTACCTACAATTACCTCTCGCACATCCTCGATATGCTCATGCTTCTTCAACATTTCCAAAAAAGGATCGCCATCCCGGAATTCATGACGCCGGGGGCCTTGGCCTGTCAACCACTCCCAACCAACTACGAATGGAGTTGCTGGATCTCCATCAGGTGGTGAAGGGGGGACTTGGGGTGGCGGTGGCTCATCATAAGCAGGCTCACCATGAACTGAAGCTTCGGGCAAATGCCCGGTTGGGTCGGTGTACCGCAGAGGATTGTTTACGACATACGAATACCGGTTGAGGCTTTGGGGGTTGCCTGGTTCTGGTATAATGGGATCAGGACTGATCCATCTGCCTAGTTCGGCATTATACCACCGATCCCCCATCTGGTACAAGTTAATGTAATCGTCTTCGATTTGTCCTGTAAAGCGCCGGGCGGTGGAGGTGGTCCCGCTGGCGTAGCGGGTCTGACCGTAGGCCTTGTACCGCAGCTCGGTCAGCTTGTCCCCGTCCACCGGGTCCAGGGTCAGGCTGGTGCTGCCCAAGTGGTCGCCCAACAGGTAGACCAGGCCATCCGTGCTCGTGCCGTTGCTGG
>JAHJIN010000386.1 GCA_018823415.1 Chloroflexota bacterium | reverse complement strand
GCCCCGCCATCTGCATGGGCATGATCACATGGGTGAACCCGTTGCCGTCCGCAGGACGGAACACGCTGGGCGCTTGGGAGTCGGGCTGCCAGTCGAGCTCAGCCTGCCCCCCCATGGCTTTGAGCAACTGCAGGAAAAACTTGGCGTTGAGGCCTACCTGCATCCCTGCGGTCATCCCATCCACGACGGCTTCCATCTCGCTCTGCTGGTTGCCACTGGCATCGCTCCGGCTGGTGACGACCAACCGGCCCGCCGGCTCGATGGCGATCCAGATGGCGCGGTCGCTATCGGTGAACAGGCCCGCCAGCTGGGCGGCCTGCACCATGTCGGCTACGTTCAGACGCACCCAACGCTGGCTGTCCGCCGGGATGATCGACTTGACGTTGGGATAGGCGCCTTCGATGAGCCGGGCAGTCAGCTCAACCTGGGGCGTCGTAAAGGACACGTGGTCCTGGCCGAGAATAACGCTCACCGTCTCGGCGCCGTTGGTGACCCGGGCCAGTTCGTCAAAAGCCCGGGCGGGGATGATGGCCGTGTGGGTCCCGTCGTAGGGCACCGACAGAGTGGCGATGGACAGGCGGAACCCGTCAGCCGCCGAGAGCGTCATCTGGCCCTCGTTGACCTCGCATAGTACCCCGGTCAGGATGGGCCGCGACTCGTCAGATGCGGCGGCCATCGTTACCCGGCCGATGGCCTGGTGCAGTTGGTCGACGTCGAACTCGAACGCCGCCCCGGCCGCCTTGCTGAAAGCCGGGAACTCGCCCGGATCCATGCCCTTGATGTTGGCCTGGTATGGCCCGCAGGCCAGGCACAAGGTATCCTTCTTCGTCGTCAGGTCCAGGCGGTCTGGCGGCAGCGCGCCGCAAAAGTCCGCCAGGAGCTTGGCCGGGACGGCCACGCTCCCCGCTTCGGCGACCTGCGCGCCGACCTTGTAGCGTATTCCAATGTCCAGGTTGGTGCCGCGCACCACCAGATAGTCCGCGGCGGTCTCGATGTGGACGCTGCCCACGCCTGGCGTGGGCAGCGTCGTCCGTGGTGGTACAGCCCGGCCGACGATGGTCAGGGCCCGGGCCAGGTTCTCCGATAGGACTGATGCTTGCATGTTATTTTCCCCCTTGTGGTAGTAGATACCAAGCCCCTCGGATATGCCGAGGGGCTTGGCGTGTGTGGTGCCTGACGTGCGCCGCGCCGTGCTGACCTCCTTTCCCGATTAATAGTCCCACCGATAGTAGAGCGTGGGGGCGTGGCCCCGGATACCGGAGCCACGCCCCCACGCTCTACCAACCAGAAAAGATTACTCTCGGGCAATAGGCTCAGACCACCGCGGCCGTTTGACTGGCCCCGGCGCGCAGCCGCAGTAGCGTATCCACGGGCCGCTGTACACCCTGGCGCACGATCACCAGGCCGCGCAGTGGTTCTTCACGTCCACTATCCAGGCCAGCGGCGAGATCATCGCGCTCGCGCGCCAACAGGGGAAAATATCGCTCAAAAATCACCAGGTCACGCACGTAGGCCGCGCGGGTCTCGACCGGGTGCCATTCGCACACCTGGCCGCGCAGATCGGACGGCAGTTGGTCCCACGACCAGACCGTGCCGCATCCGGCGGCCAACAGGCAGGTCATGTGTACCGCCACGTCCAGCAGGCCCAGCCGCTGCTGGGATTCATCCAGTACGTTGAGAACGCAGGCATAGTCCGCTGAGTGGGGCGCGGTACACAGAACACAGGTTCGTGATGAGACAGTCAGAAGTAACGCCATGGGTTTGCACCTCTTAAGTTTGTGAGCATGGAACCCACTGGCGTATGAGGCGCGGGCCTCATGCCGGCTGACGTGCTTCTGGTTTCGTTGTTTTCCTATTTGATAGATGCTTCGCTATGTGACTGTAAGTGTGCATAGTCCAGACCGAGATCCGTGATTCGGATATGGCTGGCCAGGATGCTCTGGCCGATGGTCGCGGCCAGAGGAGAGCCGATTGCGGCTCTCCTCTGCCAGCCACCAACCGGCCGGCTCCACTGAACGACTCGCCGGCGCAGTCAGACCGGGCGGTCCCAGGACGGAACTGCCCCATCGTACCTGATGCCAGCGATTCTTCAGTGTGCTACGCCACGGGCCGGGACCCGGTTCTGCGGATATGCCCGTGGGATCGCGGGAGCGCCCGGCCTACTCGGCCGAGGGCTCCGCCGCGCCAAACGCCGCTACGGCGTGATAGTACACGAACCGGGACCGGCCGTCGGCCAGGGCCAGCTGCACCCCGGCCTCGCCCAGGTGCTGGATGACGCCCTGGAGCACCTGGCCGCTGACCAGGCTGACCGCGACGGTCCATTGCTCGTCGAACGCCTGTACCCAGGCCCAGCCCTCCACGGCCTCGGGCGGCATCTGCACCGGGTACAGGTTCTCGCGCTCGGGGACATCCTCAATACCCACGTTGAGCGCGTAGGCCAGGCGCCCGCGGTGCTGGGGCGGGATGCGCACCCGGCCCTCTTCGTATTTCTCCACCAACTGGATTGGGATACCCGCCGCGTAGGCCAGGGTCTGAGTGCTGATCTGGCGGCGCACCCGCAGCAGTTTGAGACGGCTGACCGGGCGCCGGGTGGTCGGCTGGACCCGGTAGGGGGGTTGGCGCTTGGC
>JAHJIN010000385.1 GCA_018823415.1 Chloroflexota bacterium | reverse complement strand
ACCATTTCTTCGGCTTTATGGATCCGCCCCGTGTTGCCGATCTGGCCCTTGACCAGGTCCACCACCTGGGTGTAGCGCGGCAAATTGTGGCCGTCCAGGCTGATGCGGCGGGTGCCGGGACCCACGTCCTGCACCTCCTGCGCGGCGGTGGCCTGGTACAAGTCGGCGGCGGCGGGAGCCGGGACGGCCCGCTGCCAATGCTGGAAGGTGCCGTGGGTCAGCGGGCGCGGCCGGCCGGTGAGCAGGGCAAACCCGATGTCGCACACGTCATCCAGGTGCAAGGCCCGTCGTACCCCAAAGATGACGGCGAACAGGGCGGTCAGCAGCCATTGGGTGGCGGTAACAGTATAGCCGGGGGCCAGTGGCAGTAGCTGAGCGAACCGCAGCCAACCTGTTTCCAGCAGCAAAATGGCCAGGATAAAGGCCCCACCGACCTGGGTGCGCCCCAATGGCGCCGGGTCTGGGGCCGCTGCCGGGGGGACCGCGCCCAACTGCTGGCGCAGCGCGGGGCGCTGGATGCCCCACCGCAAGCGCAGGGTTTCGATCATGGCCGCCGTGACCGGGCCCGCCGCGGGTGCCTGGCCCGGCTCGAGCACCTGGTTCACCTGGGCCGCCCAGGTCGCATCGTCGGGTATCGCCCGCTCGGCGATCACGGCGCGCAGGAGCACCTGGATGAAGGCGCTCTCGACGGCCGGTTGCGTGGTCACTGCTGGCCGACCCGGGATGGGCCGGTCAAACAGCCCAGCCAGCCCTTCCTCGTGCAGCCGCTGCTTGTAGGCCCGCACCGAGCGGGTTTGTGCGAAACCGGTCGCCTGGGCCAGGACAGCCTGCGGCGCGACGTCAGCTGCTTCCAAGAGGACCAACGCCAAGCGCCGCCCCACCTCGGGGTTGACCTCGTTGGGCAGCCAGGCGAGCAGGGCGTTGAGGGCGTCCACCAGAGCCTGGTGTTCAGTTGATAAGGTGCAGTCGGATAACTCGACCGGTGCAACCATCGCTACCCCCGCCATCAAGATGCGGGGATAGTGTACCACAAAAAAGCGGAAGAGACTTATTGGACGCCGTTGGGACCGCTAAACAGTCCCTGTAATCGGGACGTGGTAGCCACCGCTCCCCTGTCGCCGGCCGACGTGCTGTTCCTGGAGTTGTTCGCCGAGCAGACCAGCGACGCGGTATGGCGGATCCAGCCGGCCCGGCTGCTGGCAGCGCTGGAACAGGGGCACCCGGTCGCCGACATCCAGGCGTTCCTGGCGGCCCGGGCCGGGGGCCGCCTGCCGGACAACGTGGCGGTGTTCTTTCAGGACGTAGCCGACCGGACCGCGCGCCTGGCCGACCGGGGCCCGGCCCGACTCATCGAGGCCGAAGACACGGTCTTGGCGCAACTCATCGCGAACGACGGCCGGTTGCGGTCGCTGTGTCTGCTGGCCGGGGATCGGTATCTGGTAGTGCCGGCGGAATCCGAGAGCGCCTTCCGTCGCGCGCTGCGCGAGCTGGGCTATGGGCTGCCGCCGGCCTCTGGCGGCGGGACGTAGCGGGTCATGACTACGCTGGCCGAGGTGGGCACCATCAGCCCGGGCCACGTCGGGGTCCCGCTGCTGGCCCACATCCCCCACAGCGCCACGCCCATCCCGCCGGACCTGCGGCCGGCTATCTTGTTGGGCACTGCCGAACTTGAGCGGGAACTGCTGGCGCTCACCGACTGGTACACGCACGAACTCTTCGCCCCGGCGGTGCGCGCGGCCGGCGGCGTCGCCGTGGTCTACCAGTGCAGCCGCCTGGTGGTGGACCCGGAGCGCTTCGCCGACGACGCCCAGGAAGAGATGTCTGCCGTCGGCATGGGCGTTATATATACCCGGACCTCCACCGGGGCACCCTTGCGGACGCCGCCGACGGCGACGGAGCGGGCGGCCCTGCTACGACGCTGCTACTGGCCCTATCACCGCGCCATCGAGCGGGAGGTGGACACGCTTCTGGCGGCCTTTGGTCGCTGCCTGATCCTGGACGGTCACTCGTTCCCATCGCGCCCGCTGCCTTGCGAGTTGGACCAGGACCCGGACCGCCCAGACATCTGCCTCGGCACCGATGCGGTCCACACGCCGGAACCGCTGGCCCGGCTCGTCGAGGGATTCTGCGCGACCCGGGGGCTGCGGACAACTCGGAACCGGCCCTACCGGGGCACGTACGTGCCGTTGAAACACTACCACACGGACCGGCGCGTGTCATCGGTAATGATCGAGGTCAATCGCCGCTTGTACCTGGACGAGGGCACTGGAGCCCGGGCCCCCTCGTTCCACGCGGTGCAGCGCCTGGTTGCGGACCTGGTGGGTTACGTTGCCGGGATGGAATAAACCGCGGATTCGATCGACAGCGCCTGCCAAATCGCGCAGCCAGCACGTACGGCCGGCTGGGGTTTAGCCATTAGCCGTCATTATACCAGGAGGTTTCCTCAATGTCTGAACCGCGCCTGAAATCCTTCAACTATGCCATCGGCATGTTTGGCACATCCATCCCGATCAACATGCTCAAGACCTTTGCGTTCACCTACTATGTGCTCGGATTGGGGGTGACGACCACCCAGTGGGCGGCCATGATGCTGATCTATGCCTTCATCGACGCCCTTGACAACCCCGTCTATGGCTTTCTCTCCGACCGAACCCGCACGCGCTGGGGGCGCCGCCGCCCCTGGCTGGTCATCGGCACCCCGCTCTTGATCCTGGGCTTTATTGCCTTCTACAACATCCCGGCTTT
>JAHJIN010000384.1 GCA_018823415.1 Chloroflexota bacterium | reverse complement strand
CGTAGCCCCCATGAGCGAAAAAATCGTGATGGGCAGGCTTGATCCCAGGCGTCCCAATTTCGGTTATTTAGGTGCGTTTTACGCCTCCGATCTCGACTTGACTTTTACCGCACTCTTGTGTGAGAAGTGCGATTCGTAATACCGCGACTAGCGCCGAGCGCGCGAAAACAAGCGGACGACGAATAACAAGATAACTGCGCCAACGAACGCCACCACGATCGTGGTGAGGTTGAACCCGGTGATCGCATCCGGCATATTGAGGAACGTGGCTGCCAGCCAGCCACCCACCAGCGCGCCAACAACGCCGACGATGATGTCACCAATCAGGCCAAAGCCCGATCCTTTCACGAACAGGCCGGCCAGAAAACCGGCAATCAAACCGACAACCAACCACGCTAGCAGGCCCATCTTGGTTACCTCCTTGAACACGAGTAGTTCTTTGGGCGCCAGCGGCCAATGGCTCACTGGCGCTCACCTCAACTCCGCAGCGGATCTATGCGGTCCCCCACAGCTTTAGAAGTTTACGATCCCCAACAGGTTCAAAATGATGAGGATGACCGCGATGACGAGCAGTATGTGGACGACGCTGCCGGTCCGTGGGATGCTGGGAAGTACGCGCGGCCCCAAAAAGCCAAGCAGCCACAGCACGACTAGAATTATGATGATCAACCACAAAATGGACATGGGTTTCCTCCTTTCTCGGATGATTTATTGGCTGTCACCCGGTTGACCGACCGGGTGGTAGTTGACTTGCCGGTCGCAATCAGTCTCGGGAGCCTCGGATTGCCGTTTTTCCAGTTTCGACGTGTGCGGAAAAACGTTCCTTTTGGTCGTCGATTATATCCTGACCACGTTGCTCTAGTTCTTTAGCCCTCTCGTGTACGCTGTCCGTGACCTGGCGGGCTTTGCCGCCGGCCCGCGCCACCACGTCTTCCATGGCGTCGGTCGTCTGATCGCGCAGTTCTATGCTTTTCTCCTGGATTTGGGCGCGGGTCTTTTTCCCTGATTGCGGCGCCAGCAGCAGCATCGCTCCCGCGCCAGCCAGGCCACCGAGCAGCACGCCGGCTAAAAAGCCCCCGACATGCTTGGCGTCGTTCTCATGTTCTTGGCTATGCTTGCCCATTCTGCCTTCTCCTGTGTCCGGGTTTGAGCCATCAGGAAATTGCTCAAACCCTGACGATGAATCGCGGTTAGCCGCTACGGGCGGCCTTCATGCTCCTTCAGCCGCCGGTCGAATTCCTCTTCGGCGCGCTCGCGGGTGTAGCCATACTTCTCTTGGAGCAGGCCGATGAGTTGCTCGGACTTGCCTGCTGCCCGATCCAGGTCGTCGTCGGTGAGTTTGCCCCACCACTCTTTGACTTGACCCCGCATTTGCTTCCACTGGCCTTCGAATACGTCCCTGTTCATGGTGTGATCCTCCTGGATATTTCCGATAAGCTGCTCCCCGTGTACGCCGGGGCTCATCCGTTTCCCCACCGGGAGACCAACCCCGGCCGGGATGAGCCGGTCAGCCGTCTGCGTCAGATTCGGCCCGCAAACCCTGGCGCAACTGTTCCAGTGCTGGCGGGATCTGGTCGAATTCTGCGGACTTGTCAAAGAAAAAGTCCGCGCCGGCTGCCTTGCATCTTTGGCGATACTGCGGGTAGGCATAGTTGGTGAGCATGATGACTTGAGGAGCCGGTTTCATCTTTTTCAACTGGCGCAATACATCTATGCCATTGCCTCCCGGCATCCGAATATCCAGGATCACGACGTCGGGCCGGGTCCGGCGAATGGCGGCCAGGGCCTCCGGCGCATCCTGGGCCTGCCCTACCACAACTATGCCCGGCAGGTCCAACGTCAGGGTGACCAGCCGTTCGCGTATGGTAGCTGAATCGTCGGTAATAAAAACTGTAAGCTTGTTCATCAACTAATAGTATACACGCTGGACATGCTGGGGGGTATCAGTGGCAGCCTGATTCCTTTGTAGGCAGCCGGCTGATTCTTTTGTAGGTGTTTGTCCTACATCTCGGGCGGAAGGGGAAAAGGGGGAGTGGGAGGGAGTGGGAAAGGCCAAACTGCCGCACTGCTAAAGAACTAGAGAGCCATGTTGAGCTGTCGTGGCAAATGCCCGGGGGGTCTTGTCGAAAGAACTGTCTGGCACACGCAGTGCGCATAGCGTGCGGACGACAGTGCCGGGCTACTCGATCAAGCGGTTCCGCATGGCGTAATGGATCAACTCGGCGGTGGTGGTTAGGTTCATTTTGTGCAGGATGCGCGCCCGGTAGGTGCTGATGGTCTTGGTACTGAGTGCGAGTTCCGCGGCGATTTCCTTGACGGCCTTCCCGGTCGCGATCAGGCGCAGCACCTGGAATTCCCGGTCAGACAGCGTCTCGTGCGGCAGCCGGATCGAGTCCGTGTTGATCTCAGAGGCCAGTTTCTCGGCCAAAAAGGGGCTGACATATTTCCCGCCATTCACGACTTTGCGGACGGCCTTGACCAATTCATCGGGCGCGCTGTCTTTGGTCAAATAGCCGGAGGCGCCGGCTTTGAGGACGCGCACTGCGAATTGGTCCTCGGCATACATGCTCAACACCAGCACCGGGAGCTGGGGCCGCTCGTGCTTCAGTTCTTTGAGAATGTCCAGCCCCCCGCGGCCCGGCATCGCGATGTCGAGTACGACCACATCCCACGCTTCGGCCCGGACCTTCTCCAGGACCTCTTGGCCGTTGAGCGCCTCGCCGGCGACCACCATCTCG
>JAHJIN010000383.1 GCA_018823415.1 Chloroflexota bacterium | reverse complement strand
GCCTCCAGGAGGGCCACCAGGACGTACCGCGCACCGTAGCCCCACTCGTGCAGGAGCCACAGGTCGAAGGGGCCTTCGACGATGATGGCCGCCCGCGCATCCGGGCTGCCGCCGATGTACAGCGGTTTGGGCAGAGGCAGACCCAGGTACTTGGGCTCGTCTGCCTTGCGGGTGCGCCGGCCCATCATGAAGGCCGTGCGCCCCACCTGGGCCACCGGGAAAGTGAGCCGGTGGGCGAACCGTTCGCCCCAGCCGGTGAGCAGGCCCAACTCCCGGGCGCGCTGGACGGGCAGTCCCCGGCGAGTCAGGGCCGGCACCAGCCGCTGGCCGTCGCTATAACCGATCCTATAGGCCCGAGCGGTATCCAGGCCCAAACCCCGTGCCACCAGTAGCTGCAGCGCCCATGGTGTGTCCAGGAGCAAGTGGTGGTAAGCATCGGCGGCCGCGTCCAGAATGGCCACGGCCTCGTCGTCCAGTGCCGGCGGCGGGGGCGGGACGGAGATGTGACGTACGCGCACCGGCCCCAGCGCAGCCCGTACAGTGGGTAGCGGAGAGCAAGTAGCGGGAAGCGCGGTGCCGCGCCACGCGCCACGCGCTCCGCACCACGATGCCAGGTGCGCCACAGCCGTCCGAAAGTCACACCCCTCCGCCCGCTGCACGAAAGCGATGACGTCTCCGCCCGCGCCGCAGCCGAAGCACTTGAACCGCCCTTCCTGGGGCCACACCATCAGGCTGGGCGTCCGGTCGTCGTGGAAGGGGCAGCGCCCGGCCAGGCCCCGGCCCCGCCGGCGCAGCGCCACCCCGTAGCCCGCGACGACGTCGGCGATGGCGTGGGTTGCTTTCACTCGCGCAATCTCCTCGGGTCCGATTTTCATGTGTTCACCCTCCTACCCGCTGCAGCGTCATCAGATGCCGGGGCAACTGCCCCAGGAACCGTGACGGTCGCCCCACCCCGTAGGGGGACTCGCCCTCCCGGTGCTGGCGGCCCTGGGCGAAGGAGAGATACAGCCGCTCCTGGGCCCGGGTCAGTCCCATGTAGGCCAGGCGGCGCTCCTCCTCCAGCTCTAGCCGGGTGCCCAGGCTGTGGTAGTGAGGCAGCAGCCCTTCCTCATAGCCCACGATGAACACGACCCGGTACTCCCGGCCCTTGGCCGCGTGCAGCGTGCTCAACACCACGGCCCCCAGTTCGTCGCCACCATCCTCACCCGCAAGGTCTCGGACGTTGTCCAACTCCCAGTCGTCCACGGTGTCCAGCTCCTCCACCTCGGCCAGGAACTCGGCCAGGGACTCGGCCGGCGGCCGGTGGCTGTGGTGGCTGGCGATGGCCCGCAGGATGCGCAGGCTGGCCTCCCGCCGCTCGGCGTGAGACCGACCGGCGAGCCAGCGGACATAGCCGGACTGCGCCAGGGCATAGTCCAGCAGCGCATCCGCCGGCAAGCGCGCAGCAGCGTTCGGCAGCCGCTCCGTGACCAGGCCCAGGTACTCGGCCAGTCGCTCCTGCTGCCACGGGGCCAGCCGGCCCCGGTCGGCCCCCTGCAGGCTCTCCAACGTCACGCCCCCGAAGCGGTCCTGGACCGCCTCGCGACCCTTGCTGTTGTAACCGAACCCGCGCGGTGGGGCGTTCAGAGTCACGCCCAGGGCCACGGCGTCCCGGGGGTTGAGCGCCAGCCGCAGGTAGCCCAAGGCCACCTGGACCTCCTGGCGCTGGAAGAAGAGGCGCTCTCCCACGATGACGTAGGGGAGGCGGGCATCCAGGAACATCCGTTCCAGCAGATGGCCCTGCTCCCGGGTACGGTAGAGCACGGCCATGTCACGGTAGCGGGTGCCCTGCTCCGCCAGGCACTGGATCTCCCCGGCCACGAAGCGGGCCTCGCCCACGTCGGTGGCGGCGGCGACCACGGTGATAGGGTCGCCCGGGGGATTATCCGTGCGCAGCGCCTGCTCGCCATAGTCCCGGCCCTGGATGAGGGCCTGGGCCACGGCCAGGATGGTGGCGCTGCAGCGGTAGTGCTGTTCCAGGACGACCTCGTGCGGCTCAAAGTCTCCCTGGAACCGCGCCAGGGCCTGGACCCCGATAGCCCCGCGCCAGGCGTAGATGGACTGGGCCGGGGAGCCCACCACGGTGACATCGCGGTGCGCGCCGGCCAGGGCCTGGACCAACACGTACTGGAGGGGGTTGGTATCCTGGAACTCGTCCACCAGGACGTGGGCGTAACGCTCGCCCCAGTAGGTTTGGGCGTCCCGGTCGCCCAACAAGATGCGCGTCGGCAGGGCCAGCAGATCGTCATAGTCCACGGCGTTGGCCGCCTGGAGGCCCTCCTGGTAGGCCTGGTAGATGCGGGCCAGGGTCTGAGCCCGGGGCTCGCGGGCTTGGGCCAGCAGTTCCGCCGGGGTGCGCAGCTGGGCCTTGGCCCGGGCGATGTGGCCGCGCACCTGATCCAGGGGCCAGTAGCGCTCCGCCGCGCCGGCCTGCTGCAGCGCCCGGCGCAGGATGGCATCGCCCTGGCCGTTGCCGTAGACGGAGAAGCGGGGCTGGAGGCCCAGGTCCAGCCCGCCGGCCTCGGTGCGCAGGATATCCAGGCCCAGGGCGTGGAAGGTGCAGACGGTGATGCCCGCGCCGGCCCCGTGGGGCAGGGCCTCGGCCAGGCGGGCCTGCATCTCGCGGGCAGCCTGGCGGGTAAAGGTCACAGCCAGGACGGTCTCCGGGGCGGCGGCCTCGGTGCGGACCAGGTGGACCACGCGCTGGGCCAGGACGCGCGTTTTCCCGGTCCCAGGCCCAGCCGTGACCATGACTGGCCCCGGGGGGTGCTCCACGGCGGCCCGCTGCTGGGGGTTGAGGGC